>JBGTNM010000140.1:0-15121 GCA_041743025.1 Microcystaceae cyanobacterium
CCCGGCCCGCTCTGAAAATTATTGCCGCTACCTTTACCATCGTAGTTGGGATTGAGGTGGACATCTCCCGCTAGCGGGGCTGAATCGGAATAGGGATAGTAAGCGTAAGCGTAACCCGGCCCGTTGGAGTCCATGAAACGAATGCGCCCGTAAGTACTGGTGTTCGTTTCTTGAACTTCGGCAAAATCAACATCAATGATGGTTTCCAGCCAGTCCATAATCGAGCGGACGTTATTTTTAACGCCTTGACCGACTTCTTTAACTCCTGTTTCAGAGCCGTAGTAAGTCCCGGCAAATATATCATTCTCGTAAAAGCTGTAAGTAATTGTGCGATTGCCCCAAGAAAATCCCCAATCATACCCGGAAAGAACTCCTTCTATCGGTGGCGCAGTGGTGGTGGTATCAACCGGTAGTGCGCTGTCGGCATCAGAGATAAGCTCTTTGGACGATTTGTCTTTGAAGACATCTCCCGTGCAGCAGACGGGGCAATTACAACGATAATTTAAAGCCGATAAGTTGTGAGAACCTAACGTATTGCCCACCCAGCCATCGCTAGAAGCGAGCAAATCAGTAGCACTCGACTCAGAAACCGCAAGCGTTTGATTGGTATTTCCTAAAGTTGAAGTTTGAGGAGATGAAGGGAAAAAAGCGTCTTCTACTCCCTTTTTGGTCTGAGAATCTGAAACGAGTTCTGGTAATAGAGGTTGGGGAGATGAGGTGAAGTCAATGCTACCCACATTTTTGTCTAATTGCTCTGAAGTAAGGCTAATTTGTGTGAGTAATAAGGAATTGGTCAGAGAGATTTCGGTTTGCAAAGCCGAGGCTTCCTCTGACTTCGTAAAATAACGTTGCAGGGTATCGATGGCCTCGAAACTTTTGTCAGATTGAGCTAGATCAGCCATTAAACTGCTGTTTTCTGTGCGGTTGAACCACTCACTAAAATTAGCGACACTAGGGTCAATTGAACTAAATAAGTCAGCGTGTTTAGTAACCGCTTCTCTAACTCGCTCAAGTACTGTAAGCTCTCCTAAATCTTGTGAAGAATCAATTAAACTTTGCACGGCATCTAAAATAGTTTTCATAGTTTCTCCGTCTTCTGGGTAACTTCAATTTGTTTTTAGAACGATAACTTTCCTGTCTTTTGTGGGAAAGGATATTGCTCGTCATTTTGGGTGCAACAAATACAGTTTAATCGGTGACTTTAATCACTGTTAACAGGAAAAATACGGATTTATAAAATTGAGTTTGAAAGAAAAAATACGCAGAGTAAACTCAGCGATCGCACTTAAATACCCTGTAAAATATACGAGAATATGCTTTCACATTCACCCTTCTTCATCTAAACTTTTTGATAGTTTTAAATTCTTCTAAAGTGCTAAGTTACTTAGCATACGCGACGGCAATTGTCTCGTTTCTCCGCAACACTGAGAAAATGCGTCCTAAATTTTTTGGGGATATCACAGCAACGTCGCTTACAATAGATTTTCTATAATAAAAGACAAAGAAAACAAAGCATCTTTATGTCAAGCCCCCAACTCAGTCGAGGGGCAAATCCAAAACCCAAAATCCAAAATCTAAAATCGAATGACCCCACCGCCAGAATTTACGCCTCCCAGTGCCGAAGTTGCCACTGCTAAAGCTCCTCACCCAGATTACTACCCCCTCGACCGCAGCAAACTTACCCCCATGTTCCAACATTACATTGAGGTGAAAGAACATAATCCCAACGCCTTGCTGCTGTACCGAGTCGGGGATTTTTTTGAATGCTTTTTTCAGGATGCTGTTATTATCTCGCGAGAACTGGAATTAGTCCTCACCAGCAAAGACGGGGGCAAGGAAATCGGCAGAGTCGCCATGACAGGCGTTCCCCATCACGCACTAGAACGCTACAGCCGCCTGCTCGTCGAAAAGGGCTATGCTGTAGCTATCTGTGACCAGGTAGAAGATGCCGCCGAAGCCGCCGCCGAACGGCGCATGGTCGAACGCAAAATTACCAAACTCCTAACACCTGGAACGTTAACCGACGATGGAATGTTGCAAGCCCGCCGCAACAATTTTTTGGCAGCCGCCGTTATTACGGGAGAACATTGGGGGTTAGCTTGTGCAGATATCTCCACTGGAGAATTTTTTACCACTCAATCCCATGATTTAGCGAATTTAACCTTAGAATTATTGCGCTTACAGCCGTCAGAAGTTTTAATTCCCACCAATGCCCCTGATATTAACACTTTCCTGCGCCCAGGAGAAAAATCCGACTATTTAGCCGATTGTCTGCCGGCTACCTTCTGTTATTCTCTGCGATCGCAAACCCCTTTTACTTTGGCCGAAGCTAAATCCCGCCTGTTAATTGCCTTTCGGCTACGTTCCCTAGAGGGAATGGGCTGCGAACATCTGCCTTTAGCGATTCGTGCTGCCGGCGGATTGCTCGAATACATCGAAGATACCCAAAAAGCTCATCAAGTTCCTCTCCAACCCCTCCGTACATACAACCTCGTAGATTTCCTCATTCTTGACCACCAAACGCGCCGCAACCTGGAAATTACCCAAACTGTCAGAGATGGCAGCTTTCACGGTTCGCTATTGTGGGCGTTAGACCGGACTTCTACGGCGATGGGAGGTAGGGCTTTGCGCCGTTGGTTGCTTGAACCGCTACTTAATCTCAAAGGCATATGCGCCCGACAAGATACGATTACCGAGTTGATGGATACCCCCTCACTGAGGCAAGATATCCGCCTCTGTTTGCGAAATATTTACGATTTAGAACGCATTACCGGACGGGTAGGTTCGGGGACAGCTAATGCTAGAGATTTATTAGCCTTAGCCGAATCGTTAGTTAGATTGCGAGATATCGCTGAATTAGTGGCGCAGGGAACTTCGCCTTATTTGCGAACTTTACAAAATATTCCACCGGAATTGGAACATTTGGGGGCACAAGTGATTGCCCATCTTGTTGAATCTCCTCCCTTACATCTTAAAGAAGGTGGCGTGATTCGAGATGGCATTAGTCCGCAGTTGGATGAAGTGCGCCGCCGCCTCGAAGACGACCGTCAATGGTTAGCCAATTTAGAAGCCACTGAAAAGCAACGGACTGGCATTTCTCATCTTAAGGTGGGTTACAATAAAGCGTTTGGTTATTATCTCAGTTTGCCCCGCTCCAAAGCGGAACTTGCTCCAGATAACTATCTCAGAAAACAAACGCTGACCAACGAAGAACGCTACATTACCCCCGAATTGAAAGAACGAGAAACGAGAATCTTAACGGCACAAGACGAATTAAATCAGTTAGAATATGAACTTTTTGCCGAATTGCGATCGCAAGTTGCCACGGAAGCCCAAACGATTCGCCAGGTAGCGAAGGCGGTTGCTGCCCTTGACGTACTCGCGGGACTGGCAGAAGTGGCTGTCTATCAAGGCTATTGCCGCCCTCAAATGATTGAAGGCAGGCTCATCGATATTGTTGACGGCAGGCATCCAGTGGTCGAACAGTCGTTGGCGGCAGGATTGTTCGTTCCCAACCTCACGCAAATGGGCAATAATCATGAGAATAACGGACATCAACCCTATCCCGATTTGATTATTTTAACGGGGCCCAATGCCAGTGGTAAAAGCTGTTATTTAAGACAAGTAGGATTAATTCAATTATTGGCCCAAACGGGCAGTTTTGTGCCGGCTAAAACCGCTAAATTGGGAATTTGCGATCGCATCTTTACTCGCGTGGGTGCGGTGGACGACCTAGCCACCGGACAATCGACTTTTATGGTAGAAATGAATGAAACGGCTAACATTCTCAATCATGCTACCGCTAAATCCCTCGTATTATTAGATGAAATTGGGCGCGGGACGGCAACTTTTGACGGGCTTTCGATTGCTTGGGCAGTGGCAGAATATTTAGCCGCAGAAATCCAAGCAAGAACAATTTTTGCCACTCACTACCACGAGTTAAATGAACTCGCTTCGATTCTGGCTAACGTTGCTAATTATCAAGTGACTGTCCAAGAATTGCCCAATGAAATTGTTTTTCTCCATCAAGTTCGCCCTGGCGGTGCCGATAAATCTTATGGCATCGAAGCGGGAAGGCTAGCGGGTTTGCCTGCTTCTGTGATTGGGCGAGCCAAACAGGTCATGCATCAAATTGAAAAGCACAGTAAAATTGCACTAGGATTGCGCCAAGGCATCACAAAAGTCAATCCCAATCCTGAAAAAACCTCGACAAAACCGTTTGTCGAACAATTAGATATTTTTGGCGAATAAATTAAGTATGCGTAGGGTGGGCAATGCCCACCTGCCCGATGAATATCGTAGGTTTCGGTATCTCTCATGGATACATTGAATTCTCCTAGAATAATGGGCAATGCTCACCTGACCGATGAATATCAAATCTGCCCAACGAGATAGACAGACTGAAGCAAAAATTGTTAAATTAGTAAATAGGATAAATCGTTCATCTCTCAGTGGAGAGACGGAAGTAAAGAGTAAAACTCTCGAAGGAACGCGCCTCATTCACGTTCGTAGAAATTGCGAAAGAGGCGACATGAAAACAAATTATCTCGGCATTCCAACCCACTCCGATTCTCGGTCAATCATTACCCAATCTCGCTTGCTGATTAGCCAAAGCCGTCACAAGCAGCAGCATCGTCAGCTATCGATGTTGCAGCGAGCATCAGCAGAAATCGGCATTCAATCTCAAGCATAGGAGGGTAAAAAAATGACCGTCACCCATTACAATTATCAACAACGCTTCCAGCAAACGGCTGACCTTCATCGAGCCAATCTGCTCAAAACCCTAGAGCGTCGGCTGCAAGTGGCTAGAGCCAAAGGTGAGCAAACATTAGTCCGACAACTAGAAGCTGAAAAAAACTACTACCTCAGCTAATTGAATTGTAGTAAACTTTAATCAGCTATTGCACCATTAGGGACACGATAGTATCGTGTCCCTATATAATTGACTAACGGTACTTAGACAAAACTTATACACAATTTATCCAAGAATTGCTAAAAAGCCTATGACAAAAAAGAACCCGAAAAGAATAAAACCTGCATCTCTCCACTTTTTTTGGTAAGTCTTAAACTGCTCAATGCTTTCCCATCTTCTACTTTTCCAAGCCCATTCATTGCCTTTAATTCCGAGTACAATTGCTATGATAAATCCAAGATAAGACACTAGCGTCACAACAACACTAAGGAAATTTCCTCCTTGCTACACTTCCCTCATGATTAGAATTCCCTAGTTTTTCTTGAAAATATCAGTCTAGGCAAAGTTCAACCGTATAATATTTGCTGTGAGTAATTTTTACGTTGAGGTTTAACGATGCTTTGACCAAAAGCAATGAAAATGCTCTGGTAACAAGATAAAAGCATCAATTGAAAAAGGATATTTTGCTCTTACCCTTTCGATAGCTTTTCTAGCAGCCTTTCTTCCAATTTCACAACAGAGCCAGGTTCACGCTGATAAGTAATTTGAGTGATAAAATAAGTACCACTAGAAATATTAGGTCTTCAATAATTAGGCATTATTCCGCCTTTAATATATCTTGTGATTGGGGTGTTATGACGAATTGTTAGCTCCAACTCAGCTTAAAATGGTGCGTTACAGTGGATTGTTAAATCCGAGTAATATCGAAGATTGTAGCCACCTAACACACCCTACATTCTACATTTTGCTACTGATGAAACAGATTTACATTATCTTAATTCACTAAATTATCAGCAAAATGCTCTTTTGTTCCCAGAATCCGGTACAGATGGGGCGTATCTTCCCCACAAACCGTGAGCAAGACTGCTTGAATGAGTGCTTGAGCTTTGAGCAGCATTTCCTGAAATTCTTGATCGGGATTGGACAGAGCCACAATACCACCACCTACCCCAATCGATAGAGTATTAGGAGTCAGGACGGCGGTGCGGATCGCAATATTGAGGTCTGTTGTACCATTCAATCCTAAAAATCCGATCGCTCCTGAGTACACTCCTCTTGCTTCCTGCTCTAATCGGTCAATCATCTCTAGGGTACGAATTTTGGGAGCGCCGGTCATCGACCCACCGGGGAAGGCATGGCGGATACAGTCAAGGGCGTTTGTGTCGCCGCGCAACCGACCCCGAATCGTACTGACGAGTTGGTGGACGGTGGCGTAGGTTTCTACCGCCATCAACTTAGGGACGTGAATGCTACCAACTTGACAAACCTTGCCGAGATCGTTGCGGAGTAAATCGACAATCATCAGGTTTTCAGAGCGCTCCTTTTCGCTATTTCGCAAGGATTCGCAGAGGAATTTATCTTCTACGACTGTCTGTCCCCGTCGGCTTGTCCCTTTAATAGGTTTCGTTTCTACCCATCCGTCGCGATCAATTTTCAAGAACCGCTCTGGAGAAGAACAAGCGATCGCCAGATCGTTAAAGCGTAAAAAAGCACTATAGGGCGCAGGATTGACACGGCGCAGCGTACGATAGAAGGCTAGCGGATCGGGGACAGTATTGGTATGAAGCTGGTTCGTCAAGCAAACTTGATACGTTTCTCCTTCATAGATGGCGTGTAGGCACTTTTGAATATCCTCAAGATAGGTCTGATAAGATCGACTTAGCCAAAAACTAATGGGTTCGCGCTGCCCTTTAGGAATGACGGCAGATAGAGGTTTTAGGGTGCAAAGCTGTAGTTTTATCTTCTCAAACCAAGCTTCTGCTTGAGCGATTTGCCCTTGTTTAATGAGACACAGTAAGTAAAGGTTTTTTTCCTGATGATCGATCGCGATCAGGCGATCAGCCAACAGAAAAAGCGCGTCAGGCAAGGCGGAAGGATGCCCCAATTGGGATCCGCATTCTGCTTTGAGTTCGTATCCTAAATAGCCGACAAACCCGCAGTTGAAGTCGAACGGCAGATCCTCAGACGGGCAGTATCGGCGATCGATCTCTGTTTGAAGATACTCGAAAATACTCTCTGTACGGCGGCTCGCGTTATCTGACTCGATAATCATCAGTTCTTGCGTTGGCGCGTGGTAGCGAACGAGATGGCTGTTTTCCCCACTGCCGTCTCCCATGAAGGAAAAGCGAGCAAGACCGGCTTCAACAAGACTACTATCGAGCCAAAAGGCCTTAGGTGCTTCTCCAAACAGATGAACGAATAGTTGCTCTGTGTCGGGGTAAATATCGAGCTTGCGCGTACAAAGTTCAAATTCTAGCTGTCGTTTTGGCAACGGCAAAACAGCGTCATATCTTGTCCAGTATTGTTTTTGCTGACGACTTAGTCGGTTGTGAATAAATCTTCCTGAAATATCTCTAAAATTCTCTAGCAAAGTTCGCCCGTACTCAGTACAGAGCGACTCTGGATGAAATTGTACGCCCCACAACGGCAAATCTCGATGGCGTAGTCCCATCACCAATCCTTCCTCAGTCCAGGCTGTCTTTTCTAAGCAGTCTGGCAGTTCTTCACCAACCAGTAAGGAGTGGTAGCGCACAGCCCAGAAGGGACTAGGAATTCCCTCGAACAATGGAGATCCATTGTGATACACTTGGCTGAGCCTGCCATGTCGAACTTCTGGCGCGTGAATGATGGTTCCGCCATAGCAATAACCCAGTCCTTGATGTCCGAGGCAAACGCCCAAAAGAGGCACGTCGGCTTTTTCAATGACTTGACGGCAGATGCCAAAGTCTTTTGGCTTTTCGGGGCGACCTGGCCCAGGTGAGATGGCGATGTTGTCAAATTCCCATTCTCTCAACTCATCCCATTCGATGCGATCGTTGTAAACGACAATCGGTAGTTCTCCATTGACTTCTGCAAACAATTGGTAAAGATTGAAGGTATAAGAATCATAATTATCAATAATTAGCGTTCTCATAGATAAACTTCGCTATTACCAAACTGATATCCCATAAAAAGGTAAAACTTCTGACCATTGGGGACGTTTTCCTTGCTGCCAATCGAAATAGGCTAATTCTAGAACGCTAGGGACAGTTTTACCCAAATTAAGCGGAGATTCTAGCGGTTGCTGGGTAATCTTTAAATCCTGTCGGGTTTGCTGCCACGCTTCGGGTGTCATGATCGTATCACTCAAAACAGCCGTCAATCCCGTTGTTTCGTTGGCCATTTGATAAATTGCGGTGTAGATTTGCCCTCGTGTTGCGTTCATTTGCACAGGGATAAGAGAATTTAAGGCAAAGCGATGTTTTTCTGCCCAAACGATCGCAGCGAGGGTAGAGACGGCAAACAAAGGAAGGGCAAGCTGTTGTGCTAAGGTGCGAGCAGTGACAATGCCAATGCGGGTGCTAGTAAAGCTTCCCGGCCCTTGGGCCACAGATAGAAAAGCTAAATCCTGCCAAGATTGGGGCGCGAGAAATTCAACGAGATAGAGTTGCAGGTAGGAAGACAGTTCTCGGTCGAGATCCCAAGTCTGGACGCGAGTTATCTCCGAGAAATTGCTCAAAATTAAGCCCAATTGAGGGCTACTGGTATGTAGTGCTAGTCCAAATAGGGGGCGATCACCTTCAAACATTATTATCAAGGGAACAGGGGGTAGAATAATGAAAATAGTAATAACTTAGCGATCGCTCGTGGTTTATTTATCTTCCTCAACAGAAACAATTTTAGATCGCGTCCAAAGCGGTTTCAACCTTAGCCTTAATCAAGGAGTAACACTCCTAACGCAAACACAGCCTGAAGTCGTTGCTTCGATTCGCCACTTGGCTGATGAGTTGCGCCGACAACAGGTAGGAGAAATTGTCACCTATGTCATCAACCGCAATATTAATTTTACAAACATTTGCGAACAACATTGTAGCTTTTGTGCTTTTCGACGAGACGAAGGTGAAGAAGGGGCTTTTTGGCTCAGCACTGCTCAAATATTGGAAAAAGCGGCAGATGCCGTCAGTCGAGGTGCAACCGAAATTTGTATGCAAGGAGGGTTAAATCTCAAAGCCAAATGGCAACAAACTTCGCTGGGATATTACCTGAAATTAGTCAAAAGCCTGAAGGAAACCTTTCCTAACCTCCATTTACACGCTTTTTCGCCGCAAGAAATCCAGTTCATCGCCAGAGAAGACGGTATTAGTTATGCAGATGTCATCGTTGCCTTGCGAGATGCTGGCGTGGGTTCACTGCCAGGAACGGCGGCAGAAGTCTTAGATGACCCGGTTAGGCGCGTCATTTGTCCCGAAAAAATCGATACTGCTACCTGGAGTGAAATTGTCAGTACGGCCCACCGTTTGGGGGTTCCGACTACGAGTACTATGCTGTGTGGTCACATTGAAACCCCAACTCAGCAGATGCTACATTTAGAGAGACTGCGATCGCTACAACAACTCGCCCTTGAACGAGATTATCCTGCCAGGATTACTGAATTTATCCTGCTGCCTTTTGTGGGACAAGAAGCACCCAAACCCTTACGCAAACGGGTTGGACGGGATCAACCTGTTCTAGAAGATTCTCTGTTGTTGACGGCAGTAGCACGAATTTTCCTCGGCAATTGGATACCCAACCACCAACCGAGTTGGGTGAAACTTGGACTGGCGGGGGCAACTGAAGCGTTGCGTTGGGGTTGCAATGACTTAGGGGGAACTCTCATGGAAGAACATATTACCACTATGGCTGGAGCGCAAGGGGGAACCTGCTTGGAAGTGGCAGATCTCCAGCAAGCGATTCAATCTCTCAGTCGTCCCTACCGCCAGCGCAGTACCTTGTATGAGGATTTATTATGAGCTAAGTTAAAATAAAATCAGTTAACTAGAATTTAACCCCAATGTCTACAACTTCCCTTTCAGAAGCCACTAAATCCTTATACGAAACTGACTATAACCAATGGGTTGCCGAAACTCTCAAGCAGTTACAATCGAAAAATTACGATGTTGTAGATTGGGAAAATTTAATCGATGAGGTAGCAGACTTGAGTGGACGGGAACGAGATAAATTAATGAGTCTGCTAACTCGGCTTTTTGAACACTTTCTAAAATTGACCTATTGGGAATCTGAAAGGGAATATAATTATCGAGGTTGGAATGGAGAAATTCAAAATTTTCGCATTCAAATTAGAAGATTACTCAAAAAAAGCCCTAGTCTCAAACCTTATTTCGTCGAGATTTTTGAGGAATGTTATCAAGATGCTCGAAAAATCACCCTTAAGAAAACAGAGTTAGACCCTAAACTTTTGCCTAATATGCCAATCGCAAATTCAGAGCAAGCTTTAGATGATGACTGGCTACCAATTTAAAAAAAGAACCATAAAACTGGGTAAACATGACATAAATTACGGCAATTTCTGCAAGAAACAGATTATATTAGCTATCGATTTTCAAAACGGGTCTATTAACGCCGATATTCATCACCACAATCGCCGATTAATTGATAGAGATTTCGTTCTTGCTCAAACACGGATTCTAGCGATTGGTAATCTTCCTCATTCAGGCTAAAATCAAAGACTCTCGCGTTATCTTTTAGGTGTTCTGATTTACCTAATCTCGCTCCCACGATCGCACCAGCAACCGCAGGCTGTTCTAGTACATAGCGAACCGCAACATTAGCGATACTGACTTGATGTTTTTCAGCGATTTGTTGAAGAACAGCAAGCAATTTCTGCAAGAGTTGCCAGCCACCCCAAGCATCAACCATATTTTTATATTTTCGCAAACTCGCTGTATTAAAATTGAGCAAATTCGGTTCACTTTGTTGTAAATATTTCTCACTCAGTAAGCCGCCACCAAGCGTTCCATAAGCCAGTAAGTGAATGTTATTTTCTTGGCACAATTGAGATATTTTAACTAAAGGACGGCGGTCGATTAGGGAAAATTGGACTTGATTGGAAACAATTTGAATTCCCGCTTCTAAAATAATTTTTAAATGCTCTGTATCAAAATTAGTTAAAGCCAGGTATTTTATTTTGCCTTCTTGTTGAAGTTCGCTTAGATAGTGCAATGCATCAAGATAATTTAGATTGTTGTAATCCCACCAATGAAATTGTAATAAGTCAAGTGATTCGACATCCATTCTTTTTAAAGAAATATCGACATTTTGACAGACAATTTCTTTAGTAATATTACTCGGTCGGGGAACCCATTTGGTAAAAGCTTGCAGGTTCGCTAAAGCCATTTTCCCTCGACGCTCAAGAAGTTGGCGGCGAAATTCTCCGATAAAATCTTCAGCAGGCCCATAATGGTCTGCTAAATCCCAAGTGGTAAAACCTGCGTCCACATAATCAAACATGGTGTGAATCGCTTGGCTGGGATTAATCGCACCGTGTGCGCCAGAAACTTGCCACATTCCATTTAAAATACGACAAATAGAAAGGTCAGGGGCAAACTGTAATCGATTTAACTCACTCATCAGCAATTATTCATCTGTCTTTACTTACTGATGATAACGGCTAATATACTCAAATAGTTTGCATTTATTCCTTCAGCCAAATCCCAGTTTCGGTGCAGATGGCGTTTAACGGAATATCCCAAGGATCGGACGGGAGATCACTCAAAAAGGCAAAATTAAATATAATGCCGACTGTCGGAATCTGCTGCCAATTGAGGGAACTTAACAAGCGATCGTAGAAACCGCCACCATATCCTAAACGATAGCCTCGTCTATCGCAGGCCACAGCAGGAACGAGGATTAAATCAACTGCGGTAGGTTCGACCATCGGGGTATCGGCAAACGGTTCTAGAATGCCATAATTTCCCACCGATAAGCGATCGCCTGGACTCCAATAATGCCACACGAGAGAGCGATTTAGACAACGAGAAAATCCCCAGTGACGAACAGACGTAAATAAGGCACTCAGATCAGGTTCGCGACGAAAAGCAAAATAGGCCAAAATCGTTTTTGCTTGTTGAAACAGAGAAAAAGATTGAAGGTTTTGAACGAGGCGATCGCTTTTTTCTTTCCACATTTGATCGCTTAGAGATTGTCTTTGTTTAAGCAGTTTTCGGCGCAATTGAGCTTTGGTCAATTGAGGGTTTATTGGATTCATTAAATGTTTGTAAAATATGCTAAAATTCTAGAATAGCAGCTTAAGCAAAATTAACAGACAGACGGCTCTCCCGTACCTGTGGTGATAACAAAATCTTATAGATTAGTGTAGGATGGGTTAGACGGCAGTAAGCATTCAAACTTAATTAGAAATCATCAATCCGTCGTAACCCATCTTTCAGGGATTTGTATCCTAGTACACATTTTCCCTCACTATGCCTGAAGAGCCTGTCGGTGTGCAGTTCTACAACCCTTTTGGTTAAAAAATTCCTGCCAAATTTAAGACAAAACCAGGCAATACCTCCTCAACCCTAATTAAGGTGGGCAATGCCCACCCTACCCCTCTGTTCCCTGCTATAATTAAAATTGACAGATTGATTCTGGTTTTACAGGACAAGATTGATTATTTAGAAGATTATTAGATAGCGTTAGTTTTTTTAATTTTATTAATGAAGACAGAGGAGCAATATCAGTAATCAAATTATTGCCGAGTTCGAGTTCAGATAATTGATGTAAAGACGAGAGAGGAGCGATATTAATAATGCCGTTATTGTGCAGATATAAAACGGATAGGTTTTTCAGTAAGGCCACAGGTTGTAAGTCGGCGATTTTGTTATTATCTAAAATCAAAAGAGTCAGTTTAAAAAGTTTTGTTAATGGTGCAATATCGGCAATTTGATTATTGGGTGATACAAAAACATTTAAATGAGATAAATTGGCAAGCGGTGTCGCATCCATAATCTGATTGTTGGCGAGTGACAGCCCCTTTAAATTGGTTAAACTGGAGAGAGGAGATAAGTCAGTGATTTGATTGTTATCGAGGATTAAAACCAGTAAGTTTTTGAGTGATGATAAGGGATTTAAGTCTCTAATTTGATTGAAAGGCAGATAGAGCCGAGTTAATTGCTGCAATAAAGCCAAAGGTGATAGATCTTCTATTTTATTATTCCAAAGCCATAAAGTTTCTAAGCGTGACATGGCTGAGAGAGGCTGAAGATTAGAAATAGTATTATTGGATAAATCTAATTTTTTTAATTTAGTTAACGAAGAAAGCGAGGAAATATTAGAAATTTCATTATCGGCTAAATAGAGTTCTGATAAATTCGTCAATAAAGACAAGGAAGTCACATCTTGAATACCGTTGCCAGCTAAATCGAGTTTATCAAGTTGGGCTAATTGTCGAGAGGCAGAAGCACAGTCTGTCGTGTGGACTTTTGCCAACACAAGAGCGAAAGTCTGTTGTGCTTGAGGTGAAAGATGCGATTGTTTCAGACACAACTCAGCTAACGCGGTCTTAGCATTGAGAGAACGATAAAACAAGACACCTTGAGTCAAAATAATGACAACCAATAAACCAATAATCAGTTTAGTAACGAGAGGAATTGACAAAGCTTTTCGAGATGGCATGAGGAGAACCTGCGCGATCGCGCAGTTGGGAGTTAATTGTTAGTTCAACGTCCGATAAACTGTCTATTTTGTCAACTCTTATTGACACTTCTTAATCTTTTTGTTACATTATCAGTCAATCATGGATAATACTAACGAATTGATCATCGTCGCACGAGGAGTCGAAAAGTGGTACGACAATAACTTTCATGTCTTGCGAGGCATCGATCTAGCCGTTCGCAAGCAGGAAGTCGTCGTCATTATGGGGCCGTCGGGTTCAGGAAAATCTACCTTCATCCGCACGTTCAATGCCCTAGAACCCTATCAAACAGGCAGTATTGAAGTCGATGGAATCAAACTCTCTCACGACCTCAAAAACATCGAAGCCATCCGTCGGGAAGTGGGCATGGTTTTCCAACAATTTAACTTATTTCCTCACCTCAGCGTTCTCGACAACGTTACCCTCGCGCCTATTTGGGTGCGTCGCAAAGAAAAGGCACAAGCTCATGCTATTGCGCTGCAATTACTGGAAAAAGTCGGAATTCTCGAACAATCCGCCAAATTTCCGGGTCAGTTATCAGGGGGACAACAACAACGGGTAGCGATCGCCCGTGCTTTGGCCATGCAACCCAAAATCATGCTTTTTGACGAACCCACCTCTGCCCTCGATCCCGAAATGATCAAAGAAGTTCTCGATACTATGCGAAATTTAGCCGAATCCGGCATGACGATGGTCTGCGTTACCCACGAAGTCGGATTTGCTCGTGAAGTGGCTGATCGCGTGGTTTTTATGGATGAAGGAAAAATTGTAGAAATTGCCCCTCCCGATCGCTTTTTCAACGATCCGCAAGAGGAACGTACCCAAAAGTTTCTCTCGCAAATTCTGTAAATTAGGAGTTAGGTGGTAGGAAAATTGATTGATTATTCTCTGTTCCCTGTTTTCTTAGACAACACCAAACTCGTGCCGACAAAGACAATTAAACCGATTGTACTTCCTGGTTCAAAAATCGACTGTGGAGAAGGGGGAATGGGGGTAGCTTCGATTAAAAAGCTATTGAAAACAGAACCGGACGTATAACTGATTCCGCCATTAGCACTCGTTCGATAGTCTCCGAAAATAGGAATTCCATCGGGTTCAATGCCAGGAGATGAACCTCTCCAGGCAAATTCTTCCGCACTTGCTGCTACCATTAACCAATATTTTGTATTAGCGTGTAAATTAAAGTTATTACTAGGCAAAAAGGTATAATTAAAGGTAGCAGATCCCTGAGAAGGTGGGTTAGTAAAATTGGCTAAAATCGTCGAGCCTGGATCGATTCCACCAACATCGTTCCGAATTTGGATAGCAGGAATATCACTATTTTGGTAGTCTCTGAGTCTAAGAATAATTTGGTCGAGGCTGTAGTTTTGACCTGCGCCCAGCGTAAATGAAACCGCTATTAAATCTTGGAAATTACCATTAGTGCCACTAATAAAGTTAGTCGCATTGTCGTTACTTTGGGGTAAGTTGCCGAAGAAATTGAGAGCATAACTGGGAATTGCTAGCCCTTTTCCCCAGACGACAAACGTCAACACCGCAGTCAGCAATGGAATTCTAAGGCTCACTATCATACGTTTTTATAACTAGCCCTTCTAGTCTTTAACGGTTATTAGTTATCAATTATCAGTTATCAATTATCAGTGATCAGGGATCAGGGATCAGGGATCAGGGATCAGGGATCAGGGATCAGGGATCAGGGATCAGGGATCAGGGATCAGGGATCAGGGATCAGGGATCAGGGATCAGGGATCAGGGATCAG
>JBGTNM010000141.1:0-3925 GCA_041743025.1 Microcystaceae cyanobacterium
CCAAATTAAAACGGGAAGACCGCGAAAAATAAAAACCCTTCTAGGGGAAGTAGAAATAACGGAAAATCAAGCCAAGTATTTTGGCTTGAAATCTTATAGCCATCTCAGTCCAAAAATGACAAAAAATGCCCTCTTAATTTGCGCCAATGAATCCTATCAAAGAGCCGAGGAAGATTTAAAAGAATTGACGGGGATAAAAATCTCTCATAGCACCTTACAAAGATTAGTCAAAAACCAAGAAATAGAGTGGACAGATACAAAGCTAGGAGTACAAGAAGTGATGATAGATGGAGGGAAAGTGAGGTTAAGAACAGAGGAAAAAGAGAAGCCTTGTGAATGGAAAGATTATAAAGCGGTGAATTTAAACGGAATACAAGTAGGAGCATTTTTCTGGGATAATCAATCGTTAACGGATTGGGTAAATAGCCAAAGATTACTGAATCCTCTCTTTTGTATTGGGGATGGACATCAAGGAATTTGGAATTTATTTGCAGAAATTGGCGAAGGTCAACAACGACAAGAAATTCTTGACTGGTATCATTTGAAAGAAAATTTATATAAAGTTGGAGGTTCAATAAAGAGGTTAAAAGAAGCGGAAAAGCTGCTCTGGGAAGGGCATAGAGAAGAAGCCTTACAGCTATTTTCTCATTTGAAGAAGAAAGAAGCGAGAAATTTTTGTCAATATTTAGAGACTCATCGGACTCGTATTATCAACTATAATTATTATCAACAGGAAAAGCTAAGTTCTCTCGGTTCAGGTAGCATTGAATCAGGGATTAAACAAATTGGCAGAAGGGTAAAAATATCGGGCGCACAGTGGAAAAGTGAGAACGTTCCGAGCATTCTCTTTTTGCGCTGTTCCTACCTTAATGGGGTCTTATCTCGATGATGTTTTTACAAATGTGAGATGCACCCGTTCCGACGACCATAATCTATCTCAGATTGTATCAACTTTAGACTTGAGTTCGGGGTCAGTGAGCATAATTTCAGATAAGTTATCAGTAGAGGCGAATGGCATTGCCCAAGTTTAGAAAAGAACAGATTTTTAAAATAAAGTCAGGGACGATCAACGATCATAGTCTGGAGGGTCAACATCCGGGGCTTTATTCAAGATTTCTTTGAATTTTTGCCAGTCTCCTAGTTTGGCTTTTTCTTCAATTTCCCAAGGGTTTTTGATGAACCTGCGTCGGATGAACGGCTGTAATTTCTTGAAATCGTTGAAAATCATTAATATTAAAAGTCAAAATCTGATAAATTCTATGAACTAACATAGCAGCGACTATCCGTGTATCATGAACTTTTCCCACTTTGATTAAAAAATGGCTGAATTTTTTGCTGTAAAAAATCTTTTTCTTCAGGGGTAAGGGATTCAATCATTTTGGTAATCGATTCAACTAATTGAGTATTCATCAATTTATTCTTCAGTAGATTGGATAAAACTTCAAATATGGGGTCAAATCTAGACTTAATCGATTAATTACCCTCATGAGTAGCGTCAATGCGTAAGTCTTAATAGTCATATCCCTCTTCCGTCACTCTAGCAAAACCCTTGTTATTTCTAGATTCTAGAACCCTTTGATAGTAAGCGATCGCTCAATTATTTTCTCCTAAGAAATCAAAATTCTTGTTAAATCGCCCAAACTATCTGTTCATAAAGCTTCCAGCGATCGCCTTCTCCAAAAGTGACGGAAGAGGGATAGAACATGAAACTTTAGAGGCTCTGACTGGAGACTATCCAGCCTACGGAACTGTAGCCTGCTTGATGAAAAAACGTTTAAGACAGTTAACTTCTTATTTTACCCAATGGGGAGTTGTCTGATGAGCAAAGTTAATTACGATGCAATGTCTGATAAGATTGACCTGATTTCATCGAAAATCCAGTAGGATGCGTTGTGAAGGCAGCCTAAGCTTACTAAGAAGCGATTACTGAGGGTAATTTGGCAAAAATCATGCGTCCTGCCGAAGTTTGCAAAGCAGAAGTCACAATAACTCGCACTTCGCCGCCGACATACTCGCGCCCTTCTTCTACCACCACCATCGTACCGTCTTGGAGGTAGCCGACACCTTGGGTGGGTTCTTTGCCTTGTTTGAGAATGCGGATATCGATAGAATCCCCTGGCAAGTAAATGGGACGCACCGCCTGAGCGATATCATTGACGTTGAGAATGTTAACTTTTTGTAAGTTGGCAACTTTGCTGAGATTGTAGTCATTGGTCAGCAGTATACCGTTGATTTCTTGAGCTAGATGAACTAATTTGGCATCAACTGTAGAAATATCTTCGTAATCGGCAGAATGAATGATAATACGAGTGGGAAACGCTTCTTGCATACGGTTGAGGATGTCTAACCCCCTTCGTCCGCGAACCCGCTTTTGATCGTTACTCGCATCAGCCAATTGCTGCAACTCCTGTAAGACAAACTGCGGGATGAGAAGTTGCCCTTCGACAAATCCCGTATTTAGCAGTTGTTCGATGCGTCCATCGATAATGCAACTCGTATCGACAATTTTCGTCGAAGCCGCTTGTAGGGTTCCTTCTGCGACTAGCATCGATTCGATACTGTTGGGATTGAGTAGGCGCAAAAAGGTTCTTCCGTGAGTATCTGCTAAACTCACCCCCATAAAAGCAAAGATGACACTGCCCAAAATCGCGATCATGGGCTTGATAAAGACAAATTCTCTCGGAATTGGCAACAGAAAAATAGGAGCTAGCATTAAGTTAGCAATCAGCAAGCCGATAACCAAACCGACAGCCCGTGTCAGAATCGTTTCAATGGGAGTAGAGCGAATTCTATTTTCTAGACGGCGATAGGTGGTTTGGGCAACTAAACCCAGTGCCAGTCCGAGAATTGAAGTAAAAGCTGCCGATAATACCCGTAAAGCCGTAATATTGGATATCTGCGCTTGGACTGCGTTTGGTAGCAAATCCACGCTATCAAAACCGACTCCGGCGGCTGCTATGATAAATATGATAATGATAATGGCATCAAGCATAATTCCCATCCTGAATGAGATTTTGGGAGTTTGAGTGGGTATGAATAAGAAATTGATTCAATAAAACCGGAGTAGATTTATCTATTATATCTTTTAAGCTCCAGACCCCTTAACAAATACTCTTTTCCCTATTCTAGTCAATCTTTGATAGTACACCTTGTTAGAATATTTAAAAAAGAATGACTGCATGTAAAATTACAGCAATGACAACATACTCCGTTCAGTTACCGCCTCAATTACAGCAAGAAATAGAGAAATATGCTACAAATCAAGAGACCTCTTGCAAAAGTTTTTTATGGTATAATAGCAAATTTTAAAAGCTTGCCCTAAACTAATTTAACCCTACCTAAAATTTGCCTTTTCTCCTGAATTAATATTCAGGATATAGCAATTCCTATAGTCATGAGGTACAATAACAACAATGAGTAAACCAGTTGCGAATATCTTGTTGAGTAACTTGTAACATAGCTGATATAATACCATCTATTAAATCTTTATAGTTTCTTGCTTTGATTTTTTTGAGAATCGCTTTAACTTTTGACCAAAAATTTTCTATTGGGGAAAATTCGGGAGAATAAGGCGATAAATAAATGAGATTTGCTCCCGCTTTTTCAATAACTTCCCTCACCATTTCTCCTAAATGAATTTTAGCGTTATCCATAATTACACAAGCATCTTTCCAGAGTTTTGGAACTAATTTTTGAACGATAAAGGCTTCAAAAGTAACTCCATCTACGGCTCCATAAATATGGGTTGTGGCCAGCACTTTTTCCTTCATATAATGCTCCAATCATTGAAATGTTTTTGCCTCTTTTTTGAGGTCTTTCTCCTCTAGCTCTTGTCCCTTTTAATGATCTAGCATACAGTCTCACCATAGCGAGATTAACTCCTGATTCATCGATAAATATTAAATTCTTTTCCGGGATTTCCCTG
>JBGTNM010000142.1:0-6694 GCA_041743025.1 Microcystaceae cyanobacterium
TGCATCTCAATAAATATTCCGTAAAACTGACCGAACCAGAGCTTCAAACGCTTGCCAACGCTGCTGATAGCTTTTCGGGGGCTGAACTAGAAGCGGTAGTTTCGGAGGCGGCGATTTATACCTTTGATGAAGACCGCTATCCCCACATCACCGTTGACGATCTGGCTGAGGCGATCGCGCAAACGGTTCCTCTGGCTAAGTCCTACCAGAACAAAGTCGAAGCTTTACGCCAATGGGCTTCTAGCTCGGCTCGCTCAGCTTCTGCAACTGAAGAGATTAAAGCAGCTACTAGAGGCAGTCGCCGGGTTTCAATGGTTAATCTCTAAGGATCGCGGCGGTACTTAGATTAAGTGGACTCGACGAACCAAGAATCTCCCGAATTTAGCGTTCTTCTGATTCGGGAGATTGTCAAACCTCAGTTCGAGATCAGGGAACAAGGAAAAGGCGGGGGTTGGTAAGCTGAAAAATAACCAAACTATCAGCACCCCCGATCTATGTCTAGTTTGGCAGCTTTATATCTTCCTCTAATAAAGTTTCCAGTTTACTCAATAAAGCTTCAATTTTCTTCCATTTTTTAGCATCTTTTTCCCATAATTTATTTTGGGTTAGTTGGGTTGTTAGCACTCTAATTCTGTTTTTTGGTGAATCCGTTTTCGGTTGAGAATTCGTTAAATTCTTAATTTTTTCTTTGATTTGAGCTAAAGAATAATCCTGCGTGATCGCTTCCGCTAGTAAATTTTCTCGTTGTACTTCATCTTTGACTTTGGCAATGGCTAATGCTTTAGTGTAGGCAATTTCTCCCCTTTCAAGGCACTCAAGAACGCTTGGGGAGAGCTTAAGAAGAGGAAAGCGATTACTGACAAACGATTCCCAACTTATTTTCCCTAAATTTTCAAAAACATCTTGAATTTGCTGAGCGGTTTCGCTACCTATAACGTTATGGGTAACTTTTCCTTTTTTCTCATTATCCATTTGATAAAGCAGGCGGATAATCTCTTCGGCAGGTTGTTCGAGCTTGAGCGATAAAAGTTCGAGAATCCCTTTAGTTTCTTCAACCGGATTGAGATTTGCTCTCTGTAAGTTTTCAATTAAAGCAATTTGAGTCGCTTCTTTTTCATCTAAAGATTTGATGATAACCGGAACTTCTTCTAAGCCAATTGATTTAGCTGCACGATAACGCCGTTCTCCGGTAACAAGTTCGTAGCTATTTTCTCCTACAGGGCGGACAATTAAAGGTTGAAGAATTCCGACTGCTCGAATTGAGATTTCCAAGTTAGCAAGCTCCTCCGGATCAAAATAGCGGCGGGGCTGTTTTGAGGTGACAATTTGGGAGACTTTTAAAGTGACAGAAGGCAGAGCATTTTCGGGATTCGTCTCATTTAGCGGGGCAGCAATTTCTCGTAAAAGATTGGTATTTTTGAGAGTTTCTAGCGGGGATTTAGTGGGCATAGGTATCTCCTTCTAACTTTTCGGCAATATGTTCTAGGATAGTTACCGCTTCATGTTTTTTATAGACTGCTAGAGGCATTCGCTGTTCCGAGGCATCAGCAAAAACCACACTGCGAGGAATGGCCGGAAAAATAGGGGCAATGGATGAGAGTTGTTCTTTGATGGCTTCTAAGACTCGTAAGTCTTGGGAAGCTCTTTTATCAACCATCGTCGGCACAAATCCGGCAAGGACGAGTTCGGGATTCGCTAAGGACTTAACTTTGGCAACTGTATTAAAGAGTCTATCTGTTCCAATAAAGCTTTTGAAGTGACAGTGAATGGGGACTAAAAGGTGAGTAGCCGCTACTAAACTTAGGATAGGAAGCAGCCCCAAGCTTGGCGGACAATCCATCAAAATAAAATCATATTCTGATTTGACTGAAGAAAGAAGGGTTTTTAGTTTTAACTCTTTCATAATTTCTCCACTCAATTCTGATTCTGCCGTACACAAGCGGAGATTAGCCGGTATCAGATCTAATCCATAAATATCTTTATGAATAGAAAGATCGGTATCACGGACTAGACTTTGATAAATAGTTCGCTCAAGTTCTTCAGGATTCAATCCCATAAAAATGGTCAGAGAAGCTTGTGGATCTAAGTCGAGGAGCAAGACACGGTGCTTTCTTTGTCTTAGATGGTATCCTAAATTTTGAGTTAGGGTTGTCTTTCCGACTCCCCCAGATTGATTGAAAATTGAAACAACGACTGTCATGAGCGGTTATTTAAATAATTTTAATCAGAGGAAAAAGAGAGGTTTCGTAGGTACTCACAATCTTTCCTATTGTTCTAGCATCTAAAATCGTTAAGGGATCGGTGTTGAGATAAAGTCTTAATGTTCCCCACCCTATTCCTAAACGCTCGCTTAGAGCTTCAAAGTTTTCTTGAGATTGTCCCTGAGTTTTCAGAATTTCTGGCAATTGGGAGTAAAATTTTAAGGTTCCTGAGAGTTTGATGATGGGGACTTCTCCCGTGCAATCTGAATCTTTATAAATGTAAGTAAACAATTCCTTAAACTGACAACTCAAAGCTACCATTAATTTTCTAGCTACCTGACAATCTAAACGCACGATCTTACCTTGACTTTCTCCATCCTTTAAACGGACTAAGGTAGAGCGGGCAACATCTGTCTGTCGGGCGAGAGATTGAATATTTGTAGAACTAAGGTGTATTGGGAGATGGCTTTGAAAATACATCACTCAGTTAGTGTCTCACTCTAATAGAGTAGGACATCTTTTCAAAACTGTCAAGAAAAATTACGGCTCTTAACTGTCTCACTCTAATAGAGTGAGACAGTTAACGGCTGATGACGCTTTGCGTCAAGCCAAAGCTCTCTTAATAATTTAGATATTAAATAATTGATGTCATATATCCCCCTCCACCACAAATACCGTCCCCAAAGCTTGGCTCAATTGGTCGGTCAAACCCCGATCGCTACCACTTTAACCAATGCACTGAACACCGAGCAAATTGCCCCAGCTTACTTGTTCTGCGGCCCCAGGGGAACGGGAAAAACTTCAACCGCTAGGATTCTGGCTAAATCCCTCAACTGCGGTTCTTCGGAAGCTCCTACATCGAATCCTTGTGGTCAATGTCATTCTTGTCGAGCGATCGCACTTGGTAACTCCCTTGATGTTCTAGAGTTAGATGCAGCTTCTCATAGTGGAGTAGAGCAAATTAGAGAAATAATTGAAAAAGCACAATTTACCCCGCTTAATCGCTATAAAGTTTTTATTTTAGATGAAGCACACGCGCTTTCATCAAGTGCCATGCAAGCACTGCTTAAAACTTTAGAAGAACCTCCATCACGAGTTGTTTTCATCCTTTGTACTACCGAACCTCAGAAACTAGGCGATACCATTGTTTCTCGTTGTCAACGCTTCAACTTCCGTCCGATTAGTAGTGAGGCACTCACTGAACATTTAAGAGCGATCGCAGCTTCTGAACCAATTAAAATAACCGACGAAGCCCTAGAGCGACTGGCACGCCATAGCAACGGAGGACTTCGAGATGCTCAAACCCTCCTCGACCAATTACGGTTATTGGGCGAAACGGTCACGCCTCAAATTATTGATGACTTAGTTGGGGCAGTCAGTGAAAATTCTCTGTTGGATTTATTGAAGGCGATCGCTAATTCCCATCCTGATGTTATCTTGGCTCAACTTAGGGCTATTTACGGCATGGGTAAAGAGCCTTTAAGCGTCCTCGGCAATTTGCTTGAGTTCTATACTCAGGCAATTGTTGCTCTTTCCTCTCCTGAGCAACTAACTACAGTTTCATCAGAGGTTAATCAATTGCTCAAAGACTTTTCCTTAGACACAAATACTTTGTTAAGCCAACTTTCTCACTTGAGAAATTGTGAAAGCCAAGTTAAATTCTCTCGCCAGCCTCGAATAATGCTTGAAGTCGCTATTTTAGGGCTACTAACAAATCCGACAACAACACCTCCTAATGTAGCGACTTCTCAAGTTAAGTCAACGGCTAATACAGAAACAATCTGGCAGCAAGTTATTAGCTATCAAACTCCTGCCTTTAAAGCTTTATTGAGCCAGCAAGCTCAACTTATCGCTTTTGATGGACAAACGGCTCAAATTCAAGTTAAAAGCCACACTCTTAAACCACGAGTCACTAATTCAGTCAATTTGATTGCGATCGCTTTTGAAAAAGTGACTCAAAAACAAGTTGCTGTTTTCGTGATTTAACTGAATTGATTTCTTTTGATCAAGAAATTATGGGGCAACATCGACAAGGAACAGGAAGCCGTTTGTGCCAGGTAGCTAAGCAGCGAAATATTCGCTTTTGTTTGGCAGAATTGCTTCGAGGCGATCAGGCATTAGAACGTCGAATTAAGTTCTACAAAAACAGTAAAAAGATGTGTCCTATCTGTCAAAAAAAACTCAATAAATTAACCATAAAGCGAATCATTAACGCTTGTTCCAAGAATTAGCAAACATGAATGATACTTCAACCGTGTTATTTGCTGGTGCAGGGTTGATGGACTGTGTAATTCGTGCTACTGGAGGACGTTTTGTACAAGCCGTTGAATGGGAACCTAAAATTGCCTCTCAATACAACCACAACTTTCCCGAAGTGCGATTACTTCTTCAATCGGTGCAATCAGTCAATCCCAAAGATTTAGAGCCGACTGCACACATCCATCTTTCTCCACCCTGTACCGAAGCCAGCATCGCCAATCCATTAGCTACAGAAACTGAGGCAAGTATTACGGCAGCGATCGCTTCTCTTAGCATCATTGAATCAATTCATCAACGAGGCGGCGGACATTGCATAACTTTAGAAAATGTCTGGGGCTACCGGCATTTTGAGAGCTTTAAACTTTTATTGAAAGGCTTGCGTTCTTTAGGTTATCTAACTGGCTATCAGAAACTCAACGCTGTCAGGCTGCTCTTGCTAATCAGCCGAGTTTTACAATAACAAGCTCGGTGTATAGAGATTTACCTATTCTGCTCAAGCGCACTGGTGCTCATAGCAACGACCGAGCCATTCCCCATTGGGAGCCAGCACCGACCCTCCGCGCTCTTGGCGGAAGAACCGATCAGTTCGATCTTGTTCACGATTGGGAAGTTCGCCGACTGACCTCAGATGCACTTTGGATACTGCAAATGTACGGCTGCTCTTTTCCCTATCAATGGAAGCCAGGAACTTCTAATAGTCTCAAATGCCGAGGCATTGGTAATGGAGTTGCTTTTCTCAATGCTAGAGCGGTTTTAGAGTCGTTGATTGTATTTTAGCTCAACAACCTCACCCACAGGGTTATTTAGAGGAAGACAAATGATTAATAATCATCAAAATATCAACATCTCTTTTTATTTTGCTCAAGAGGATTTCTATGAAGCACAAAAAAGCCCTGATCCGCTAATAGCCTTGATGCTTCAGTTTTATCTGTCAGAACTTTCTAGAATGGGCTGGTATGCTAGTTGGGTATCAAATAATGGATATTCCCTCTGGTCGATTCTTCAAGACTTCAAAAACGCCGAAACCGTCGAGTTAATTCGTTAATTATGTATAGTGGTTCCCCAAAATTGATTGCGGATAATTTACCCCCAACTTATCATAATTATTTTCCTGTTTCTGAACAAATTGGTCATTACCTTGCAGAAAAAGCCAAAATCCAACGGGGGATAAATTGCCTGGAAACCAGCGCTGGAACAGGACATCTTGCTCGCGTCCTCAGAAATCATGGAGCTACCGTTTCCTGTTATGAGTTATTTCCTCAATTCCAGGTACAATTAATTGAACAAGGATTTGAGGTTTTAGGAAGTAACTTTTTAACCGAAACGCTTAGCAATCGCTGGTCAAGAATTGTTCAAAATCCGCCTTTTAACCTACAAGTTAGTTTTGTGCGGAAAGCTTACACATTTCTAAAACCAGGGGGCATTCTTGTCAGTTTACATAGTGATACTCCCTGGATTTATCACCAACAAAAATATCGGGAGTTCCGTGCTTGGTTAAAGCTGATTGATGCTCAAGTTGAAGAGCTACCTTATGGTCTATTTCTTAATAGCGATCGCCCTTGTTGGTGTCAGTGCTACTGTTTGAAGGTCGTTAAATAATTGTTTTAATAAGTTATAATTATTAATATATGTAACTAACTTTTGTCATTCTGATAATCGACAAGTAAAGCCAATTATTTTGAGTATCATGCAACTTGGATTATTTGAAGATTTATTAAGTCAATCGGACAAACAATCTCTAATCTTAGCATTGAGGGCAGAAGATTTTCGCCTACAAGCTTTTCAAGTAATTGAATCATCAAACAACTATCGCTCTATCGAATTAGCGATGGCAGATTTGTTGGAGCAACTAGATATTGTTCAAGGGTACTCTTTAAGATTCCGAGATTTTATCCGTTTAATTCGTCAAATTAAAAATCCTCAAGAAAGAGGTATTTGGGCAAGGAGTGTTGAATTTAGGGTTGCTTGTGGTGAAGCTAATTCGACTTGTATAGGTAGAGCTTTTACCAAGCTTGAGCAAGAAATTATCTCAAATAATTCTCAAGCTCGAAAACTAATCTTGGGTTGGTATTATTGCCCTTTTTCCTATTTTCATTCAAAAAATATTGAGTTTTTAAGCAGTTTATCTAACCCCTAAAATTTCTAAGCAGAAGGCTAAAGCCTCTCACTCGTTTTTATCCTCTGCTTGAAGATTAGACGCTTCAATTTATGTCAGGTTTACGCCTTGTTTTTTT
>JBGTNM010000143.1:0-34365 GCA_041743025.1 Microcystaceae cyanobacterium
CTCCCGTACTTGTGGTTATTAAAAAGAGGGCGTATGCTATACGCCCCTCCGCAATGCTTTTCGTACCCGTCTCAAAGAATTGGGCTTTGAATTGTCTGAAACGGACTTAAATAACGCTTTCTTGCGCTTTAAGGATGTTGCTGACAAGAAAAAAGAAATTACCGATTGGGATTTAGAGGCGATCGTCAATGACGAGATTCAGCAAGCACCTGAGATGTTCAGAGTAGAATTAGTTCAAGTATCCTGTGGTGATCGCGCTCGTCCCACCGCTACTGTCACCCTCAGAACGCCTCAAGGAGAGGAATTGACCGATGCTGCGATCGGTACGGGGCCAGTCGATGCTGTCTACAAGGCGATCAACCGCGTCATCAACATTCCCAACGAACTGATAGAATTTTCGGTCAAGTCCGTGACGGCAGGCATTGATGCAATGGGCGAAGTGACCATTCGCCTGCGCCATGAAGGGCGGATTTATTCGGGGTACGCTGCCAACACCGATATTATCGTCGCTTCTGCTCGCGCCTACGTTAGTGCCCTAAATCGTCTCTATGCTGCCTTGCAAGCTGAACCAACCGATACCAAACGACATCAAGGTGCAGAAGTTTAGCTTTCTGGGTGGGCATTGCCCACCCTACCTAACGACTGACTAAGATGAGGCTAGATTAACCGCATCCTTGATATTGAGATGAAAACTGACATTATCGTTGATGACCAATTAATCGCTGACGCAATGCAAGCGACGGGGTTAAAAACTGCGCGACCTGAAAGGTCAATTAAACCGCAGCACCGATGCTGCTCGATGATTCTCTTCATCGACCCCTATGTAAAAGACTCAACCTGAGTCTGACTACATCTAGAGTAAGCAATGAAATAGATGGAATGCAAGTCACAAAAGTAACCGAAGCTGGATAAGGTCACATCTGGTTAGGAGCAAAGGGGTAGTATGAATCTGGATGAACAAAAGTGAACGCTTCCGTTTAAACTCCGTGAACCACCAAATTGCCAAAAGACCTGATAGGCAATAACCAAAAAGGTATATGGGTGGATTAGCTAATGGTTTGTTAGCCAATCAAGAGAACACAAATCCCATCGGAGGAGAGGAAAAACATCAGGCAATAAAAGTCAGATGGCGCATCCAAAACATACAGGAAAATTTAATTGATACAACAGGGTAAGTCCCACAGAGTCTATGAAGATGTCGATACTTCTAGTAAGTCTGAGGCAACAAAGACGGAAATCTCTGGAGGATAAAGGATGGATGAAAAAGCAAATGCCTTGCTGTAATGGCAAGGATAGAGGACTAAATACCTTCAATAAATTAAGTGCCAATCCAACGGTAGGAGGACATCTCTGGGTACTAGACGCTGATATCAAAGGATGCTTTGATAACCTAGCCCACGAACCTATTCTACAAATGATTGGGTCTACTCCACGAGGAGATTTAATCAAGGAATGGATGAAAGCTGGATATGTTTATAAGGGTGTCCACAACCCAACGGAAACAGGAACGCCTCAAGGTGGAGTTATTAGCCCATTATTATCCAATATCGGATTACACGGGTTAGAGCAAGCGGTTAAAACATGGTGTCCAAAACTAGGAATTATCCGTTATGCTGATGACTTCATTATCACTGGTAAAACCAGGGAACAAATTGAGGCAATAATCCCCAGAGTCAAGCAATGGTTATCAGAACGCGGACTTGAGTTGAGCGAGGAGAAAACTAGGATAGTTAACATAGCAGGGCGATCTTGAGGAAATAAGTAAACACTGTAGCACAGGTATCTTGCATGTGACAGACTAGAAGGCTGTCACACTACATTATTGAGTTTTTGGAAAACCCCCAATTATTTTTTTGTGTTTTTCAAAACTGCGATAGGGGGTTGATGATTAATATAGTCTCGTAGCGCTTGATTGATTAATTCATGATAGTCACCGCCACCAAGTTCATGAATTCTAACCTGAAACCAATCTATAATATCCTTATCGAGCGGCAGCGTAATTTTAACTTGACTAGAGGGAATAGGAACAACTGCGCCTCGCTTACCTTGGGAAAAATCGTAGTTTTCTTTCATGAGTTTTGATTAAAGTAATGAAAAAATCTTGCGCGTTCCTTACTATATTGTTTTCAGCCGCTATACTAACACAATGAAAGGTTTTTGTTTGATTGAAGTTACGCGAATTAAATATCGATCCTGATGCCCTATAAATACTTTCAAATTTTCTGTTGGTTGTCAACGTATGGGCGAATTGCGTTCACCCTTACCCAAGATGTGTGAATTCCAAGACGGATGCAATGAATTTTTTGGAGAAAAGGTAGTATATTAGATTAGATGTTGAAATTTTGTCATCTCTCTCTCTGATTTACGACTGTTCCCCCTAACCTACTTTTTACGCTGGGAAATTAGGTCATGAAACTTAAGATACTACAAAAGTGGGTAAACCTCTATTTATTATTAATCACTTTAATTATTGTTTTGTCCTTTTTAAATAATTCTGGTATTACTCAAACTTTACCAAAAATTTCAAAAAACAAGCAACAAGTTTTCTATTTCGGATATGAACCTACTGCCTATCCTGTTAGTTTAAAAGAGAATAATACATTAACATCAGGAACATTTTGTTATAATTTATGGAATTATTTGAAGGATCAATATACTTTTGAACTATATTCTATTCCGTTTCAACAACGATTTAGAAAAACACGAGAAAATGGTATTGTTCTTGATGTTGGTTGTGGCCCGCATTCCATAACTCAAGAAAGAAGAAAAAATTTACAAAGTGAAAACGCTGATTTTTCTATCACTTACTTTACAACAGGATTTAAATATATAGTTAAAAAAGATAGATCCCATGTAAAACACGCTTTAGAAAATCAAGAATCTATAAATGCAACCCTAAAAATTGCAGTCATAAATGGCACTACGCCTCATGATTATCTTATAAAAACTCAAACAATTTATGAGAAAAATCTCCAGATATTTTCTGACAGAAAATCCCTGCTTGAAGGGTTGAAACAAGATGACAGTATTGTTGCTTATCTTACAGATGAACTTCTGTTAAAAGGACTGTTAGTTAAAGATAAATTTTTGAGAGAAAATTATGAATTGGTTCCCGATCACCCTTTGAATAAAGATAAAATGGGTGTAGTTATCTATAATCCTCAGCTTCAGTCTGTCATTAATACTTGGATAGATGAACAAGGTCGAGATGTGATGCAACAACTTGATCGCGATTTAAACAACCAATTATATGCTAAACAATCGAGGTTTAAAACCAGTATTATCCGGTTATATGCCATAGCAGTATTGACAGCGATCGCCCTATTTTGGCTATTTAGAAAAAACGTCAAAAAAGCTCTACCTCCTACTAAATCTTTTTTCCCATGTCCTCAACCTGAAGCAATACCTACTCCAATGGAACCTATAGAGACTCGACATAAAATATTTATCAGCTACAGTCACAAAGACAAAGCCTATTTAGAACAATTGCAAGTTTATCTTAAACCTTTAGAAAGAAAAGGATTAGTTGATCGCTGGGACGATACCCGCATTAAAGCTGGGATGAAATGGCGAGAAGAAATTCAAAAAGCCTTAGATTCTGCTAAAATTGCCGTGCTTTTAGTAAGCTCTAATTTTTTCGCTTCTGATTTTATCAATAAAGATGAACTTCCCCCTTTATTACAAGCTGCTGAAGCTGATGGCGCGTCAATTTTAGCTATTATTCTTAATCCCTGCACAACTATTTTTAACTTATCAGAATTGTCTCAATATCAAACCTTAAATTCCCCCAACGAGCCTTTAAGTAGAATGGACGAACATCAAAAAGGCGAGGTTTTTGATAGCTTATCGGCAAGGATTATGGAAATTATCAATTCATGATGGTTAAAAAATACCACTCAAACTCAGACAGCCCCATAATTGAGTTAGGCATAGTCCAATCAAAAACCAAAATCGCAGCTTTTTCAAGACACTTTAACTCCTTTTTAAGAACGCGAGACCAAACGCTGCCAAACAGCTTGGAAATAAAGTGCGAGGGGAATTTGATAGTATTCCAACATCAGCCACCCCAAACAAGCTAAATGCGTCAAAAACGTTAAAATTGTCCAAAATAAAGGCAACCAAGCTAAAGGACTTTCGGGTAAGGGAGGAAACAAATAAGCCCCTAATCCGACGATTGCTGTAGGCAACAGGACAAACAATGTTCCTGCAAACCAATACGCCCATAGGGTATCTACCTCTTGCTGGATGCCCTTCCAAGTCTGTCCTGTCCAGCGCCAAGTTAGAGGTAACTGACTGTCTGCCATCGTGATGACTTGCTGTTCGAGATTAACCGTAAAAATATGGCGACAGAAGTCACAAGCCAACGCCTCCATGAGCGAAAGAGAGGAAATTTCGCCATGACGACAGACTGGGCAAATATACGTCCCTATATAATCTAATCGGTTAGGGGGTGAAGGAGAATCAGGCATAAAGTTTAATTGAAAAATACCCAAACCTCAAAAAACCTATTGAATAAGCTCGCTTTTTGCGGCTCTCCCGTACTTATGATGATAATAAAATCTTATAAATTAACGTAGGATGGGTTAGAGAGTCCCCGATGCTGGAGGAAACCTCCAGCATGGCAGTTCCTCCACTTGGGGAAACCCCAAGTGGAGGAACTGCCTTATTTCAGGGGACGTCCGGTAGTAAGCATTAAAACTCAACTAGAAATTATCAATCCGTCGTAACCCATCTTCTTAAAATTTGTAACATATTACGAACATTTTACCCCATGATGTCGGGAGAGCCGATTGCCCTCTTGAAGGATTTGTGCCTGTCAAAAGCCTTGTCCCCAACTAAACCGGGTTAATCTTCGCCTGATGTCGGTTATAATTGGGGATTTCTCGCGAATTTGCTAAATAGTAGATTGATAACACTAGCTCATCGATGCCCTAGAGCGATCATAACTTGTTCTAAAACCCGATTGAAGTTTTCCTTGAATATTCGTCCAGTAATCGGCATCCACCTCAACGCCAATTTCTGCGGCTGCTCGTTCGAGCATAGATTGTTGGCGGTTCTTGATCGTGTGATGATGGCGCATCATGAGAGCGCGAGCTTGTTGTTGAGTAGACATCTGTACTTCTCTCCGATTACATTTTGGGGCTTTGTGGTTAGGGTCGCTTAACTGCCCTAGTAATAGATATAACACAAGATTCTGTATCAAATTTTACAAAATGCTTGAAAGATAAAAATCTTAACAAAAAGTTTGGGATCTAACAGGGTTCATTGTTCCTTAGCTCTGAGTTCCTGACGGCTCAAAGTCGTTATCATAAAGAGAAGAAATCCCTTAACATCAGATAATCTCAGCATTTGCCCTTGATTTCCATTGAGTCAGAAACCCTAGAACTGCTAGAATGGCCGCGCTTGTGCCAGCATCTTTCTACCTTTGCCCAAACCAAGTTGGGGGCGATCGCTGCCCGAAATCTGCCTATTCCCCCAACGAAAGCCGCAAGCTGCCGACTTTTGCAGCAAACCAAGGAAGTTTACCGCCTAGAGCAAAGCTTAGATGCCCATTGGACGTTTGACGGCATCAGCGATATTGGAGAAGCTTTAGAAAGAGCGGCATTGGGAGGGCTACTCTCCGGTCAAGAATTGCTCAATCTTGCCACTACGCTAGCTGGGGTGCGACGATTGCGCCGGACGATTGATAGCTATGAAGATTTGCCCGCTTTGAGCGAATTAGTGGCAGAAGTTCGCACTTATCCCGAATTAGAGCAAAATATCCACCACGCTATCGATGATAATGGCAAAGTGGCTGATCGCGCCAGTCCCAAACTGTCCGAACTCCGCCACCGCCTCAAAGAAGTCCGCGATCGCATTTACGAAAAGCTGCAAAATATCTTACAGCGTCAGGCAGGAGCCGTTCAAGAACTGGTTATTACCCAACGGGGTGATCGCTTTGTCATTCCGGTTAAAGCACCTCAAAAAGAGCAAATTCCGGGTATTATTCACGATACTTCTAGCACGGGAGCAACGCTGTATGTCGAACCCAACGCGATCGTCGAATTAGGCAACAAATTACGGCAGTATCGCCGCCAAGAACTCAATGAGGAAGAAATCATCCTGCGGGGACTGAGCGAAAAAGTTGCTGCTCTCCACGACGAGTTAGAATACTTGCTAGCCGTGGCAACTGCCCTCGATTTAGCCACTGCTAGAGTGAGTTACAGCCTGTGGTTAGAAGGGAATGCCCCCCACTTTATTGAGGCAGGCGAAGATATCACGCTGCGCCAATTGCGCCATCCTCTCCTTGTCTGGCAGCAACAGCACGAACAAGGAACCCCAGTCGTTCCCATTGACGTAAAAATTGACCCCAGCATTCGCGTTGTTGCCATCACCGGGCCAAATACAGGCGGAAAAACCGTCACCCTCAAAACGATTGGACTCGCTGCACTCATGGCGAAAGTAGGGTTATTTGTTCCTGCTAGAGAACCCGTTGAATTGCCTTGGTTTGGCCAAGTTCTTGCTGATATTGGCGATGAACAATCTATCGAGCAGAGTTTATCGACTTTTTCGGGTCACATTCGTCGCATTATCCGAATTCTCGCTGCTTTGTCTGCCGCTAACAACGCCTCGCTCTCCCTCGTTCTCCTAGACGAAGTGGGGGCAGGAACCGATCCAGCAGAAGGTAGCGTATTAGCCATTGCGCTACTCAAAGCGTTGTGCGATCGCGCCCGACTCACGATTGCGACGACGCATTACGGCGAACTCAAAGCCCTCAAATATCAAGATGCCTGTTTCGAGAATGCCTCAGTCGAATTTGACGATAGCACCCTATCGCCTACTTATCGCTTGCTGTGGGGAATTCCGGGGCGATCAAATGCTCTGACGATTGCCCGACGCTTAGGGTTAGAAGATGCGATCGTTGAGGAAGCCAGACAGCGCATCGGCGGCTTTTCCGAAGAAATTAATCAAGTGATTGCGGGATTGGAGGAGCAACGGCGTGAACAAGAGCAAAAAGCCCAAGAAGCTAGTCGATTATTGCGAAAAACTGAGCAATTTTATACAGAAGTTTCCGAGAAAGCGTCTTCTTTGCAAGAACGGGAACGTGAGTTAAAGCGCTATCAAGAACAAGAGGTAAACAAAGCGATCGCTCAAGCGAAGGCGGAAATTGCCCAAGTCATCCGCCAACTGCAACAGGGAAACCCTACCGCCCAGCAAGCGCAAAAAGCCACCGATGCACTCAATGATATTGCCCAAACCCGCTTGCCCAAAGTCCCACCTTCGCGCCCCAGCTATCAACCCCGCGTTGGAGAACGAGTGAGAATTCCCCATTTCGGACAGACGGCAGAAGTGTTAAGAGTTGACGCAGAACAAAGAGAAGTTGCCGTTCGCTTCGGATTGATGACAATGACACTTCCTTTTGCCGAAATTGAATCGCTTGACGGACAAAAAGTCGATCTTCCGGTTAAACCCAAACCGACTGCTACTTCCTCCCCTCAACCCACCACGCCTAAATCGACTCCAACTATTCGCACTGCTCAAAATACGATTGATTTGCGAGGCAGTCGGGTAGATGAGGCAGAAATAGACTTAGAAAGTGCGATCGCTCAAGCAACTAATGCTGGTGTTTTGTGGATTATTCATGGCAAAGGAACGGGCAAATTGCGCCAAGGGGTGCATGAATTTTTACAACGACATCCCCAAGTCGAGCGCTTTGATTTAGCCCCCCAAAATGAAGGCGGTTCAGGGGTTACGGTGGCATATTTAAAATGAGGTTGATAACTGATAACTGTTAACTGATATAAGGGGCCAAAACATTCAGCCATGCATAGGGATGGCGAGACTGAATCCAGACTCGTCCTCTTTCTTGAAAATCACATACAGTTCCTTTACCGCCCATAATACCTGTTTGAACGCCTTGAAAAGACAGTCCTTCTTCTGCCTTCATTTCGTATTTTAGACTACCTTCAAAAGCGAGAATATAGCCTGATGCGATCGCTAGGCTGCCACTCGCTAACAATTCCTGAATCTTGCCGCAAGCACTCAACCATAAATCGCCATTGCCCGACGCGATTAATAAACTGAGATCGCGGCGAGTAGAAGGATGGTACTCTCCTAATTTTATGCCATTCCCACAGGCTAAAAAAGCAGCCGTTTGAAAGACTAAGGGTTTATTAATTTGAATATAAAAATGTTTAATTTCACCAGTAATAGACGGCGAAATATATAATTTTCCTGGTAGTTTAGCGGCTGAAACTTGGCTGGTAATAATTGAATGATTGGCTAACAATTCACTTAGCTTTTGCAGTTTCTCTGAAGATATATTTTTACTATTTTCTAATGTTTTATCAACAGCTAATATGACAGAATCTTGCGTCAAGACCGATTGCTTCGATTGTAAATCTAGAATTAAAGTTGGCGCAAAATCATGCTGAATTTGATGAGGGATGTCATAAAGTTTCGACATTTTATTAGAAAGTTTATTTTAACTTAAATTTTGTTTGTATCAAAGATGCTACTCGACGAGGGCAGTGAGTCTGACAGTAAAGTTTGCCATTGCCTGTTAGTTTAAGGTAATATTGATTCTCTTTTAGCAATCCCCGCCAGTTTTTAGCACTATTTTTAATCATTTCGCATTTGAGACTATTTTCAAAAGCAACAAGGCGATCTAGATTGACAATGTATTCTTTTTCAACATCAATATCATAAATCCCGCCAAAACCGTTGAGAAACACCTTCCCTTTGCCTGCTAAGTTGACCCAAAATAGTTGTCTTTGTGCTAGGGGCGACTTGGCATCGGGAAAGCCGAGAAAAATTTCAATTTTGTCGGTACAAGCTAAAAAAGATGGGGCAGGGGCAATGAGTTTGTAAGCTGTAATTTCATGAATGACAATATTGCCCATTTTTTGAGGCACTAACCAAATTTCCCCGCCGTCTTCTTTGGCTTGAAACTGGGTTAAAAACAGCGTTTCTCCCGTAAAACTCCGTTTCTGCCGTTTATCGGAGAGACCGTGACTGCTACGGCGCACATTCGTTTCGATCGCAAACTGACCGCGCATTCTTTGGAGGGTTCCTGCTTGCGCGAGAAGGGTTTCCATTGCTTCCAAAGTGACGTGGGCGATCGCGTTGTCTCTTTGCTCTAAAATCTCTACCTTCATAGCTTGCCTTAAAATTTTGGAAAATTGCCCGTCGCCAAAAGATTCAGGCATATAGTAATTGATTCCTAATCTCCTCAGCCGTCAGCGCACTCACTAAAATACCAATTCGTTGTGCGACTTCATAGGCGTTTTTCTGAGGCACAACAATAATTCCAGAATGTTGTTTATCTTCTTCCATGTATCGACATATCCTCATCTGTGTAAAGTGCCGCGAAAGTTGTCACAGTGCACCCAAGGCGGATCTCACAGAGGGATGGACTAATTCATCGGGGACTCGATTTCGCTCAATGTACTCATTAATCTCTACCTGGTGATCGAGATAGAAGCTCAAGGCATCAAACACTTGCGCTAGAGTCAGATGGGGCAAATGGTTCAAAATTTCTTCTGGCATAATGCCTAGCCGCCACAAACCAACGATGGCGCGAACGGATGTACGAGTCCCTAGAATAATTGGCTCTCCGCTCAAAATCTCAGGGTTGCGAGTAACGTAGCGTGAAAGAGTTTCAGCAGGCATAGAACGAAGCATTCAATAGAAACAGAGTTACTTCTAGTTTACCAAGAGATCATACGAGGGAACGCAGGTAATGAACTAATCCTTCTAGCTGGCGAGATTGGAGATAGATGGTCAGACCGTGAGTTCTTTGTTTTTTTTGGCTTTTGACGGAGAGTAACCAGCCAACACAATCCCCGTTTTTGTGAGGTTTGAAGCGTAATTGGGAACTATGGGCGATCAAATAGCCCCGATTGACAAAAAAATCTCCATAAATGGTTTTCTTATCAATTTCGCCACAAGCACCGATAAACACGCGGCCCCGCCCAATAAATTTTAATTTCCACAAGCCCTCTCCCGCTAGCCAACTGGCAAAGCCTGCCCAATGCCGACTGACCGACAATCCGTCCGTATGCGCTAAGTAGGCTCCTGTTGCCACACAAATTTGCCCTTCAGAGACATCCAGCCGCTCGATATCGCCAAACATGACAGGGGAGAGAACCACCGTCGCCGGCCCGGTCGATTGATTTTGAAGGAGGTGAATATAGGCAATTTTTTGTCTCAGGAGGATTTTTAACAAAGTCGAAAATCTGCTTTCTAAGTGTCGAGTTTGGACACTCAAGCCGACATCCATACTGGTAATATTTCCGGTTTTAACGGCAAGCTTTTCACCAGGGTTAAGGGTGACGAATAAAGCAGCAAAGGCAGGTCGGTAACGAACTTTATACAGCACAGATGAAGTCAGAGGCAAAAGCTAGATCGATTGATTAGGAGACTGAGCGAGAAGGCGATCAAGTTGACCTTCATCATTAAGGCGATAGAGATCGTCGCAACCGCCAACGTGCGAGTCGTTAATAAAAATTTGGGGAACCTTCCGCCGACCGTTAGCACGCTCCGCCATTTTTGCTCTAGCGGCTTCGTCTGCGTCAATTTTATATTCGCTAAAATCTACCCCTTTCCACCACAGTAAAAATTTAGCCCGAAGACAAAAAGGACAGGTTTGCCAGGTGTAAATTTCCACTCGCCCTTTTATGCGTTCGGGATGGCGGCCGAACAGAGAATTAATAGCATCTAACATGGCTTGATTGGGTGTAACCCTAAATTAATTTTTATTTAGTTATTATAGCACAAAACATTTTGTCTTCAGTCTTGAATTGAGTCGAGAGTTAGAGCGATCGCTATCACGCAAGCAGTGTGATAAATTTAATTGAATCATTGAATATAAGTGAGATAAAGTGAAGTTAATTTTATATTTTACCAATACTAACTCAATTAAAGTATCTATCGGCTTGAGCGAGCAGGTGCCTTTAAACATGAAGATAAAATTTATTTTAGAAAAATTTCATCGCCTTCTTAACCAGCAACAAGCTAGCCAAGGATTTACCCTGATTGAGTTGGTAATTGCGATGCTGTTTGCCGCCACTTTATCGTTGATTGCTTACCCCCAACTTATCAGTCAAGTCGGTAAAGCACGAGAAGCAGAAGCGAAAAATACCCTCGGTGCGATTAATCGAACTCAACAAGCTTATCGCTTTGAAAAAGGTGAATTTGCAACATCCTTGCAGCAACTCAGTCTAGACTTTACGATTGGTATTTTTAACGGTGATGCCTACGACACCAATTTTTATCATTACGAAATCAAGGGAACGCCTAATGAAAATGAAGTCCATCATTTAGCAACGCCGCAGGGAAACTACCGCTACAGCAGCAAGAGTATTGCTTCGGCTGTCTTCAATTACCCTAATGATTTTAGCCTCCTGATTTGTCAAGGAAAAACGACCTTTGAGATACCAGGAATTATCGATTCGCAAACCTGCCAAAATGGAGAGATTCTGACAAGATAGATAGGGAATAGAGAGTTTATAATGAATAATAAGGCAAGAAAGGATAGCCCCAATTGTTCAGTCTCTCTCAGGTAAAACAATGGCAACTCAACAGCGCAGGCGGACTCAAAACACGGCAGGCAATTTTTATGTTGATAGTAGTTGTATTGATTGCGATACTTGCCGTTGGATGGCTCCCGAAGTATTCTATCAGGTTGACGAACAGTCAGCCGTCCATCACCAACCGACTAATGAAATTGAACGTGACAGAGCCTTACAAGCACTATTGGCTTGTCCAACGGCTTCAATTGGTACGGTAGAACCGCCGAAAAATATTAAAAGCATCCAACAGAGCTTTCCGATACCGATTGAAGAAAACGTCTATGATTGCGGCTATCACGCTGAATCATCTTTTGGCGCGACGAGTTATTTTATCGTGCATCCACAAGGCAATATTTTAATTGATTCGCCTCGCTTTGCTTCTCCTTTGGTTAAACAACTTGAAGCAATGGGAGGAATACGTTGGATGTATTTAACCCATCAAGATGATGTCGCTGACCATCAGAAATATCAGGCATATTTTCAGTGCGATCGCATCCTTCATCAAGCGGATATTTCTGCGAATACCAAAGACGTAGAAATTCAACTAACGGAGGAGGAAAATTTTGTTTTGTTGCCGGATGTTTTAATTATTCCAGTTCCCGGTCACAGCCGAGGTCATACTGTTTTATTGTATAAAGATAAGTTTTTATTTACAGGCGATCATTTAGCTTGGTCAAATAATTACCAACAGTTAGTTGCTTTTAGAGATTTCTGTTGGTATTCCTGGAGCGAACTCATTCAATCAATGAAAAAGCTCAGGCAATATCGCTTTGAGTGGGTTTTACCTGGACATGGTAGGCGATTTTATGCTGATGCTGAAATGATGCAGCAGGAACTGGAAAAATGCCTGCAATGGATGGAGAATTAAAGAAACGTGAGTTCGATTTCTAAAATCGTGGAGTTTCCGTCTCAGACACCGCACAACAAAGCTCTCTTTCTCGACCGAGATGGGGTGGTTATTGAATACGTCCCCTACCTCAGCCATCCCGAACAGGTTAAGCTGCCTGACGGTGCAGGAGAAGCCTTAAAGCAATGGCAAGCGGCAGGCTATTTACTGATTGTCATCACCAACCAGTCAGGCATCGGACGAGGTTATTTTACCCAGCAAGCAGTAGACGCGGTTCACGAACGCATCGTGCTAGAATATCAGCATTTTGGCGTGCTACTAGACGATATTTTTATCTGTCCGCACCATCCGCAAGCAGGCTGTTCTTGCCGTAAACCTTCTCCCCAAATGGTGATAGAAGCGGCGAAAAAATATAATATTGCTCTTTCTCAATCTTTTTTCATCGGCGATGCACCCAGCGACTTAGAATGTGCGATTAAGGCCCAGTGTCATCCGATTTTACTCCTGAGCGGACTGGGACAGTCTACGGTAAAAGAGACGGCTCGATATTCTGTTACAATCCCTGTATTTGATAAATTGTCGGATACTGTCGCGTTGATTGACCATCAGAGATAATGAATAATGGAGCAAAATGAGGGGAAAGCGTTGTCGCCAATATTTTTGTCTTTAATTCCGAATTTAATGGGAGGTGAAGGTCATATTATTCCCTACCATCAAGCGGTGAATAAAGCGGTTAAACAGTTGGGATGGACGCATTTAGTTGCCGTTCCCAAGACAGAGAGCATTAACGAATTACCCCCTCAGTGGGATGCTTGTTTGAGTAGTGGTGATTTAGAAGTAGACGGACACATCGGCCATAAAGTTTTAAGAATTAAACAAGTAGGGGATTTAGGGATTTCTATTGCTCATTATTTGCGATCGCAAGTGATAGGGCGATCGCCCGTTTCAATTATTTTTCTAGAACGATTTATTCATTTACAATTATTCGCTCTGGCTATTGCTTTGTTATTTGTTCCAACAGAAAATTTAGCTGTTTGGCTGCTTTATCGCAGGGATACTCATCATGATAGAACGCGGTTTATTTACAAGTTTTTGCATAAAGTTATAGAAAAACGATTGAAGCCAGGACGGTTACAATTATTAACCGACAGCGAATTATTAAGCCATTCTTTGTCTGATTATTTTCAAAAAGCTATCATCGTCATGCCAATTCCTCATACCGATATTGATGGTGAAAGTTTATCTTTAAAAGAGAGTCCCAAAACGCTTTGTTGGTGGCCGGGTTCACCTCGACAGGAAAAAGGCTGGACAATTATAAAAAACTTAGTTCATACTGATTTAGATTTTGAAGAAAAACTGTGTCTTATCGCGGCTCAGTCTTCTAAATTGACACCTATTTTAGGCGGAATTGATGTTAAATTAATTGAAGATAATCTTAGCCGAAAAAATTATATTTATTGGCTATGTATTAGTGATATCATTATGTTACCCTATGATTCAGTGGCCTATCAAGAGCGCACATCAGGCATTTTTACTGAATGTATTATAGCAGGCAAAATTCCTTTAGTAACGGCTAATACTTGGATGGCTAATGAGTGCTTGAAATATGATTTAAATGAGTTAGTTCTGGACTGGAGCGATTCTAAGTCGGTCTTTAATAATATTTTAGAAATTATGCAAAACAAAAATATAAATGATAAGATTAAACAGATGCAAGCAGATTATAAAAAATTCCACACTATTGAACAATATGCTCAGCAAATACAAGAGATTTATCTTACAACAAAAAATATTTAGAACGATTGATCTGATTATCTGTGATGGGTGAAACAATAAATATGATGGACACTCAATCATGTTAAAAATTTGTTTTGATGCAACACCTGTTCGTGGAAAATTAAGTGGTATTGGCATTTATACTCTCAATCTGCTTCAAGCTTTAGATAAATTACAAGCAACACAAGCTTTTCAACTCAATATATACTTTCATCCGTCTGTTAAAAATTGGCTTTTAATGAATTTTGCAAAACCAGATAATCTTCAGAAGTTTCCTTCAGTCGAAATCTTGCCAATTCCAGTAACAGTTGCCAATCTATCAGCCAAATATTTTAATTTTATTCTGCCTTACTTTTCTCAATATCTTGACAATCCCGACATCGTGCATGGAACGGATCATTATGTTTATCCTTGTCTCAATAGTTTCAAAGTAATGACGATTCACGATCTTACTTTTATTAAATATCCGAATTACGCGACTGCGATTGTCAAAAGTTATTTACAACGAATTGAACGATGTTTGCAATGGACAGATTTAGTTATTACCTTTTCTAACAATACTAAAAAAGACATTATAAAGTATTTTAAAATTAATCCTGACCGCATTTACATTACGCCTCAAGCGACGCGCTATTCAGCCAACGATTTGAATGCTGATGAACTTCTCAAGCTTCAACCATCTGTGAATTATGATTTTTCTAAACCCTATTTACTTTTTGTTAGTACGCTCGAACCGAGAAAAAATGTTGTGACTTTAATTCAAGCTTTTAATTATTTAAAAAAAAAGCATAAAGTCGAACATCAATTAGTTTTAATTGGTCAAAAAGGATGGAAGTATCAGTCTATTTTTGAAGCCATAGAAGCCTCTCAATGGAAGCAAGAAATTCATTATCTCAATTACTTATCTGACGAGCAAGTTGCTTTGTTTTACTCACAAGCAGAAGTGTTTGTCTATCCTTCTCATTATGAAGGATTTGGTTTACCTGTTTTAGAAGCGATGTCTCTAGGCGCACCTGTCATTACTTCTAATACCTCATCACTGCCTGAAGTTGCAGGAAATGCAGCCTTATTAGTTAATCCTAACGATGCAGTAGAATTAGCTGAATCGATTTTAAAAGTCCTTGATAGTTCTCAACTTCGGCATGAATTAATTCAAAAAGGCAAAGAACGCGCTAAGTTGTTTTCTTGGCAAAAAACCGCCCAAGAAACTCTAAATGCTTATAAAATGTTTGTCTAAACGTCTTCATCTTCATCTAAAAAGTGGCTTTCAGAAATGGCGCGGGTGCAAGTCCAATGGCTAGGAAGCGCTGATGGCCATCCCATGCGGATTGCTTCAGGACAGACACCCATGACGGTTAGTTGGCAGTCAATTAACTGAAAACCTTCTTTTTCGCACTGTTTGAGACTGTGTTTGAGAATTGAGTCGTTTTTGAATTCAATCGTCTTGTTGCATTGAATGCAGACCATGTGGTGGTGATGATGGGGATAGGGTTGATTGAGTTCGTAGTGCTTGTGTCCCTCTGCCAGTTCCAATTCCCGTAGAATCCCCATCCGCGACATTAATTTGACGCTGCGGTAGATAGTAGATAAGCTGATAGCTTCGCCTCGCTGTTCGAGAACGTGGTGAAGTTCCTCGGCGCTAAGATGGTGGCCTCGCGAAAGATTCTGAAAAACATGGAGAATTTTTTCGCGTTGCGGAGTCAATCGCCAGCCTCTGGAATTTAATTCAGCTTTCAGCGACGAGGAGGTGTAGGAAGGCATTGCTAATAGCTCTCAAGAAACAGTCCTTAATTGACAATGATAGGGCCTCGTTGGAAGGATTTGCAACAACTTATATTAATTGCCAATTTATCGGGTTAGAGGTCGGATATTAGGGATAAGTTGCCGTTTTTGTTTTTTCAATCGCATTCACGCAGGGTACTTAACTGAAGGATGATACGATCAATTGACTTGACTAATGTTGTCCCCGATACGCTGGGGTTGTTAGCCAAAATACTAAACACCACCATGCCAAAGTGCGGGTGATTCATGTATCCAGACAAAGCCCTCACGCCGCTTAGCGTGCCGGTTTTGGCGTAGACAGTACCTTGGGCTGGGGTTTGGCGCATTCGGTTGCTTAGCGTTCCACTCATGCCTGCCACTGGCAGCGACGCATAAAAAACATTTCCCGTAGGAGCATAGTACATGGCTCTTAGCGTTTCGACAATCGCTCTGGGCGTAGCGACGTTTTGACGAGACAAACCCGAACCATCAGCAAGGCGGAAACCGTTGGGATTTACGCCTAATTGCGCTAAAGCAGCTTTAGCGACTGACGCGCCTCCGATGCGGCGTAGCAGCGTATCGGCGTAGTAGTTGTTACTTCTGAGGTTGGTGACGGTAATCCAGTTTTGCACCGATTGAGAACCAATTCTCGCTTGAGGACTGAGGCGTTGTAAGGCGGCGGCGGTGGTAAAAATTTTTGTGTTGGAAGCGGGAATAAAATATTTATCGGCATTGTGGCTGTAGATGGGGGTTCTAGTTTCCAAAGATTCGACCAAAATACCCCAACGATTGCTATAGTTGCCGATAATGCTATTGATAGCAGGTTCGACTAGAGCAGCACAAGTCCCAGACTGATTGGTTTCTGGCGGCGGGACGTACAGTTCAATTGACGGTTGCCCTTGGAAGTAATCGACAACAGCCTTGGCGTTAGCTTCGTTGGCCAGGGTGGGAGTCGTCCAAGCAAGGGTGGTGGTTGCCATGATGGCAAGGGGGTTGAACCAATATCGAAGGTGTTTCATACGCTTATGTTCCTGTTCACAACCTCACAAAATTGCTACCAAATTGCCTCATTGTATCAAGAAATGACAATTTGGCAGTTGTCATTTTAACAATGTTGAGGTAAGGATTGCGATCGCAGTTAAATCTTTGCTAATGTCAAAAGGTGGTTTAATGGGAAAATTAGGAGATATTAGCCATGAAACCGAAAAAATGTCCGATTTGTCAAAGTGAATTAACGACTAAACAAGTTGAAAAGCTTCTTAGAAGAGGCGTTTATACTGCTATTGTTCAGGCGGAAGCTGAAGTCTGTTTAAATTGTGGTGAGCGTTTATACAAACCTGAAGTTGTCAGGCAATTTTCTCAAATTCGAGCTAAGCTAAAAAAACAAGAAACAGCAGATTTTGAGTTAAAGTTAATATAGAATAATGAATCAAGTAACCCCATTACAACAGGCTCTTGAATATATTGAGTCTCTTTCGTTGGAGGAGCAAGATTTATTGCTAGAGTTGATTCATAAACGACGGATAGAAAAGCGACGAGGGGAAATTGCCAAAAACGCAGCCCAAACTTTAGCAGCAGTTGAGGCAGGCACGGCTAAACGAGGAACAATAGTCGATTTACGCTTTGATTTGCTGGAAGAAGAATGAAAACGTTAGTTTGGGACAGTAGTTTTAAAAGAGCTTTTAGGCGTGTTGTTCGTAAAAATCCTCAACTAGAAGAAAAAATACTTGAAATACTAGAAATACTATCAATCGATCCTTTCACACCTTCTTTAAAAACTCATAAACTAAGTGGCCAGCTAGAAGAACTATGGGGTTGTTCAGTGGCTTATGATTTTCGTATTGTTTTTACTTTTAAAATAGATAAAGAATCAAAAGAGGATTTAATCGTGTTAATTGATATAGGAACTCATGATGAAGTATATTAAGCGATCGCAGTCAGTTCTTGTAGTCTAGCATATTGCTTTTTTTCTAATTCTGTTGGTTGTCTCATAATTAACCAAACGAGGAATAATTTAATTTAAGTCTAAGGCATAAAAAACTGCGTAAAACCTTTATTGAGTAATCCTTGTTTCAGTTTTTTGTCCCCTGTCCATAATAATCCATTTAATTCTAGACTCAAAGCAACATGAGGAACATCATTTTCATCAATATCTTGACAAAGTTGATAAGCATTTTGAAGATTGCTTAATGATATTAAATCTTCTTTATATAATTGTAGTCGCTTAATCAAGATTTTGTAAGCTTCGATTATTTCATCTTCTGAAAGATTACTCGCTTTAACTATCTTTTCTTTATATTTAAAGATTTCTACAAACATTTGCTCACAAACAAAAAACTGATACTCTGATAATAAAAGTAGTAGTGTAAAACTTGAATTACTTTTGAGTAAAGCTGAAAAAATGATATTGGTATCAACAATAATCGGTTGAAAATTTGACACGATTTATTCTTTGATAAATTTTGGCTTTAGTTTTTTCCACGCTGCGACATCAATTTCATCAGCTAGTTCTTTTATTAATTCCTCTGTTAACTCACTTTTATTTCTAATTGATTCTAGCTTAAGATAATCGAGCAAATTATTTAAGGTTTCTTGATCAATTAATTTTCGGTTGAGTTTGATCGTGATTTCTTGATCATCAATAAGGATATTGTAAAAATTTTCTTTTAGCATTTTATAAAATAGAGTAAAGTGTCAGAGTTTATCTATTATAGCTCAAATTGAGCAGGTAACTTCCAAGTGCGTCCCTGACAGTGAACCTCATCTCCTATTATACGAACGCCTGCACTAATTCGCCTTAATATCCTTGCTTCTTGTCGTTTTTCATCAGTAAAATAATCATCTCCTTTCAATCCACTGGGATAGCAACAAAAATTCTAATTCTAAAATCTTTCAAATTTTATGATAAGCTTAATTAATAGTAGCTTAACTTAAACTAGATCGTTATTGCTTATTAAAACTATGAATAATTGGATAATAATCACTGAAAATATTACATTATTACTCGAAAGCGAGCAACTGCCTTCTAGGAAAAAACAGAAAAAAATTATCAAGCTTAAACTACCTGGTACTTGGGAACCTTCAAGATTTAATTTTGAAGAAATAGTATTTTTAGATAAAGCTATTATAGAAGATTTGAAAGTAGAAGGTATCATACCAGATCATAATTTAGCTGAGCATGATTTAGAAATCAATTTACCGCTAAACTACCAATTTCAAATTAATTTAGTATTAAATTCATGGAGAATTATAAAAACAATTAAATCAAAATCAGACAAAGATCCTTATGAAAAACTTTGCTATCACAAAGAAGGTGAGTGTAAAATCAATAAAAACAAACAATTAGAATGTTTTTATTTTTCTAAAAAAAAAGAAGTAACAGAAATGCTAGATGCTGTTTATAAACAGTTAGTTTATTCAAAGTATTATATAACTGTTTCTTATGAATTATGGAAGGAGCGTAATGACCATCATCAACGTCATAAATATTCAAACGCAGAAGACTTTTGGTTTATGACGACTCATGGTTTTCGGTTTTTGCCTATTCTTCTAGTAGCTCAAGTTTATAGTGATGATTCTGTAAGCTTAAACAAAATTATCTGTAAATTTCACTCTAGTTACCATAAATGGCAACAAAGCGATTCAAAATTATTGCCTTTAAATAAAGTACAGATTGATCAAGATAAAAATTTTTGTGATAAAGAACAGAATAATTTGCTTCGTGTGCTATTTAATCAAAGAGATAAAGCAATTGCTCATTGGGATAAAGAAGAAGTATTGAAATATCAAAACGAAAATAATAGAAAAAGGCGAATTGAAAATACGAAAAAATTGCTAAATTCCTTACCTGACGATCCCGAAGAAGCCTTGGAATCTCTAGAGAGGTCAGAAAAAAAGCTAAATAAAGATAAAAATCCGGCCTCAGAATTGAAAAGGCTTGAAGAAAAAGAAATAAATGAACTAATTCAAAAAGGAATAGATATTTGTGAACGATATAGTAAACTACTTAACCATGAATTAAGAGAATATTCTTTAAATTATGATGATTATAAAAATTTGCTCAATTTTGCGGATAAATAATTAAATGCTCAGAAGTCCATATTAATATTTTTTAATCTATAGGAACTTTCCGCAACGAAGAATCAACAGGTAACTTCCAAGTGCGTCCTTGACAGTGTACTTCATCTCCTATTATACGAACACCTGCACTAATTCGCATCAAGCTTAATGCTTCTTCTCGTTCTTCATCTGTAAAATAATCATCTCCTTTCAATCCACTGGGACAACGTTGAGGATTGCCACCCGCATCTAGATAACGCTGTCGTGCAATTTTAATCATCGCTTGCAATTTTTCTTCTGCTTGCCTGGGAGTTAAATCGTTCATAAATCTAATATCCATTCTGGAGGAACAATATCGCCATCAGGCAAAACGTAAGCAATCGGCAAAACAAGACTTGGCGTATGAATTCGCCAATATCCTGTTATTTCATCATAGAGTCTCCATTCAAGAAGACCCAATGTTTCTAAAGCGTTGATAATGAGATATTGTGCTTCAGATGGTTCCATCAGCGTATCATCTACTATTCTAGACCTTTGCTATTTTACAGAGTCGCCACGCTCTAAAATAAAACACATGATCAATCTATTCTCCTTCCCCGAAATTCCCGAATGCGCTTGGCAGCGTCCCATTGGCAAAGGATGGGATAACCCTTATACGGTGCGCTATGCTAGTAACTTAGATAATGGCCCTTGGCATGGAATGCCGCTTGGTGGATTTGGTGCGGGTTGTATAGGTCGTTCTCCGCGTGGCGACTTTAACCTATGGCATCTCGACGGTGGCGAACACGTCTTTCGGAGTATCCCTGCCTGTCAGTTTAGTATTTTTGAACAACCCGAAGATGGCGAGGCGCAAGTATACAGCTTGTGTACAGAACCGCCTGAAGATGGTACGTTATCCCGTTGGTCTTGGTATCCTAAAGAAAAAGGCACGTATTCAGCACTCTATCCCCGCAGTTGGTACGAATATGAGGGAATCTTCCAAACTAAGCTAACTTGTGAGCAATATTCCCCGATTTGGGCAGAAAATTACCAAGAAACCAGCTATCCTGTGGCACTTTTTGAATGGACAGCGCACAATCCTACAGATAAACCCATCACCCTCAGCATCCTGTTAACGTGGCAGAATATTGTCGGATGGTTTACCAATGCCGTTAAATCCCCGGAAGTCAAGGTACGCGATGATGGCAGTCCCGTTTATGACTATCAACCGCGATGGGGAGACAGTACGGGGAATTTCAATCAGTGGGTACAGGATAACTTTCGCATTGGATTCATCCTCAACCGCATCCAACCCCATGAGAACGTTCAAGAGGGAGAAGGACAAATCGCTATTGCCAGCGTCACCAATCCCAGTTTAGACGTGTTTTATCTGGGTAAGTGGAATCCTAATAGTGACGGTTCCGATGTCTGGGACTATTTTGCGATGAATGGGTCACTCCCTGACCAAGAAGACGAAACCCCTGCCGAACCTGGCGAACAAATTGCCGCCGCTTTTGCCATTCGTTTTACCATCCGTCCAGGGAAAACGCGCAAAATTCCCTTTATTGTGGCGTGGGATTTACCGATTACTGAGTTTGCCGAAGGAATCAACTATTATCGCCGCTATACAGACTTTTTCGGACGAAATGGACGTAATGTTTGGTCGATGGTACGAACTGCATTAAAGCATGGAGATATGTGGCGCGATCGCATTATAGACTGGCAGTCTCCTATTCTCAAGCGGGAAGATTTACCAAATTGGTTCAAAATGGCCCTGTTTAACGAGTTATATATACTCGCAGACGGGGGGACACTGTGGACGGCAGCAACTGAAAATGATCCTATTGGACAGTTTGGGGTGTTAGAATGTCTAGACTATTGTTGGTATGAAAGTTTAGATGTCAGGTTGTATGGTTCTTTTGGGTTAATGATGCTTTGGCCAAGGTTAGATAAGGCAGTTTTAGAAGCATTTGCTAGAGCAATTCCAACCAGTGATGATACGTCTAGAATTATCGGTTATAATCAAGCAAAAGCAATTCGTAAAGCAAAAGGTGCAACGCCACATGATTTAGGTGCGCCAAACGAGCATCCTTGGGAAAAAACAAATTATACTTCCTACCAAGATTGCAATCTCTGGAAAGATTTGGGTAGTGATTTTGTCTTGCAAGTTTATCGAGATTATCTGTTAACGGGTGAGAGTGACATAGACTTTTTATGGGAATGTTGGCAAGCGATTGTTGAAACATTGGCGTATCTCAAAGCATTTGATGTAGATAATGACGGCATTCCCGAAAATTCTGGCGCACCTGACCAAACGTTTGATGATTGGCAATTAAAAGGCATTAGTGCTTATTGTGGCGGATTGTGGATTGCTGCTTTAGAAGCAGCGATTAAGATAGGGGACATTTTATTAGAAAATCCACCGATGAATCCGCAGTTGCAACCCGGTGATTATCCTCAATCAATTGAAAATTGTATTAACACTTATCGTACTTGGTTACAACAATCTCGTGCTATTTATCACGATACGCTATGGAATGGAGAATATTACAAACTCGACAGCGAAAGTGGTTCAGATGTGGTGATGGCAGACCAATTGTGCGGTCAATTTTATGCTGGATTATTGAACTTACCTGATGTGGTTGCATCTGAGTTTACACTATTAACTTTAAAAAAGGTTTATGATACCTGTTTTCTCAAATTTATAGCAGGAAAATTCGGTATGGCAAATGGATTAATGCCGGATGGTTCACCCGAAGATCCTGAAGCAACTCATCCCTTGGAAGTCTGGACAGGCATTAATTTCGGTTTAGCAGCATTTTTGTTGCAAATGGGGATGAAAGAAGAAGCGTTTAAACTGACTGAAACGGTTGTTAAACAAATCTATGAAAATGGCTTACAATTTCGTACTCCTGAAGCAATTACGGCACAGGGAACCTTTCGAGCAAGTCATTATTTAAGAGCGATGGCAATTTGGGGAATTTATGGGGTTTTAACGGGGTTTAAGGAGAGTTGAGACAAATTCAGCAATATTTGGAAAGTTTCAGAATAATGTGCTACGATAAAAGGCTATCCAGAAATTTTTAGGATAAAGTAAATCTGTCAGCATCAAGCTTCTCTTTGCAATTTGCTGAACTTCCTCTGTTTATTTTAATGCCTTAACTGGGCATTATTCCTATAGGTAGGTTAAATGTCACAGAGATTGGCAGGAGAGTAAACAGTGAGTGAAGTAAATAAAGGTTATGAGTTAAAATTGCTGAAGATGGTAGTCAATAAATACCTTGACGAAACTCTATCAGTTACGGAAGAAAATCTTAAAGCACTTGAGATTAATCTCGATCAAGTTGTGTGGGAGTTAGCTACAAAAATTTATAGCCAGAGTGGACATAAAGTTGAATTATGCACAGTACGAGATATCGTTAATTCTCGAATTGAAGCGATGAAATATCAGCTAGCTGTGGAAAAGGAACGAATAGCTGAGCAAGCTCGGCGTATTGCTGAAGAAAAAGTACGTAAGGCTGCTATTGAAGAAGCTCGTTTGCGTGACGAAATAGCTAGCGTATTAGGAGAATTTGGAGGAGATGAAAGCAAAGCAAAAATCTTTGTTAAAGTTCGGAAAATCATTATTGAGCAGTTAGAAGTGTGGCCAAATCGTGTAACTTTAGATAGTCATATTTACGGCGATTTTGCAACTGATGATATTGATTTTGTTGAGATTTTGATGTCATTGGAAGAGGAATTTGGCATTGAAATACAAGACTATGATCATGAAGATTTATACACACTAAGAGGAATTACTGATTACGTAGTTCAAAAAATTGAAATGGGAGAGGATTACGGACGTGATGGTATATACATTTTAAAAATTTCCCATCAGTCAGGAAAAATCAGTGAGGAACGATACGAAAATCTCAAAGCAGCGTGGCATGGTTATCAGATGCAATATCAATATTATGGTAAACGAAAGCTGAAGTTGTATGTGGAGGATTCTCAACTATATAAAAGTGGAACGTTACTAGCTGCACACAATTTTCCTGAATTAATAGGGGAATTGCAGAAATATTAATTTTTTACAAATCTTCTGGTGTTAATCCAGTTGTTTTGGCAATTCTCGCTAACATTCCAGGTCCAATTTCATCACTATCTCGGAAAGCAAAAACGATATCATTCCAGCCAGGACGCTCTAAAATTTTATGAGAGCCAGTTTGTCGCTTAATTGTCCAACCAAGACGTAATAAAGCAGACAAAACTCTCCTTGCTTGGGTAGCTGACCACTGACTCATGCTGCGACAAATGATAAACTTAGTTCATTGACAGGAATTTCACCTTGTTCTAGCTTATCAGCGAGGACGCGCAACGCTAATGCTTGAACCTTGGAAATTGCTTCTTCTCTAGTATTTGCATAGACGAGTACCCCAGGAAGTTCTAAAACTTCTGCTATAAACCGTCCATCGACTTCCCGTTCAATTTCAATTGTATAGTTCATCTTTTAAACCTTCTTCATTAGTTTTATTAAATTAACGACAGTAATATTTAATATCTTTTTATTTGTGTTTTTCGCTTTTGATATTACTAACTGCTGATTAACGGTGAATGGTTTTCCAAAGTTGACCCAAAATAACCGGAATGAAACTCGCGCCTAGAATAATCCCCCAGCCTTGCAATCCGGGATCAGTTACTTGCAGGACGTTAGCTAAAACAGGGATATACACTGCCGACAGTAATAACCCCGTACATATCAGTAAAGCCCCCCAAATGTAGAGATTTTGCGTGATTTCATTGCGAAACAAATTAGAATCGTTGTCGCGCATATTAAAAACGTGCCAGAGTCGGGCAAAAGCTAGCGTTAGAAACGAAATTGTCACTGCTTGCTTAAGTTCTAGGTTCCAGTGCTGCAAACATAGAGCAAACACGCCCAAAACAGGGACGCTGATCAGGAATCCGTAGCCTGCGATCGCCCACCAGTGACGGCGTGCTAGAATCGGGTCTCGGCTGTCTCTGGGGGGGTGCTGCATCTGTTTGGGACTGCCTTCCCCCACGCCCAAGGCAAGGGCAGGAAATACATCATTGACGGCATTGAGAAAAAGAATTTGTAAAGGCAATATTGGTAAAGGAGCATTAACCAAGGCAGCCGCAGCGACAGCGATGATTTCTCCCGCATTGCCAGAAAGCAGGTAAAAGGTAAAGCGGCGAATATTGCCAAAAATTGCCCTTCCTTGTTCAATGGCAGCAACAATAGTCGCAAAAGAATCATCTTGTAAGACCATATCGGCTGCTTCACGAGCAACCTGTGTGCCGCGTTTGCCCATCGCAATACCGATGTCGGCTTTTTTGAGGGCAGGTGCATCGTTAACCCCATCCCCTGTCATAGCGACAATGGCGTGGTGTTGCTGGTGGATGGCAATTAGGTTCAGTTTTTGTTCGGGACTGACGCGGGCAAATACCGAAATTTGTTGCAGTTGCAGCATTTCCTCTTTAGAAAGCTCCTCCGGCGATTTGAGTGCCTTGCCGAGGGTAGCTTCGCCTTCTTGAGGACTAATTACCTCAACCGCCAGCGCTACTTGACGAGCAGTGACGGGGGAATCGCCTGTTAGCATAATGACCCGAATGCCTGCTTGATGACAAGCTTCAATCGCTTCTCTGACATCGCTTCGCGGCGGATCGACCAGTCCCAAGGCGCTCAAAAAGGTCAGGTGTTCATAGGGTTCTGCTTCGGCGTTGTCGGTGATTTTCTCGGCGAGGGCTAGCATTCGCAATCCATCCCGGGCCATGCGATCGCACTGTTCTAACCAAGCTCGGCGTTTAGCTTCATCGAGGGGTTCTACACCTTTGTCCGTCAGCAGGTGAGTACAGGCAGGTAACACCGACTCTGGGGCCCCTTTAACGGCGACGCGATAGCCACCATTTGACCGATGAACCGTCGCCATCATCTTGCTGTGGGAATCAAACGCCTCTTCTCGCACTTCTGGCTGGGTTTTCAGCAGGTCTGGCCGCCGAATGCCGCCTTTGACTCCAGCGACTAAAAGGGCTACTTCCATCGGATCACCGATCGCGTTTTCCGATTCCGACTCCGGTAAAGTGGCATTATTGCACAAAACCCCGACTTCTAAAGCGTGATGCAAAATCTCATGGCTAGAAACGTCAATTTGCTCTCCTTCATTAATAAATGCGCCTTCTGATTTCTCCCCTTGTCCACTAACTTGTACGATGCCTGAATTGAGGGCAATTTGGGTTACAGTCATGCGATTTTCGGTCAGGGTTCCCGTTTTATCGGTACAGATAATGCTGGTAGCACCGAGGGTTTCGACGGCACTGAGGCGATTAATAATCGCGTGACGCTGGGCCATACGCCACATTCCTCTGGCAAGGGCAACAGTAGCAACGATGGGCAATCCTTCAGGAACCGCCCCCACCGAAAGCGCGATCGCAGTTTCCACCATCAAATACAGGTCTTTACCGCCAATAATGCCGGCAATTGCGACTAAAACAGCAATAACCAGCGTTATCCAAATGAGGCTTTGACCTAATTTATCTAATCGCTTCTCAAGTGGCGTTGTTTCTTGCTTGGCAGAAGCGGTGAGAGCAGAAATTTTGCCTAATTCTGTCTCCATCCCCGCCGCTATGACAACGCCTTCGCCTGACCCCCTGGTAATCGAAGTTCCTTTAAACAGCAGATTCGTTCGCTCTGCTAGCGGTAAATCAGCTTCTAAGGTGTCTGGGGTTTTACTGACGGGGAGGGACTCTCCTGTTAACGTGGATTCGTCTGCCTGCAATTTAGAGGCTTCTAGAATCCGCAAATCGGCAGAAACTAAATCCCCGCCTTCTAACAAGACGATATCCCCTGGCACGATATCTTCGTCGAGGATTTCCTGTACCCTGCCGTCTCGCCGCACTTTGGCATGGGTACGACTGAGTTTTTGCAACGATTCCATCGAACGGACGGCTTGAACTTCCATGAAAAAGCCAATTGCCGTATTGAGGAGAATGGCGATGATGATGGCAATTCCCTCTACCCATTCTTTAAAAGCAAACGACAAAACAGCCGCCACCGCTAATAAGGCAATAATTGGGCTTTGAAATTGCTCGATCGCAATTTGTCCGAGACGGCGGCGTTGAGCTTCCTGAAGCCGATTGAAGCCATATTGCTGCTGTCGGGTTTTGACCTCAGCAGAACTTAAACCCTGTCGGACATCAACGGAAAGCGTTTTGAGAACATCGGTTGACGGGCGGGCACTGACTTCACCGGAATCGGCGAAAACATCTTGAACGGCTGTCATTGTTAAGAGTTTAGAGGTTGGGCTAATGAGTTAACAGTTATTGGTTAAAGGCGAGGAGAGGAAGGGATGTCTGTATCAAGCGGCTGAGTGTGAACCACGCGATCGCCTTTACGTTTTCTGCCAGCCAATCCAAACAAGCCAAATAATCCCAACAATCCCAACCAGCCTAAACTCGAACGCTGTTCCATTTCTTGGACGGCATCATCGATTTGAGCTTGAGCATTTTGGGCAGTGGTTTGAATCTGTTCTTGTGCCGTTTGAGCGGTTTGCTGGATCTGTTGTTGAGCAGCTTCGAGTTGAATTTGGGTAGCTTGTTGCGCCGCGTCGAGGCTCAGTTGCGGTTCAGGTAGCGTGGGTTGCGTATTGGGTAAGGTTGGGGAGGGCACTTCGCTGGGGGAAGGTAATTCAGTTGGTGAGGGGGCGACAGGATCGGGTACTCCTTGCCCAAAAACAAAAGAAGAATGAGCAAAAAGCGCGATTAAAGTGATCAATACCACAATTCCTGAAAATTTGGTTATGTAAGAAAGTTTCATGACTTAACTCCTTGTTTAGTTGTGTTGAATTAATAAAAATTAACGATGTTTTTTGGCAAAATACTTTCAAGCCTTACAGCGAAAAAATAGCATAAAAGCTACTTCACTAAAATAGCTTGACCCTCCACCCCTAATATTTAATTACCGTCAGTGAAAACTTTTTAATCGATATATCCTACAAGCAATCATCTTTTTGCCTTAATTTGTAAGGATAGGATGACTTCTTGCCTAACTAAGTCTAAAATTTATTTTACTGCTGAGCATCAATCCTGAGTCATAAGTCTTAAGAAAGAGCGATCGCTTATTATTTCTTCATTTGACAGCATTTTTCACGCTTGTTAGAATACAGGTTAAAAGCAGGTTAACCCACCCATTCCCCTTTTTCATTGTTTATTGTTTACTGTTCATTGAAATTACCCACTTACTCAAAATTTAGGTAGAGTCATTTCGGGGATTGTGGGTGGCGTGGGGTTTATTGGTGCGGGAACGATTTTACGCAGTTCCAACGTCAAAGGATTGACTTCGGCGGCGGCGATTTGGGTATCTTCTGCCTTGGGAGTAGCCGTCGGCTGCGGTTTGTGGTTAATTGGCTTAATAGGGGCAATTGTTACCTGGATTATTTTGAGGTTTTTTGAAAAATTAGAAGCGTATCTTTAACCCGTTTAAGATGGGCAATATAAATAACATCATGGAGCCGAATATGACTGTAATAATCGATCTCAAAAATCTTTATGAATCGGATTATCTACAGTGGCTAGAGGAGACGATCAAACAACTTAAAGCGCGTCAAGTTGATAGTCTTGACTATGATCATTTAATCGAGGAATTAGAAGTATTGAGCAAAACTGAACAAAGACGAGTAAGAAGTCTTTTGGAACAGATCGTTAGGCATTTGCTTTTTGATCAATACTGGGAGTTTGAGCGAGAACTCAATAGAAACCATTGGGAAGCTGAATTAATCAGCTTTCGCAATCAAATTAATGAAGACTTAACCACTAATTTACGCAATCATTTACAAAACAACTTTGCCTCAATTTATAGTCATGCCTTAGATTATGTCAAAGCTAAAACTCAATTGAAAAACCTGCCAGAAATTTGTCCTTATAACTTAGAACAGCTTTTAGATAAAAGTTGGTTGCCCTGCAATCCCTGAAAAGCGATCGCTAATATAAATCTTTACTGATAAGCTAAGATGCATCTAGCGAGCATACACGAGAGTTTGTGGTTAATTGGCTTAATAGGGGGAATTGTTACCTGGATTATTTTAAAGTAACCGAAGGAGTCAAATTACTTACACATTTGTTGCAAGCGTTTCCGGCGTTGCTGCCTTAGATCCGCATCTACCAGAGCAATCAACTCTTCAAGTGCGAGGCTGGCTTCCTCAAGCTGTCGATTACTTGCTCGTAATTGTTCAATAGTTCGCTTTCTTGTCTCTGCATCTGGAATACTAAATTGTTCAGCCATTATAGCGTCCAATCCCTTTTAATTTCTAAAATACTTGCTTGTGAAGCATCGGCCGATGCTTGTGTTACTTCTACCGTTCGTGTTAATAAGCTTAGCATAGCATCAGGAGCAGTCGGTTGATATTCTGCAATCTTGAGTAATAGCGTATTAATTTGAACGTAAGGCGTTCTCAATCGTTCTCTCGTATTTTGAAGTTCTTCCAATTCAATGAGCGTTGTTTCCGTTTCGCCGTATCTTTCAAAGAGCGTTAACTCTGTCTCGGCTGCTTGATCAATCAGTTCAATTAACCTACGCTGTAACTCAAAAATAGTTGTTAATGTTTCCGAAGAAAGCTTTGCCATAATTGACTTAGTTTTTGTTAATTGTCTTAAAAATCTGATCTGATAACTGTTAACTCACATAGATGGCTACTGAAACACCCGATTGGATTCGCTTGCAAAAAGCCCTGGCGATTGAAGCAGAAAAAGGATATGCCGATCTACAGGGCAATCGATACCGCTTTAGTGAGTTTTTGTGCTTGAGTTTTGGTCAAGTGCCGCCTTCAGGAACCCCCACCAGCGATCGCCAACGTTGGCAAGATCTCGCTCGTCAGTATATCCGCTATCCTCATCTGACGGTTTCCCAACGGCAAACGCTAGTTACCCAGACGCGGCAGTTTTTGCACGATCTCCAACTCAATCTAGAAACGCCCAGTGAACCCCCTCCCCCCAAACTTCCGCAGATTACGCCCGTTACTTCCCAACTGGATGCGGTTGTTTCAGTAGCGCTCGATCAATCTCTGGGTAGCTTAGCAGACGTGGGTTCGCGCAAGGGCGATCTACTTAAAGATCGATTGGGACTCCATACCGTGCGAGATCTGCTGTTTTACTACCCCCGCGATCACGTCGATTATGCCCGTCAAGTGAGCATTGTCCACCTCGTTGCGGGGGAAACGGTGACGATTGTGGGGACAGTCAAACGCTGCCATTGCTTTACGAGTCCTAAAAATAGCAAACTATCGATTTTTGAACTTGTCTTGCGAGATAATACCGCACAAATTAAGTTAAATCGCTTTCTAGCAGGTACTCGCTATACAAATCGAGCGTGGCAAGAAAAATACAAACGTCAATTTCCCGTAGGGGCAACGGTTGCCGCTTCAGGATTGGTCAAGCAAAATAAATATGGGGTGACATTAGAAAGTCCCGAAATTGAAGTCCTCGACAGTTTGGGGGCGAATATTGAATCGTTGAAGATTGGGCGAGTTTTGCCTGTTTATCCACTTTCTGAGGGTGTTCCAGCCGATTTAATTCGTAAAGCGATCATTAACGCTCTCGGAGCCGTTAAAAAAATCCGCGATCCCCTGCCAGCAGCGTTACGCCAGCAATACGGATTAATCGAGTTAAAAAAAGCGATCGCTAACATCCACTTTCCTGAAACGCCAGAATTATTAGCCCATGCCAGACGGCGGTTAGTCTTTGATGAATTTTTCTATTTACAGTTAGGATTTCTTCAACGTCGGCAACAGCAAAAACAAAACGAAAGAAGTGCTATTTTCGCACCGCAAGGGCAATTAATTGAACAATTCAACCAACTTTTACCTTTTCCACTCACCCAAGCACAACAGCGAGTTATTAATGAAATTTTAGAGAACTTAAACTCAGAAACACCGATGAATCGGTTAGTGCAAGGAGATGTTGGTTCCGGTAAAACAGTGGTGGGTGTCTTTGCCATTTTAGCAGCGATTCAATCCGGTTATCAAGCCGCTTTAATGGCTCCGACTGAAGTTTTAGCCGAGCAACACTATCGCAAATTAGTCACTTGGTTTAATCTTCTCCATTTACCTGTTGAATTGTTAACTGGATCGACCAAAATTGCCAAACGTCGCGAAATTCATACCCAATTAGAAACGGGACAGTTGCCTTTATTAGTCGGCACTCACGCGCTCATTCAAGATAAAGTTAATTTTCAACGTCTAGGATTAGTAGTGATTGACGAACAACATCGTTTTGGCGTACAACAACGAGCGAGGTTGTTAGCAAAAGGTCAATCTCCCCACGTTTTAACCATGACGGCTACTCCCATTCCTCGTACCTTAGCCTTAACCTTGCATGGGGATTTAGATGTCAGTCAAATTGATGAATTACCCCCCGGACGGCAACCGATTCAAACAACTGCTTTGACTAGTAAAGAACGCCCTCAAGCTTACGATCTTATCCGTCGGGAAGTCGCTCAAGGACGGCAGGCTTATGTTATTTTTCCGATGATTGAAGAATCCGAGAAATTAGACGTTCGAGCAGCCGTTGAAGAACACCAAAAACTGTCTGAAACGGTATTCCCTAATTTTCAAGTTGGACTGCTACACGGTCGCATGAGTTCAGCCGAAAAAGAAGAAGTATTAAACGCTTTTCGCGAAAATAAAAATCAGATTATTGTCTCTACAACCGTTATTGAAGTTGGGGTTGACGTTCCCAATGCCACTGTGATGATGATTGAAAATGCCGAACGTTTTGGACTGTCTCAATTACATCAATTGCGAGGGCGAGTTGGGCGCGGCGCTCATCAGTCTTTTTGTCTGTTAATGAGTAGTAGTAAGGCAGTTGAATCTCGCCAGCGACTGAGCGTTTTAGAACAGTCCCAAGATGGCTTTTTTATTGCCGAAATGGATTTGCGATTTCGTGGGCCGGGAGAAGTTTTGGGCAAGCGACAATCCGGTTTACCCGATTTTGCTTTAGCGAGTTTAGTCGAAGATCAAGAGGTTTTAAATCTCGCGAGAGAAGCTGCTGAAAAAATAATTATAGCAGATGCTAGTTTAGATAAAATGTCCTCATTGAAAAAAGAGTTAGAGGTACGCTATCAGCGAATGTTGGGGGGAGAAATGTTGACCTAATTTCCTTAAAAATTCAGGGATTTAATAATAACACCGATAAAACTGATTAACCCGATCGCGAGCAGAGCAATCCCAATCATCTCTGCACTGTGAGAGCTTTCGTAGGTATAGCGATCGCTTTGGATCTGTTTGAGAAAGCGACGATGTTCTCTCAACCCCAAAGCCATCCCCAACATACCAATACTGATAAAAGATAGTCCCACAATAACAGAAAATCGGACTGGGTTGAGGTGATGCTCAAGCTGGCTCTTTTCAATCGCTCCAACGATGGTAGGAATGCCAAAGCCAAAACTAATCAACGACAGAGAAGTGCGTATCCAAGCCATTAGGGTGCGATCGGCAGCAGCCCGACTGCGATATTTAGCGAGTTCGGTACGCTTTCCCGCTAAATCAGTTCTTTCTCCGGCTAAATCATTGGTGGAACGGGGTGGAGGCGTTTCGGGGTTAAGAGGTTGCTGATTCATAATTTTTTTGATACTCAATTTTCACGACGGCAGGCTCACCCCTCTTCGTGATGAGCCAACCAGACGCGATATTAATCTCAGACTGACTCAGAAGGAACTTTATCGAGCAGTCCGTGATGAGAAAGAATTTCTTGTAGTTGAGCCTCTTTATCCTTAGTCAAAGAAGTCCGTAACACTTTACCGCCATAGGGAGCAATTTCTTCAAGTACCTTATCGGGCGTTATTTTGCTAGCCAAAATAAACAAAGCTGAGCTTCCGGGTTGTAGGGTTTCGCCTAATTCCCGCATAAAGTTGTCATCAACGCCTATATCGCTCAAAGCACCGCCAATCGCCCCAGCCGCCGCTCCAACAGCTACACCCAAGAGAGGATTGAGAAATAAAGTACCGATCAATAAGCCCCAAAAACCGCCACTGGCGGCACCCGTTGAAGTTAAATTGATCGCTTGAGAGAGTCTAACTTTGCCTTCGGCATTTTTGACCACAACGGCAGCATCTTGGAGTTCAATTAAATACTCTTTTTGCAGTTTAGCCAGGGCCAGGCGCACTTCTTCGGCTTTAAACTCGTCGTCGTAGGCGATCGCGAATAAGTCACTCATTAGATGTCAAATCCTCCGTTTGATGGTTAGTGTTCTAGGAATAGGTTCCTACAAAAATAGACCCTGAAAAACAGATCGTGCTATTTATTTAACTTTCTGTACTGCTGGGGACTTCCAAGTACCCTTACCAGTTGGTTTTCGAGCGACTGCGTTTAGAATGGAATTCTAGCAAATAAAATCTTGAGGGACTGTGCCATGAAACCTCATCTCATTGACCCCGATCTCCGGCTTCCCACCTCAGAAGAACTTCCCGACTCCGACGATACCCCTGTGGATAACGAAAACCAAAACACTCTTCCCAACTGGCTACTAGCGATTCTCGAAGAAATCTGGGGCGAAAGACAAGACTGGTTTTTTGGGGTGGATATGGGCATCTATAACCGAGAGGCACAGAAAAAACGGATTCCGGTGGTTATCCCTGATGGCTTTTTAAGCGTGGGGGTGCAGCGACACAAACGAGAAGGGCGAGGTCGCCTCAGCTATGTCCTCCAAGAAGAAAACGAGATTGCACCTATTCTGGCTTTGGAGTTTGTTTCCAAAACCTATGGACAGGAGTATGGCGAAAAGATGGCTAGTTATGCTCAGTTGGGAGTCAAATATTACATTCTCTATAACCCTGAGTACAGCAGGAGGGACAAACACGAACCCTTTGAAGTTTACAAACTAAGCGAGGGGCAATATCAACTACAGAAAGGAGAACCATTCTGGTTGCCTGAGATTGAATTAGGGATTGGGCGAGTCCAAGGAAAACTGGGGGGAATTACGAGGGAATGGCTTGCATGGCATGATGAGACAGGTAAGCCTTATCTCCTACCTCAAGAACTCATTCGGCAACAATCGGAGCAACTGGCACAGGAACGGCAACGGGCAGCACAAATAGAACAGGAACTCCGGCAAGAAAGGTTAGAGAAATTGCGATTACTTGAAAAGCTACAACAGTTAGGTGTGAATATGAATGAGATTTAGATATCTAGAAGATACGGGATAATGAGGCTTCCTATTAGATTGTCGGAAAGTAGAAGAATATGCCTTATTAGGTATTTCTGAACAAATATAGCAAGCCTAAATGAATTGGACAAAAGCATCATATTTTGCTAGATTAGGAATCTTAAAAAGTTGGTAATCAAAGAAAAGCTTAAATAATCTTTTAACAATGGAAAAGTTACGACACAGATAGTAGAATCGTCGAAT
>JBGTNM010000144.1:0-6192 GCA_041743025.1 Microcystaceae cyanobacterium
AGCTTAGTGTTAAGCTAATACGCATCTAAAGTATCGATTAGTAACACAGGCTAGAAGCCTGTGACAAGCCGGATGCTTGTTCTACCTACGTCGTTTTGTTGCAAATCCTTGTTGTCTTTGAAAAAAGGTGACTCGTGTTACGAAACTTTACAAAAAAATGTGTAGATTCATACAAGGCTTGAAAAAATGATAAACTAAGTTTAAAAAGTTTGGAAGTTTTAAAAAGTAACTGGAGATAATCGTGAAATCTAACATTAAGTTAATGGGTGTTTTACTGGTATTATTTCCTTCATGCCTTCTCATCAGTAGCTGTGGCAACAATCTTGATCTCAGGGCAGCCGAAAACTATGGTTTAATGGCGGCTGAATTGGAAGATAAAACAACTAAACTTGCCAACGATATTTATGATTCGTGCATTCGTAAAGTACGATATTTTCGCCTACAGGCTAGAGGAAGTGATGAAATTCAAAAACAAGCACTAGAAGATTGTGAAGCTTTAAATAAACCGACTGCCCAAAAAACTAAAACAGCCAATCAAGTTTTAATTAATTATATGATTGCTGTTGGTAAATTAGCGAGTGATAATACTGTTAAATTCAATGAATCTTTAGATAATATCAAGCAATCTCTCAATGGTTTAAATGTTGACGGCGTAGCACTACAATCTCAGGCGGTAACATCTGGTTTAAATATTGCAGGATTTTTTCTAGATTGGGTAACAAGTGAATCTCGACGAGGGAATTTAAGAGAAGCTATTGTCTGTACTGATGACTCAATTCAAAACTATAATAAAGGGTTAATTCTTGTATTTCAGGAAGGTTATATAAACGGGATTTTAAGTCAAGAAAATAACCAGATCAGACAATATTACGAATCCTATGCTGCCGTCATGAGAACTAGAAATGCCGATGATCGCGAATTCCGAGCTTTAGAACAAGAGAAATTTCAAGCGATTGATACAGTGATAAAACGGCGTGATGCTGCACTATCTTACATTGAGTTCGTTAATATAACGGCTCAAACCCATAATGCTTTAAAAGATGTTTTTAGTAAAGAGGAGGATGTATCTAATCAAACTCAATTAACAGCAAGGTGCGAACAATATTTCGGGCTTGCTAGTAATAATACAGTCAGTAAAAACTCTCCGCTCACGCCATTAGAACTGAAAGAAGTCAATAAAATTATGCTAAAGTACGAGCGTAAAATTACACCATTGCTCAAAAAAATGAAACTATCTTTATATTAAACAATAGGAGATTACAATTGTGGCAAACCTTACTAAACAAGATTTAATTGAATATCGAAATGGATTAAGCAAGGTGATTGAAGCGATTCATCAAGCTAACATTAGGGCTTTAAATGATAAAATTATTGATTTAGATAAGTTTGATCAAATTGAAGTAGAAAAAAATTCGCTTATGATTCAAGAAAATCGCCTCAACATACGCATTATTAACATGGAGTTAGATGAGTTGCTTTCGACTGATACTGATAACCCCAAAGACAAAATTATTGCCGCAACGGAGAAGTTAAAAATCGAAGTACAGAGGTTAGAAGAATTTAAACGTTTTATGGATGCGATCACCAATGTTATTACCTTAGTTGCCACCCTAGTTAGAGCTATTCAAATTCCTTCGATGGCAGCGATTGAAGGTATTCTTATAGATATCGGCAATTTGCGCTAAAGCGCAACTACAAACAAACCAACTTATGCAAGCGTTCTAATCTGCAAAAGTACGGACAATTTTAACGGCTAAAAATCCTAATAAAGCATAGACTATCATCGCAAAAATAAGATTTATATCGAAAATGTTGGCTCCGCCGCCAAACGTTGGACTAATAAATAAGGTTGAAAAAGGTGCGACGAACGGTTCAGAAAAGCCATAGATGACAGCCGCAAACTGATTTTGCGAATTAGCTCCTGTTAAGCGCAAAATAAAGCGAAAAGCGAGTAACATCTCTAGCGCACTCAAGCATAAATAAATACTGTAAATAATCTTGCCAATAATAATATTTCGCCGTGCAGTCGCCAGACGGCGTTCTTCTGCCTGCAATCGCAGTTCCTCCTCCTGAGAATAAAGCGTAGGCTGTTGGCGAGTAAAGTCTTGACTCTCAAGATTGTCGTGTTGAGTAGAGTCGTGATCGGGATTTTCCATGAAATCACTGCCTCAGTTACTTTAAAATTGGTACTACTTAACTTTTAAGAGCGGAAAGCTCTCAGTTTACTTCATATTTGCTCTAGTATCGCGAACTGCCGCCCAGAATAACAAAATCGTACTAGGCAGGCTGGCAATTAAAATGGCAGTAGTTGTTGTGCTGCCTAAGTCGGGCGTTCCAGAAGACAATTCAAACAGCGAACCGACACCCGCGATCGCCGAGATACAACAGCCTAGTAACAATACGCCACTTTTGGGGGTCACAGCCTTAACTCCTTCGCATTTGCAGGCGACTCAGGGATGCTTTGAACAGACTGCAAGGCAAATCCGTTTTTTTGTAACGCTTCTGTCAGCGCCAGAGAATTATACACGCGATCAACGAACATGACTCCTTTGAGGTGATCCATTTCGTGTTGGATGACACGGGCAAGCAACTCAGTCGCTTGTAGCTTGTGGGGTTTGCCCAGTTCGTCTTTAAAAGTCACTTCAATGGCTTTCGGGCGCGTTACATTTAAGTAAACACCCGGAATGCTCAAGCAGCCTTCCTCAATGACGCACATCTCGCGACTGAAACGGGTAATTTGGGGATTAATCAGGATGAGGGGGGGGTTAGCCGCGTTGTCGGGTTCACAGTCGATGACAATAATTTGCTTGTTAATGGCTACCTGGGGTGCAGCTAAGCCAATCCCATTGCAACTGTACATGGTTTGCAACATTTCTCTGGTCAACTGCCGCGCCGAATCGTCTACTTTCGCAACGCGCTTGGCATCCTGACGCAAGACGCGATCGCCGAGATAATGCAGTTCTAAGGGGGGTTTTTCTAATTTTTTCTTTTCGACAGCAATTACAGCACTCATAAAACAGTCAGGCAGCTAAATGGCTATTTTGGGGCTTCTTTCTCAATACTAACGAATCTTTTGATGTCTTGTCACCTTGAGTATAATAGCCTGATTGCGATCGCTTTTTACCAACAATTTGACAGATACACTCAATAATGGCGACACAAGAGTATATCTGAAAATGACTTTTTTAGGGGTTTTCTGTGGGGTTACAATCTTGAAAATCGCTAATCGCACCAGAAATCACTAAAGCATAGTCCTGGGGTGGTTGCTTAATTTCAGACCCAACAATTTGGATTTTCCAGCTACCGATTTTAGGTTGCTCTACAATACACCCTTCAACATTATTCAAATTATCTCGCTTGCCTGTTCTCGCAAAATCGTTGCCGAGATAATATTCGCCTGTGGGAGTATAAACTTCTAAATTGAGGTTATTAACCAGTTTTGCGCCTGGAAAGTCTGTATAAACCAGCGTTACTCGCAAGGGAATTAAGTTGTTATTAATTTCCAGTGTATACTCATGTTTCTGACCCGAATTTAATAAACCTTGAGAGCGATCATAAAATTCAATACAATAAGGTAGATTAATAATGCGACTTAGATTAATTCTGCCCCATCCTTGTTCATTATCTGCCCAAGGTTGAGAATTATCATGAGCATAACAATAGGAAATATATTCTGCTGAGTGAATCAATGCTGCTTTAAGTAAAGCCGCACTTGGATTTTGGATTCCTCTTTGAGTGCGAAGATACTGACGAACCAATGCTGCACTACCAGCAACTAGAGGCGCTGCCATCGAGGTTCCACTCATGTACATATAATGCCCGAAAGCAGGCGTATAGGGAGCATAAGAGTGGTGGCGAATTTGACAGGAACGAGTGGATAAAATAAATGTGCCTGGTGCAACGACATCCGGTTTACGGCGACCGTTTTGACAAGGCCCGCGACTGCTAAAAGCAGCAATATCGTTGATTGAATCAACCATACTATCAGATTTTAAGGGTTTATCTTGAAAAAGAGAAGGGAACCATTTACCGTAAGTATCAGAAAAATCGTTGGCGCGATCATTCTCGGATGCTCCTACTGTTAGACAGTTTTTTGCCGTTCCCGGAGATGTGATAGTTCCATGCTTGTTGCCAGAATTCCCCGCAGCAAATACAATCAAAAAATCTTTGTGTTGCCAAACAAATTCATCTAGTTCGTAGCATTGGTCATTGTACTTGCCTAGATCCTCTTTTCCCGAATTCCCCCAAGAATTAGAATGAATTCGTGCGTCATTATGATAAGCAAATTCAAATAACTCATTGAGTGGGTCTGGAATTCCTAGTAAACCACTAGCAGACAGTTTTATTTTCCTATTTAACTTATGGTGTCGCTTCCATCGAGGCGTTTGTTCAATTGCTTGAAATATCAATTCTGCTTCAGATGCCATTCCTTGAATAGAAGGAAGTCCAAAACGTTTAGCAATTTCTCCACTCCCCAAAACACTTCCTGCTACATGAGTTCCATGTCCTGAGTATTTATCTGATGCTCCATCATCATCCCCAGGATTATCAACTCTTTTCTCAAAAGATTTTCTAATAGAATAACTTCTTATTTCCTTTACTCTTCCTTGCAAGTCGAGGTGTAAAGGCTCTTTTTCTCCTGTATCTAGTCCTGTATCTGCAATAGCAATAATTTCTCCTTTGCCGGTTAATTCTGGCATGATAAGGCTATTTTGAATGGGAGAAACGCCATATTTAAGCAGAGGAACAGCAACATTATTAAAAGTCGTTTCGAGGGTTTCTTCTTCTAAAGAAGTTAATCCTGGTAGCTGTTTAATGACTTCATAAGCATCTAGCGGGTTACTATAATCAATCAAGTCTACAATTAGTTTAGTTTTTCCTGGTTGGTCTACAACTTCAATTCCCTGAGATTCTAGCGTTTTAACTGCCTCATTGCGGTTTTCTTCGGTAAAGAAACGAGCAATTAAAATTCCTGGGATTAGATTGTTATCAATTTCACAAGTTTCGGCTATTTTCAGTCTCGCTTCTGTCAGCATTTCTTCAGTAACTTCAACCCCTAGTCCTTCTAGATGCTTCTCCTGAACCGAAATGGTTGGTTCGTAGGGAGTAACACTGTCCACCTCTCTGAATTTTTTAATCTGAGCTAAAATCTCTTCATTTGCTACAGAAATAACAAACTCTGATTTTCCTAAAGGTTCTAAAATGGTTGCGCCTGTATCTTCTAGGCGTTGTTTCCATTCACTGCGAACAGGAAACCTGAATTTGACGATTTGCTCTTTTTTAAGCATTTTAGGAACTCCTGAGTCTTCCGCAGGGTTTTCTAAAGATTGAAATTCTAGTTGTTCAACTGGATATTTAACTTTTATCTGGGAAACGACTTCTTCATTATCTATCGAAATAAACACAAAAGCATCGTATCCTTCAATGATTTCTATCTGGGGTAGTATTTCTCTTAATTCAGCCTCAGAACAGAAAATTTGATATATTTTTGATTGTTTGGGAAGTTGCTCAGGAAAAAGCCTAGCTTCAATTTTTTGCTGAACAGTTTTAAATAAACGTTGAATCTCTTCAGAATCAAATGGTGGATGACTACGAACTTTTTTAATAAGCTCTAATTCCTTCTCATTTCCATTTACAGCCATCCACATCAGTGAACCTCTAAAATCCTCTAGGTCACGAGGTTTGAGAAGCTGTGCTTGTCTTCGCATTAATTCTGCAACATTACGTAATTGATACCATCCTTGATAGACATCGAACAGTTCTGAATCATCAAATAGACGAAATTTCTTAGCGTATATCTCTATTAAACGAATAATCGTATCTAACAGTTCAAGTTGAGCATTTAAAAATTGTGGTTCAACTTCTTTGGCAATTTCTTTTTTTTCTTCTAGATTAATATTCTCTCTACTAATTTCTTGAAATTGTCTATCTAATTCTGCTCGTACACTGTCAACAAGATTTTTGAGGATTCCAGTATCTTCGGACATTTTTACCTCGTTAATACAATAATAAAGATAAATACTGATGATTTAAAATTATCTCTTAATTATACTATAGCAATTCCATTTGAGATGTAAATATGAATTGATATGGTAAAATAGAAAAGTCTTGTCAATAAATAAAAGAAAAAGAGCAAATGAAGGCTAATCAAAATGAAAGAGAAAAACAAATAGAGTGTTTAATCAATTTTAT
>JBGTNM010000145.1:0-3243 GCA_041743025.1 Microcystaceae cyanobacterium
ATCGCTCTGGAAGCCTGTCCGCAGCGTGTCGCAGACAAGCAATTGCTTTAACCACGGGATTATGTGATTACTTCGCTCCGTTATCACTGCGCTCGTAATGACAATTTAAGGGGTCTGTAACGCCTGAAACCCTTTCAGATAGTACTTGTGTGTACACCGTAGGCTTTCCTGTAAGCTACCGAGGGTGAATTTCACAGAACTCCTTAAAGCTCGATTCCTTGGTTTTCATGCCGTTGCTGAGAGTCATGCTGCTGCAATTGACGTGAGAAATTCACCAGTTCTTCGTTCCAATCTCTGGCTTTGCACTTGTTCCTTCTAGCCTGTGGCAGTAGTTTCTTAACATCTCGTGCAGCAGCATTACCAGCATCATCGGGATCAAAAGCCACTTGTATATTAGGAATATTCTGCAATTGCTCTATCGGCAAGCTTTTGGGGTCATCAAGAGCCATGTAGAGCGTTCTCTTGCTTGGCACACCTTTGACTTGATACTCCAGCATGGCTCTTGAGATGGCATCGATGGGCGACTTACACAGCACTAACATTTCTACTGGTGAAGTTGGCTGTCCGCCTAAGTGAAAGTAAAACCAGCTATCACGACGAACAGTTCCAAACTCATAGCCCTTAAACGTGTTGTTTTCTCCCCGTGTGCCTCGCTTGAATGCACCTAGTGCATTTTGCTCTAAAGAGCGCATCACGAACACAGCGTTTTGCTGGTCATCAGCGTAAACTAACCCCCGGTTATGCAGAACTTCCACAAAATTTGATGGTATTGCCCGTTTCTGTGTGAGGTAATGCTCAACTGTCTGCCAAAGAGTTTTATCCTCAACGGGCAGTATGAATTTTGGTGGTGGCTCTGACTTGATAATTTCAGCAGCTTGTTTTCGAGCAAAAGCGATCGCTGCTCGTTCTGCCCCCGTCTCACCAAATCGCTCATGCAACCAAGCGATCGCTTGACGAAAATTACACTCATTAACGTGCATCACCAAATCAATCGCACCATCTCCCCCCAATGGAGAACCGGGATCAAGATCACTGAATTTTGACCCATCTATATTAATGATGTGATTTTGACCACGCCATCTGTCTTGCTCACTGTGTAACCCTAACTCCTTGAGGGGATACAAAATCCCCTGAAATGCCTACAGGTTAAAGAATGTGGCAATTTATGGTAAAACAAAAAGAGCCTTTATTTGCAAGAAGCTCTAATTAATGATAATGTTACCAGAATTCTACGAAACACACCTCAAGCGAGAACTTGGACGCGCCGAATATTTAGTACTAAAAATTCTGATTAATTTATTACAATCGATAAAAAGTGTCAGCATAGAAGCATTAGCTACTGCTTTACCCATACCAATAATTTTTGAAAGTAGAAGAAAGAAAATCCAACGATTTTTATCTTTAAATTATATAAATATTGAAGAGATTTGGTTGCCGATAGTTAAAAGTTGGCTAGAAATATATTTTCCCTTAACTCAAGTCGTTTACGTAGTAATTGACCGAACCAATTGGGGAGATATCAATTTATTAATGATAAGTGTAGTTTGGGATAAAAGGTCTATTCCCATATATTTTGAATTACTAGATAAGTTGGGGTCAAGCAATTTGTCAGAACAACAAGCAGTATTCAAGAAAGCATTACCACTTTTTCAAAATTATAAGACTGTAGTCTTAGGGGATAGAGAATTTTGTTCAGTGTATCTCGCTAACTGGCTTAGAGAGCAGAAAGTGTACTTTTGTTTACGGCTTAAAAAAGATGCATTCATCGAATTAGAATCAGATATTTGGACACAACTTAGAGATTTAGGATTAACCCCAGGAGTTTCTTTTTTCTACCAAGGTGTTAAATATACAAAAACCGCAGGTTTTATTGGGTTTAATATTGCTGGAAAGTGGAAACGTAAACACTTAGGAGTCGCTCCAGAAGAAGCATGGTTTATTCTAACTAATTTAGACACTTTAGAATCTACTATTAAAGCCTATAAACAACGATTTGATATAGAAGAGATGTTCCGTGATTTTAAGAGCGGAGGCTACAATTTAGAATCTACTAATGTGTCAGGTCAACGATTAATTTCTTTGATTTTATTAATCTCACTTGCCTATACTAGCGCCACAATATCTGGTCAAAAAATTAAACGTATGGGTGTCCAAAAATATGTCGGTCGTATTATTGAATCTGGGCGGACTATTCGCCGTCATAGTAGTTTTTATATCGGATTATATGGATCTAACTGGGTCAATTTCATGGAATATTCCTACGAGTTAGTAGCCAAATTATTGACACTAAGTCCTAATAAACGCAAGTATTATCAACAAGGTGAAAGGGCAATGAGGCTTATTCTATCTGCATCTTAGCCCTTTTTGTCCCCCCGTAAGGTACTGAGTACTAAGTTAGAATTACTGAGTTATTATTCTCCCCATTATTCCTAGCCTCTTTTTCATCTGTACTTAGGCAAATCTAAGCAACTTTAGGGGTACTGATGATTTTGCCGCCCATCCTATGAATGTTTTGCACTTGCCCAGATAGTTTAGTTGTAGTTAACTACACATTCAGATTACTCAAACGGTTACGCAGATTAGCTTTTTGTATTGTTATAGCTTTATACATTTTGATACGATGCCGAAGCCATATTTATTAAGATTTGTTAAGTTAAATAATGCTAAAGTAGCAGTGTCAAATCCTGTACTGCTTACCCAAGCATATTGCCCAAAAAACTATTTGATATCTGCGTTCAGGGTTTAAAAGATGAAGATTGCACATTGAATTTTAAATTTATTTCGCCCATCCTTCGGCTTACTTAGGGCATCGCAAGGAGCACAGCTTTCAATACTGTTCGGTTAAGACAAGAGACGTGATAAATCGCCGTCAAGACAATAATCAGTCTTTCGTCTTAACGGCGATTTATCCTAATGGACACATATATAATTTGATGCAAAGCCCCTTGTAGACATCGCACCAAGTTAATTAGCATACAGCAACACTCTTGAGGATAGTCATTGGCCCTTGGGCTTTGAGAATCTCCATATCTGCTCTATTCCGCACTAATAAAGCACCAGCAAATCCTAATGAATTCACAGATATAGACTGGAAATGCTCCTGCGATCGCGGTACGATGAACATCCATTCTCGTGTAGCCAGTAGATTGTAAGCAGTAGATTGCCTTGTATGCAAACCCACAGCATGTAACAGTTTCCAATAAACTTCCAATGTTGCTTGGGCTGCTGTGAATGGCGACTGCA
>JBGTNM010000146.1:0-2052 GCA_041743025.1 Microcystaceae cyanobacterium
GTTCGATCAATTTGTCGATTAGTGTTTCAAATTTTTCTGGTCGATATATTCTTTTTTCTGTCATCAAACTTCTACCTGCGTAATTTTTGTTTTTTCAAATTCATCGTCAGACGTAACAACATATGGATATTCACGCCCATGTAAAATAATGTTCTTTGCCCGACTTTTTGAAGTCGAACATTGAAGTATCCATTCATAACCAATTTTTGGTTGCAACTCTTCTTCTACTTCTGTTTTCCATTGAGACTCAGAAACTAAAATTATTAATTGGGGAGTAAGAGTAGGCATCCATTTAGCTACATCTCTTTTGTAGTCTAGTTCGAGTTGTCCGAAAGCCGAATCTATCACTAATGGATATAATCCTCCTTTGAAGAGGTTCTTATTTGCGGTTTTACTGTAGTAAATAGAACGAGCTTTATCTACTAGACTACCAATAAATGCTAGGCTCAAAACTTGTTTCTCTCCAGTAGATGCCCCTCTAACTGGTTCTTCAATTCCATTTATCTTTTTAGTTAGTTGCAAATGATAATTCTTGTCTATTTTTGCCGTATAGTCTTTAATAGCTACTTTGTTCCATGTTTCGCTTAACCTATTTGATAAATCTATACTTAACTGTTGATACCGAAGCTGACGAATTTGTTCGAGTGATGATCTAACATTAGATATAGCATTTAAGCGACGTTGGGCTAGTTTTCCCTTTTCATCTACTTTATTGATTTTCTTGATCTGAGTATCTTTTTCTTGAAGCTGCTTTTCTAAAGTTTCGATGTTATTTTGCTTTTGACTAATTCCTACGTTTAAATTAATAATTTCAATTTCAATTTCTTTTCTTCGAGATTCAAGATTGACATGGTTTTCAGTATATTCACGATCTCCAATTTTGGAAGAAAGTTCACTTAGTTCTTCTTGCAAAGAACGAATTTCTATATATTTTTCTTCTCTTTTTTGTTGAAAATTGTTTATTTCAACTATGACACTATCACTACGTTCAACCAGAGATTCTAATTTAGCTTTTGTAATTGAAACTGCACCTTTTAGTCCATCTGAGGGTAACTTATTCCGCCATTGGGTAACCTCACTATGGAAATTAGTACCTGCAATAAGTTCTTGTCCGCAAATACATTTACCTCTTTCAATTAGTTCACTGACAAACTGACGTTTCATTGGAACTGGCAACTCTCCCTTTTGATGGGCTACATCTAATAATTTTTTAGCTTTTGACAATACATCGGGTGCTAAAATCAAATAGCTATGTTTTGATAGCTGTTGAGCTAAATTATTAAGAATATTCTTCAAGTTATCTTTACTATTTTCTAATTCTTTTTCTTTTGCTTCTCGTTCGGCTTGCCATTTAGCTAATTCAGGCATTGAGTATAATTTTGAATCAATTTTCTCTTTTTCATTTTTTAAAGCCTCAAGATTACTAGCTAATTGTTCAATTTCTTTCTCGGAATCGATCTTGCTTTCTTCTATCTCTTCTCTTTCTTTACGTGCTTTTTCTCCATCTTCTCCAGCACAGCTTGTAATTTCATTTCTAAATTGTTTTGCTACTTCTCCATTGAGGTGTGCAATAGAACGGTCAAATACTTCAATATCTAAAAGTACTTTTATTCCAGATTCTATTTGCTTTTCTGCTTCATTACTAGCTAGTTTTTCAATCCGTTCACCATTGAAAAAGAAAAAAGGATAAAGTGATTTGGGTAATAATTGTTCTAAAGAATCTTGAGGATTATTTAAAGTCTTGACTTCGCCACTCTTGCCAATGTAGTTTAAATTAACTTTATCTTCTTGTAATATTATCTTTTTTCCAGAACTGTCTTTACTTATTACCCGACTACGTTCTGCTGTATAACGTCGCTCGAAATCTTCAAATATAAGTTTTACAGATATAATTAACTTTTGATCTGTTTTAAGCTGATTAAATCTTGCCTCATTTTCCAAATAATCTGAATTTTCAAAGTCTGGTGAAAATTTTCCATAAAATAACCAAATAAAAGCATTTAATAGAGTTGTTTTTCCTGCACCATTAAAACCATGTATTACAGTAACAGG
>JBGTNM010000147.1:0-6533 GCA_041743025.1 Microcystaceae cyanobacterium
CTTTTTCATGAGACTATCAGTCAGGGTACGCTTGTTAATTACGTAGGGAGTTTTTCAAAGTATTACTCAGAGTCTGAGCAAATACTGCTCCATAAAATTTTAGCGAGTCCTTTTATTCATGCTGATGAAATGATAATCAACATTAGAGGCCTAAATCAATATGTTTGGACTTTTACGGACGGAAATCACGTAATTTTCAAGTTGACGGAAACAAGGGGGTCCGACATTGTGCATGAAATCCTACATGACTATGGTGGTGTGCTAGTTTCAGATTTTTATGGTGGCTATGATGCTGTGGCCTGTAAGCAGCAAAAATGTTGGGTGCATTTGATCCGAGATATCAATGATGACCTTTGGACAAGTCCATTTGACACTGAATATGAAGCTTTCGTTCTGAAAATGAAGGAATTTATTTTGCCTATATTTGAAGCGGTTGATAGATATGGGTTAGAGAAAAGGAACCTTAGGAAGTTCAAAAAGGAAGCAGAACGATTTTATAAAAACAATATTATCAACAGAGATTATCAGTCCGAATTAGCTACCAAGTATCAGAAGCGATTTGAGCGTTACAAAGACAGTCTATTCACCTTTCTGGAGCATGATTCAATCCCATGGCACAATAACACAGCGGAAAGAGCGCTCAGACACATCGCAGTTCAGCGTAAAATTTCAGGCTCATTCTATGAATCTGGTGCGGCCTCGTACCTAGTCCTGCTTGGAATTATGCAAACCTGTAGATTTCAAGGAAAATCATTTTTAAAGTTTCTGGTTTCAGGCGAGAAGGATGTTGATGCTTTCAAATCTCCCAAGAAAAGAAAAAGAAAAAAGGCTGTTGCGTCCGATATTTCGAATTCCTAAGCTAATATAATCACCGCCTCACACGTTCTAAGTGGGTGGATCATTGAATATGATGATTCGGCGATTCCGAGATTAACAACCTACTATCCGCTGTAAGTGCTTGGAGGTAATAAAAGTGATCAAGAATAAAGTCAACTTGCTAGATGTCGTAAGCGATCGTGACGGACGGACATATGAGTCTGTTGGGCTGCGCCCAGAGCAAATCATGGTGCTGCATTTTGATCCAGTATGGAGAATTCGCACCGCCGCTGACCACGAACGTTAGACTCTAAAAAAGGGGATAGTTGAAAATGTCTGAATCGCTGTGGAATAAGCCGGGTGAAGCATTAAGCCATAAAAATGCCTGCAAGGAATTTGATCTTACAGAGGATGAAGTCTTTAAGGCAATAAAGTCAGGTAAATTGCAATATCGTGAAAATTATGCTCATGGGAACCCCTATTTTCGGCTGTTGCGAAGTGAGATTAAATCCTTAGTTTGCGAACTGTATGGGCTTGAACGATTAGAAGCGCAAGCGGTCAAACATCAACTGCAAAAAATAAACAGAGAAATTAACAGTCTCAAAAGAAAGCTCAAGTCTTTGGAAAAGCAGAAAGCTGAATTAATTGAACACCAGAATCAGTGACTTAGGCGATTGATTCATTCTCCACTTCAAATACGCTGAGAATTCCCTTCATCGAAACAGCTTAGGGAACCGCAATCCTTTCTTCAGTCGTGGCCGCCAGTAGGCGAGTTGGGGATCGGTTGGATAGACTTTCTCCCATATATCAAACCAGGACCTGGCAACGTCCTGTTGTTTTTTCCCCACCAAAAGTCCAATATAGACAGCCACAAAGCTGCCAAACTCCATCACGTGAAAGCGATCGCGCGATAAAAAAGGCCTTAAAATTTCCTCGGCGGCCTCTAGCTTCCCCTCAACTAAATACTGCCTAGCTAGGCTCACACTGGCAAAAATATAGTTTGGATAACGCGCTACAATATCGCGAGTCAGCAGATCGGCCTCGTCATTACGCCCTTGCTGAGCAAGTGATATCGCCAAGTTATTCATTAAGTCGGGGGCTTCCTCGGTGGTGAGTGCGATCGCCTGACGCAACAACCCCTCAGCCTCAATCGCCTGCTGTTTTCCACCCTGCTGTATCAGCAAATAAGCAGGCCCCGCCAACTGCTCAACCGATTTAGAATGCCGATGGGGTGGCTCCTCATGAAACGTAAAGGTCTTCAACATCATGTCACGCCATTCACCCCCCATCCACAGGGAGACAGTTCCCGATGGCATCAAATTGGCTTCCTCCGCTAGCTTGGCTGCTTCAAAGCGCATTCTATCGGTTCCACTTTGGCCAAAGGCAAAATCCTTGATAATGGCGAGAAGTTCCGGTGTGTTTAGCTGTTGAATCGTGCTCACCAAAAAGGCCTGTCCATCCGGGCCCCCTCGTTCTAAAAGTCTGGGTAGCATGGCCATAAAATCGCTATGGCCCTCGAAGAAAGCCCTAAAATTATCGATCACCTTGTCTCCTTTTTTAGAGTTGACGTTGGTCATCATTAGCGTTTGAAGTTTTTCGGTAGTGTCGGGCATCAGCCACTGCCGCCAAGCAAATGGCCAAGCACCGTGACGTTGGCCTATCGGTTGGCGAATATCCTTTAGGTTCTCTTTCGCGATTGACATGCCAGGATTGCGGGCCAAGGCTGTTTTCCACTGGGCGATCGCCTTTTTTTCCTCCCCGATGCGAGCCAATGCAACCGCTGATAAATGGTAAAACTGTGCGCTGGCCGCAGTAGACTCGACCTTCGCAGCTTGGGCTTGCTGCCAAACCTCGACGACACCCGCATCATCTGCCATATAGCTCAGGCCTTCTACTTTTTTGGTCCAACCATCCCAGGCGTCGGCATGGCTCGCCTTGAGTCGATCGGCATAGGATTTGGCCGCGTCCACATCGCCAGAGAGCACCCAAAAATGGATCAGGTTTGACAGCGCATGGATGTTATCAGGTTCCCTGTCTAGAACCACTTGGGCGGTGGCGATCGCCAAGTCAGCATCCTTTGCCATCCAACTAATCAGACTCAGATTGTTACGCGCCGAGATAAAGTCAGGAGCTCTCTCCAAAACTGCCTCTTCTGCTTGGCGGGCCTCTTGATACTCACCCTGCTCCAAATAGACTTGGCCGCGTTCATGTAAACGTGCAATCTCTAAACCTTCCGGCGAGGTCAGACCTAAATTGGTCAAGGCTTCTTTTTCCATCGGCTCTAGCTGCTTTATCATTTTTCTAATCTGGGGCGCAATCTCATGCTTGGGATCGAGTGTGAGTGCCTGCCGCCAGGTGTGCAACGCCATTAACGGATGCATATGACGGAGATAGGCCGCTCCCAATGAGTAGGCATAATCACCACGACCGGTGATCTCGAATAGACGTTCACAGGCTTTCTGATAAAGTCTCATATCGCCGCTCTCAAAACTAGCGTCAGACAGAATCTCCCAGACGCTTCTTTCCTCAGGGCATTGCTGGCTTAAGGGTACTAAAATACCCAGGGCTTCTTTCCAGTGTTCCGCCTCGGCATAGGCGTCTGCCTGGCGCAATTGTTTATCCAGTTGCTTTGACGTTATCGTTTTTAACCCAAAGCCCTGGGTGGCCAGTTGGCCTGATTTCTTTTTGCGCTTAGCCATGGCTTGCCTTGCTCCGATTAACGCTAGTTCTGGAAGAGTATTGTCAGTTTATCGTATTGTTTTCCGTCGGAGCCTGCTCGACAGCTGAATGGGGAATTTGGCAACCGCTTAGCTGTCGATCAGCAGTCCTCCCAGTGGTGAATATGGTATCGATAACCTTGCTCTGTGAGAAAGAGTTGTCGATGTTGGGCAAAGTCTTCTTCGCACGTCCGCAAGGAAACCAGCGTATAGAACTGAGCGCTGTGACCGTCTTGCTTGGGCCTCAGAATCCAGCCTAACCGCTGGGCTTCTTCCTGGCGATACCCGTATGCTCGGACTATCATGGTTGTTCTCTTGGGTATATCAGGCTGCAATATGACGTGACTTTACAGACTCGGCACTTACACAATCCACTCATAAAAGGACTAGCCAAGCAAGTACAAACGATAGAGATAGTATATACTAATATATATATACTTCTTCGCAAGGGGTTGGGCTAGTGCAGATTGCAAAGTTGTTTTTAAACGGTAATAGTCAGGCGGTGCGACTGCCGAAAGAGTTTCGATTTCCAGGGGAGTTTGTTTACATTCGCCGTCAGGGTGACGACGTGATTTTATCCTCTCGGCCTCTGACTTGGGATGAGTTTTTTGAGCAGCCCTCCGCCTTTGGGGATGATTTCTTAGTAGATCGTCAAGACGACGTTTCGCAGCAGCGGGAGTCGTTTTGATGGTGATGTTAGATACGAATATCTGTATTTATATTTTGAAAAATTCGCCGCCTGGGGTAAAAGCGCGATTAAAGGCTGAAAGCCAAATTTTGATTTCTGCGGTGGTGTATGCGGAGCTGTGTTTTGGGATCGAACAGAGTGAGAAGCCTTTGCAAGCGAAGCGTAAGGAACAGCTTGCACAGTTTGTGAGTTTGTTGCAGGTGGCACCTTGGGATGAGGTGGCCGCTACTCACTATGGCAATATTCGAGCTGCGTTGCAGCGTCAGGGATTGCCAATCGGCAATATGGATATGTTGATTGCGGCCCATGCGAGGAGTTTGAATGAGACGTTGGTGAGTAATAACCTGCGTGAATTCGAGCGGGTCGCTGGGTTACGGTTGGAGAATTGGGTTTGAGAGAAATTGCTTTAATAAAGCTCGTATTCCATGCGCTACTGAATGCCCCGTTGAGATAAAGCAATGGTCAGTTCTGTTTATTTAATTTCAGTATTCAATGCCTTGAGTTCCTCAAGATCCGGCAGACGATAGCTCGTGCTGCGTCCACCACCAGTATTTTGGATAAGAAGACCTTGGGTTAATAGGTTGCGAATGTCTCTGAGCGCTGTATCTGTTGAGCACTTGGCAAGTTTGGCGTATTTGGACGTGTTCATGTGGCCTTTGAACCCATCTAGCATTTTGTTCAGAATCAGGCGCTGCCTGTCGTTAACGACGTGGCGATTGGCTATATTCCATAACTCAGCTTTGTAGAGTACTGCTGAGAGCATCGTTTCTGCCGTACTGATTGCCCGTCCGAGGCAATCGAGAAACCAATCTAACCATCCGGTAATATCGACAGAATTGCGCTGCTGGCGTTCGAGTTGTTGGTAATAGATTGTTCGTTCGGCCTCGATTTGCGCAGACATGCTGTAGAAGCGATCTCTCATCCCATCGGCTCGGGCGAGTGCCATGTCAGCGATCGCTCTGGCAATGCGACCGTTACCATCTTCAAACGGGTGAATGGTGATAAACCATAAATGTGCGATCGCAGCTTTAATCAAAGGATCGACCGCTGCGCTGGCATCGAACCAATCGAAAAAATCAGTCATTTCGGTTTCAAGACGGGTAGCGTCAGGCGCTTCAAAATGAACCCACTCTCGACCAATAGGGCCAGAAACCACTTGCATGGCCCCAGCCGATTCAGGCCGCCAATTCCCGACGGTGATTGTCCGCATGCCACTTCGACCCGTGGGGAAAAGCGCAGCATGCCATCCAAACAATCGATCTTTTGTCAGTGGCTGCTGGTACTGACTGGTCGCATCAATCATAACCTCAACAATCCCTTCTACATCGCGCCCAACGGCGATAAATCCACCGATGTCGATGCCCAGTCTGCGGGCGATGGAAGAGCGCACCTCGTCAGAGTTAAGCGTCTCACCCTCAATGGCCGATGATTGGACGACTTCGACCGTCAGTGTATCAAGATTGGCCTCAGTGCGCAGGTCAAACCCCAGAGATTCCATGCGTCCCAGCAAACGTCCTTGCCGATGGCGAATATCAGCCAATTTTGGGGAAAGAACCTCGCTGTTCCAGCTAAACGCTGGCCAGTCTGCGGTTTGGTGAATCCAATTCATAATCACTGCACATTATGCGGTGATTAGAGCATACAATCACCGCAACTCTAATGACAATCACCGTATTGCTTGCGGTGATTAGGGCATCTTATCGGCGCAAGCAAGATGCTAGCAATGAGCGTTGTGTCACTGGGAGTTGCTAGCATAGTTCGCAAAGGGAAACCATAAATCGGTTGAAAGCTTGTATCAATATGGCTTTATTGCCTATGCTGAACGTGTATGAGGTTAGTCAAGCACAAAAATTATGACCTCCATCTCTAAATCTATGGCTTTGTCTAAGGTTGCATGAGTGACCGAGTGAGTAAAGCAGAGCAACCTATTTTTTTCATTGATTCAGGCGTTAGGGCATTTCCTCTTAGCTGTCTTCAGGGTTGATAGCATTGTGCTGTGTAGTTTGGCTACATTACAGTTCTAATTCCTGTTGCCGAGGCCGCACCTTACTGGAAACATGCTGCCGATCAACATCTTTGATTATCTGCTGTACATAAAGCATGGCTTGCTGCTTCCCATTCCTGTTATGGATGTGTTTGATACAAGTACTGCCTGCTGTCAGCATTAGCGCAATATCCTTGCAGCTTTTCCCATCGCCAAAAGCTCTAGCAGCAACCTGATGGTCTAAATCGCGTAGATTTCTCTCATGAATGCCCTGGCTGTAAGAGATCCACATCTGCTGGTAACGGTGTTTCTTGTTAAATCGACCTAC
>JBGTNM010000148.1:0-17205 GCA_041743025.1 Microcystaceae cyanobacterium
AAGCCAATCTAATTCACCATCATAGACTCGCCAGATGAGATATTCCTGAACTTGGTTGCGTCGATAAACAATTAATTTGTCATGTAAATCGTAGGAAGCACTAGAAGCAGCAATTTCGGCAATTAATTCGGGTGCGCCTTCCACATAATCATCAGTACTAATGCTCGATTTTCCGCCTTTTTCTAACCTTAAAAGTGCATCAGGTTGGGGTTCATTATCAGCATCTAAACGCACAGTTGTATTGTCTGCCAAACCCACCCCAGGCGTATAGGCTTGATAAACGCCTAACCAAGTCATTAAGCTAGCATGAGGTTCTCCATGTCCTTTCAGTCGTAAGGGGGATGACATATAGACAATTCCTTCAATTAATTCAGCTTTTTTGACTTTCGACATGGCATGATAGCGGCGTTCAAATTCATAACGGGTGAGTCTATCGCCATTATCTAAGGGGAGAGAGATTAAAGCTAAAGGGATTGTTGATAGCGTCATATAGCGTTTCCCATATAGATGATTTTATTTTATATGATAGTAACTATCTGAGCAAAGGAGATAAACTCATGAAGCCTTTATCTTACAGTCGATTTAGTTTGGCTGAGGTACGTGAATTGTTCGGTTTAACTATTATAGAAAACAAGAATTTGTTTGCTGATTTAATGAGTGTTAAACCATCAGGACTTTTAACCACTATCTTGCAAGAATACATTCCTTTGGCAACGGCTATTAATACTAAAAAAGCACGGTCTGAGTTGCTCATTTCACAAATTCTAGCTGATGTCAGGCGACAATTAAATTATCAAATTAGTCTGTTTTCTGGAAAAGATTTTAATGTAGATATTGAAGCGGGGTTACAAGGATACTGTGATTTTTTGATCAGTGTTTCGCCCGAACAATACTTTATTACTGCCCCCGTTATTCTGATTGTAGAGGCTAAAAATGAAAATATTATAGGAGGATTGGGACAGTGTGTTGCCAGTATGATTGGCGCACAGGTTTTTAACGAGCGACAAGGAAACAAAATAGGTATTATTTATGGAGCAGTGACCACTGGGACGATCTGGAAATTTTTAACGATAGAAGGCAAACAAGTAACCATTGATGTAGTAGAATATTATATTAAAGAAATTGATAAAATTCTTGGTATTTTGTTAAATCCGCTCAAAGAGTATTTAACGCCAACTCAATGACAATTCTTTAATCTAATCTTATGACAAAACGGGCCCTGTTATTAATTAACCGCCACTCTCGCAAAGGCCAGCAAAATTTTGCTAAGGTGATCGATGCTCTCAATGAATTAGAATTTGAGTTAACATCTGTTCCTGTCAAGCGTTCCGAATCTCTTAACCAAGTTGTTCGTCAATACGCACCGCAAGTAGATGTTGTTATTGTGGGTGGCGGCGATGGAACGCTCAATGCGGTTGCCGATAGTTTAGTTGAAATGAAGCGTCCTCTAGGAATTTTACCTTTAGGAACCGCTAACGATCTCGCTCGAACGCTACAAATTCCTCTTACTATCCCTGAAGCGTGTCGTGTCATCGCTGATGGTCAAATTAAACAAATTGACCTCGGTTGGGTGAATGGCAAGCATTTTTTTAATGTTGCCAGTCTGGGATTGAGCGTACAAATTACCGAGAACCTGTCAAAAGGTGCTAAACGTCGCTGGGGAATTCTCGCTTACGCCTTGAGTGCAATCCAAGTTCTCAGTCAAACCCGTCCTTTTCGCGCTCAAATTCGCATTAATGACGACGAATTAATTAGGGTGAGAACGATTCAAATTGCCGTCGGTAACGGACGTTTTTACGGGGGTGGCATGGCGATCGCAGAAGATGCTAAGATTGATGACCGTCGCCTCGATATCTACAGTTTAGAACTCGAACACTGGTGGCAAATCTTTCCCCTCTTGCATCGGTTACCACAGGGACAGCAAAACCTTCTCTCCTGCGTGCAAACATTTCAGGGAGAAACTGTCGAAATTTTGACGACTAAACCCCAAGATATCAATACTGATGGCGAAATTACAGCGCAAACCCCCGCCACTTTTCGGGTGATTCCGCAAGCGTTGGCTGTTTTTGTTCCTTCCGCCGAAACTGTTGCTTAATTCACCCACTTTTAAGTTAAATTGCTCTGTTTATCTAGCGACTGAAATCTGACGAAGTCAGAGGAAGCTCCGCCTTTACAAGGCGGAGTCTCTCTGACAAAATGCGCTAAACTGCACGAGAGTCTTAGCACGTTCTCATGAAACTTACTCGCTGGTATGATTATTGCCGTCATTTAAACTTTTCCCTTCTTTGGCAAATTCTTCAAGAAATTGGCAGGCAGAGACTTTTTGGCTTAGCATCTCAAATGGCTTATAATAATTTGTTAGCTTTATTTCCCACAATTGTGGCAGTTCTCACGGCGATTGGAGCGTTAAATATTGAACAACATAAAGTCGATTATCTTTCGCAACAGTTACTTCTTTTTGCACCAGAACAAGTTTTAAATTTAATTCGTGGATTTATCAGACAAGTTCGTATTCCTCAAGGAGAACAAGTTTTTTCGATTAGTTTTGCGATCGCACTATGGTTAGCTTCAGGAGCAGTGGGAACGGCCATGGTGGCGATGGATCGAATTTATCAAATTCCTGAACGAGAACAACGTCCGTTTTGGCAAGCAAAATTAATCTCAATTCTTCTCACGCTTGGCACGATTAGCTTATTATTTGTTGCGTCTTTTTTGATTTTTATTAGCGATTGGTTACTCCGTTTTATTTTAGCAAAAGCAAATATATTTTCCTTGGAAATTTTATCTATTTGGAATTATATTCGCTGGACAGCAGCTTTGATTATTCTAGCAGCAACTTTTGCCACAATATATCGTTACGGGGTCAGCCGTTGGCAGGCAAGAACTCCTTTAATTCCTGGTGCCGTATTTTCGGCTTTATTGTGGGCATTGATCTCACGATTGTTTCGACTGTATGTGAGTAATTTTGGCAATTATAATTTAACGTATGGGACATTAGGAACGGGGGTAATTCTTCTCCTTTGGCTTCAGTTGAGTTCTCTCGCTATGCTGCTCGGCGCTCAAATTAATGTCACGATAGGAGAAACCATGAGAAAAAGTTATTGGCTCGATTAAATCAATAGTAAATTAGCCAGCAAGTATGGGTATGAAAGCTAAAAACAAAAAGTCCTCTTTTTCAAACGATTCAGGTTGGTTCCGTACTCTTTTAGAATGGCGAGGTTCCGTCATTCCTGCAATTTTGCCGAGGGTCATGATCTGTGCTATTTTTAGTTTTATGATTTCCCTTTTATATGCTTTTAATATTAACGTTTCTCTGCCATTAGACAGTAGTTTTATTCCCAGTATTGTCTTGGGATTGCTGTTGGTATTTCGTACCAATACCGCCTATGAAAGATTTTGGGAAGGCCGCAGACTCTGGGGAACATTAGTCAATACAACTCGCAACTTTTCCCGTACCATTTGGATAACTGTCAGAGAAGGAACCCCGCAAGATAGAACTGAGAAAATAGCTACTCTACGCCTTTTGATTGCCTTCGCCATTGCCACTAAAATTCATTTAAGAGGCGAAATGGTTAATGAAGAATTGGCAGAATTTATGCCTTATCAATGGTATGAAAAATTAAAAAGCATGAACAATCCTCCGCTAGAGGTTGCCTTCTGGATTGGCGATTACTTACAACAACAATACGAACGCGATCGCTTAAATGTCTATCAAGTTGTCAAAATGTTTCAATTATTAGATGTAATGGTCGATGTTTTAGGTTCTTGCGAACGCATTCTTAAAACCCCGATTCCGCTAGCTTATGCCATCCATCTCAAACAATTACTCTTTCTTTACTGCTTTACGCTTCCTTTTCAAATTGTTAATGATTCACAATGGATGACGGCTCCTATCGTCGCTTTAATTAGTTTTACTGTCTTTGGTATTGAGGAAATTGGCATCGAAATTGAAAATCCTTTTGGTTACGATGCCAATGACCTACCACTGGATCGCATTTGTCATACAATGAAAGTAAATATCGAAGATTTAATTACCCTAGCTCCTTGCGTCAGATATTGGAAGACTTCTACTGAAGACATTATCGACTCAGACAGTCCTAACTTTAGTGAGGAACATAGCAGATGAATTGGCAAATTCCAGAAAACTTATCCTTTGAAAAAGCCATTAATTTAACCCAAGATTTACGAGAAGAGATGGCAACTGGAAAAATCAGTCCATCAGAGATTCAAACGAGGATTACTGAGCTTGTTAAGAGCGAAAATGGGGCTAGAGGCTTTTTGGTGGTTTATTTAACCGACGATCACGCTTTTGCAGATTCTACCTCTCAATCGGTTGTGTCTGCGCTTAAATCGTCGCCGGAAATTGTCAGCGAACTGTTAGTCAAAAATCTAGCAATGTCTTCTGCTATGGCAATTACTCACCGACGCAATAAGAACGAGGAAATGGCACGAGGCTCAGATAGCGTTCGCCAGCAAACGACTCATTTGATCAAAGCCTTAAAACTTGATTTAATTACCGAAAAATTAAAGCAATTACGCAACTGTGCTAGCGATGAAGAAGGCAGTTATACGGCTTTTTTCCAACGTTGGGGATACGACGAGCAACAGCGTCAAGTGATTGAGAAAAATGTATCAGAAGTCTTAGATAAATAGTAAGGCTGATAACTGATGACTGAACGACAGCTGTGTCACAATTTTTAAAGAATTAGGGTGTCATGAAAGCGTTAAAATAACTCAAGTACCAAAAATCTCAGACAAATTACACTCCAGAATAACTGCTCAGTAAGTCATCTAAATCATTCCAATGGTCAAAACTCCCCTTTCACCCAGCCAAAAGGTTTCCAAGTTAGAAGGAATTAAGGAACGAAGTAACTATTTACGAGAGCCGCTAGCGGCACAACTGCTAGAAGATACGACCCATTTTACCGAAGAAGCCGTTCAAATTCTCAAGTTTCATGGCTCTTACCAACAGGACAATCGAGATAATCGGGTCAAAGGTCAAGAAAAAGACTATCAATTCATGTTGCGTACTCGCAATCCTGGCGGATTCATTCCCCCGCAATTGTATCTAGCTCTCGATCGCCTCTGTGACGAATATGGCAACCATACCCTGCGAATTACCACCCGTCAAGGCTTTCAGGTGCATGGAATCTTAAAGACAAATCTCAAAGCAGCCATAAGCGCGATCGTCCGCAACTTGGGATCGACTCTCGGCGCGTGTGGGGATGTCAACCGCAACATTATGGCCCCACCTGCCCCCTATAAAAACCGTTCCGACTACCAGTATACCTGGGAATACGCCGATAAAATAGCCGATTTGCTGCGTCCCCAAACGGGTGCATACTATGAAATTTGGCTCGATGGCGAAAAAGCGCTCAGTGCCGAAGAATCTCCTGAAGTCAAAGCAGCCCGAATACGCGACAGTAGAGGCACAATTTTTCCCGATAATGAAGAACCCCTCTACGGCGACCATTATATGCCCCGCAAATTTAAATGCGGCGTGACTATTCCGGGCGATAATTCCATCGATATTTATACCAACGATGTCGGATTGGTGGTCATTACCGATGAAGCGGGAGATTTACAAGGATTTAACGTCCTAGCCGGTGGGGGATTAGGACGTACCCACAACAAAGAAGAAACTTTTCCCCGCATGGCCGATCCCATCGGCTATGTTGATAAGGCAGACATCTACGACCTGATCAAAGCCATTGTCGCCACACAACGGGATTACGGCGATCGCGTCAATCGTCGCCACGCCCGCATGAAATACCTGCTCGAAGATTGGGGAGTTGAGCAATTTCGCGCCAAAGTCGAAGAATATTTTGGCAAGTCAGTACAACCGTTTAAACCCCTGCCAGAGTGGAAATACCAAGATTATCTAGGCTGGCACGAACAAGGCGATGGCAAGCTCTTTTTAGGCATCTCCATCGAAAACGGACGGGTTAAAGACGAAGGTAGCTTCCAACTCAAAACCGCCCTGCGCGAGATTGTCGAACAGTTTCAACTGCCGATACGGCTGACTCCCAACCACAACGCCATTCTTTACGAGATAGATCCTGCTCACAAGGAAGCTCTTGAAGACATTCTCCACCAACGCGGCATCATAACCGATCCTCAAGAAATTGACCCCTTGGTGCGCTATTCGATGGCTTGTCCTGCCCTTCCTACCTGTGGACTGGCAATTACTGAATCAGAACGAGACTTACCAGCAATCGTTGATCGCATTCGACTCTTATTAAATAAACTCGAATTGAGCGATGAACACTTCGTCATTCGCATGACAGGCTGTCCTAACGGCTGCGCCCGTCCTTACATGGCAGAATTGGGATTGGTTGGCAGCGCACCAGAGGCTTATCAAATCTGGTTGGGAGGAACGCCCGATCAGACGGAACTAGCACAAGCTTACGTCGATAAATTACCCATCGAGCAGCTAGAAACCTTCCTAGAACCTCTGTTTGTCTGTTTCAAAGAGCAGAAACTCGACGGGGAAAGCTTCGGACAGTTTTGCCGTCGAGCGGGATTTGAGCATCTGAGGGCCTTTGCTGCCACCTACATTCCCGGCAAGCCATTGAAAGCGCGTCGCAGTCGCAAAAACCAAAACCGCGTCAGCGTTCCCGATGAAATGTTCGTCCGCCTCAAAGAAACCGCCATAACACAAGGCAGGCCGATGAACCAAATCATCAATGATGCCCTCAATGCTTATTTTGCTCAACAACAGTAAATCACCACATATCCGTAGGGGCATGGCACTGCCATGCCCCTACAACCATTCGTTTTTGTCACAGCCATTCAAACGGATTTGATATTACCTTTTAGTCAGTCTTCAAGCCAATTAATTATATAAAGTAGCAACATATTCTCCATAGCCATTGTAAGGTAGAGTTTCTTTGATTTTCCAAGATAAACCAGGGCCATTACTAATAAATTTTTCGGTTGCTTGTGACCAACGCGGATGTGGTTTCGTTGGATTGACATTGGCTTCAAAATCGTATTCATTGGGAACCAATGTATTCCAATAAGTGGCAGGCTTAGTGTCCAAAAATTCAATTTTAACAATCGATTTTGCACCCTTAAATCCATACTTCCAAGGAGTTACCATTCGGAGGGGTGCGCCGTTCTGTTTAGGCAGATCGTGACCGTATATGCCTAAAGCAAAAAACGCTAATTCATTCGCCATTTCTTCGATACGCAAGGCTTCTTGATAGGGCCAGGGAAGACCCCCTAGATGCAGTCCAGGGCCAGTAGTAATCTTGGGATCGTAAAATGAGGTAAAGCGGACAAACTTGGCGCGATCGCTCGGTTCAACGGCTTCGATTAAAGCCTTCATGGGAAAACCAATCCAAGGCAATACCATTGACCAAGCTTCGACACAGCGAAAGCGATAGATTCTCTCCTCAAGTGGAAAGCGTTTTTTTAGATCATCAATGTCGTAAGTTTTAGGATTTTTGACTAATCCCGTTACTTCTACTTTCCAGTTTTCGGTGGGTAAGTTTTGTGCTTGCATCCAAATATTTTTCGTTCCGCCAAATTCATAAAAATTGTTGTAACTTCCCGCTAACAATTCATCAGTAATGGGACGATCAACTGCTACAAATGCTGGATTTTTTTGCGCCGATTCAATAGGCGGTAATTTGAGACTCTGTTCTAAGGATTCCTCTGATCGAGATTTGGTACACCCAATCACAGACGATAAACTAATTCCTACTCCTACGCCAACAAGAGTTTTTAGGAAGTGGCGGCGGTTCCAATAGAGGGTTTCGGGGGTAATCTGGTTTTCGGAGATTTCCCAAGCTTTCGGCAGGCGAATTAAGGTCATAAGCTGTAGACTATTTAAATTACTGGTTGAGGTATCGCATGATTGCCAGAGGCAAAAGGCAAAAACGAATATTTAATTTAGATGGTTAGGCCCGTGAAACATTACAATTTTACTATAATTGAGACAGATTAAATTAAGATGAGAGCTAGCAAATTGTTATGAGTGAAGAATCAAACATTAATCAAGTCCAAGAACCGATCGCAACAGCCTCACCAGAAATCCGTCAAATTATTGAACGAGTCTTACAACTCGAAAAAGACAAACTCTATCTTAAAGCACCGCGTAACATCAACGAAGATATTTTAACGATTATTAAAGAAATAATTCAATGAAACTCATTTCGATCAAGCTCTGCAATTTTCGACAATTTTATGGCAAAACACCAGAAATAAATTTAGCGTCTGGAGAAAAAAATACGACGATTATTCATGGTAACAACGGGGCCGGAAAAACGACGTTACTCAATGCTTTTACTTGGGTTCTCTACGAACAATTCACTGCCGCTTTCACTTCTCCTGAATTACTGATTAACAAACAAGCAATTACAGAAGTTGATACTGGTGTTTCGGTTGAATGTTGGGTAGAAATCTACTTTGAGCATGAAAACAAACGCTATCAAGTCAAACGTAAATGTTATGCCTGCCGTGATCGCGATGGCAAAATTCAATACAGCCAAAATCAATATTTCATGTTAGTTGCAGGCGACGATGGTAGGTGGTATCCTCCTCTCCAGCAACCCGATGAAATTATCAACCGTATTTTGCCTGAAAGCTTGCATCACTATTTTTTCTTTGATGGAGAACATATTGATCGCATTTTTCGACAGGCAAATCGCAATCATATTGCAGAAGATACGAAAGAACTTTTAGGCATTAAAGTATTAGATCGCTCAATTGAGCATTTAAAAAAAGCGAAGCGAACGCTACAAGATGAACTTAAAGCGATTGGCGATAACCAGACAAAGCAATTATTACAAGAACATAGTAACTTATTAAAAGAAAGCGATCGCTTGCAACAGTATCAACGAGATATTGTCACTCAATTAACCCTAAAACAAGCCGAAAAAAAACAGCTTTCCCAACGCTTGCTTGAGTTGAGCGGCGCGGAAGAATTAAAACAACTTAAAGACAAACTCGAAGCACAGGAAAGAGCAACACGCCATCATTTATTAGAGGCTAAAAACCGTCTAAAGCAGTCTCTATCGAGTCGAGGCTACCTATTTTTTTTATGCAATATTATTGAAAAATTTGATGTTCTTATGGCAGATTTACGTCAGCGAGGAGAACTACCCAGTGGCATCAAACAACCCTTCGTTCAACAATTGCTTGAAAGTCAACAATGTATCTGTGGGAGAGAATTAATTATAGGGACAAAAGCTTATGATCAAGTTCAAGAACGCCTGAATCAAGCAGGAATGGCTGATGTTGAGGAAGCGGCAATTCGCCTTGAATCTCAAGTGAGCAATCTAGCGCAACAAACAGGCGATCTTTGGCAAGAAATAGATACAGAACAAACGAAAATTAATCAATGGCGTACAGAACTATCGAGTCTGGAAAGCGACATTGATAAAATTAGTCATAAATTCAGACATTTTCCTGATGAAGATATTAAAGTCTTACAACAAAACCTCGATGAAATAGATGATGGCATCCGCGAATTAATTTTAGAACAGGGTGCAAACCAACAGCAAATTACGGCTATTAGTAAAGAGATCGAAACGATTGACAAGCAACTTGTTAGACAAAAACTCAAAGAAGAAAAACAAAATCTGGCTCAGCGTAGAATTGCAGCAACTCAAGAAGCAAGCGATCGCTTGACAGACGTTAGAACTCGATTAGAAAAACAGTTTCGACTGTCATTAGAAAAGCGAGTACAAGAAATTTTTAGTTCTATCTCCTTTACTCCTTATCTTCCTCACTTAAATAAAGACTATGAATTAACCCTCATTGAAAATACTTCAGGTGTTGCGATTCCGGTTGCTGCTTCGACAGGAGAAAATCAAATTTTGAGCCTATCTTTTATTGGAGGAATTATTGATCGCGTCCGAGAATGGAGTCAAAAAAACACCCTAATGGGGCCAGATACTAGTACTTTTCCTATCGTCATGGATTCTCCTTTTGGCAGTCTAGATGAAATTTATCGCCGCCAGGTAGCAAAATCGATTCCTCAGTTAGCAAATCAATTAGTGATTCTCGCCACCAAAACGCAATGGCGTACCGAAGTAGCAGAAGAAACCGAGCGTTTTATCGGACAACAGTACGTCTTAGTTTATCACTCTCCTAAACCTAATTGTCAAGAAGATTTTATTGAATTAAATGGCGTAAAATACCCCTTAGTCAAACGCAGTCTGAGTAATTTTGAATATACCGAAATCCTACCCGTAGAATAACGGTAGAAACCCGTTTTCTTGAAGAAAACGGGTTTCTAGAATTTTGAATTCTAAGGCAATAATTTATCCACTAACAATTGACCTACTTCTTGTCCTTCAATGACAACAGAAAGTAACTGCGATCGCTGATAATCTTCTCTTTTTTGATAAGTAGGTTGTTCAAGCGTATTAGAGGGTTGTGTATAAACTTCTATCTGTTCTTCAATCAAATTAACAAGCCAATAAACCGGAATTTTTGCTGCTGCATAAATGCGTTTTTTCAAATTACGGTCACGGGGAAGGGTTGTGTCAGCCACTTCGACCACTAATGCAATCTCCTTAGCCTCTGGATGGCGTTCAAGATAATCCCGTCTATTCCCTCGAACAATCATAACATCAGGTTCAGGTTCACTATTGGCTAAAGTAATCGGTTCTTGAGAGTCCACATACCACCCCCCAGAAATAAGTTTCTCTAATTCAGTTCGGATTAAACCAGTAACTAAGCGATGAGGAGGATTCTTCGCCATTTTAATAACAAGCCAACCTTCTAATAATTCTACCGGATCATCGTCAGTCAGAATGCCCGACTCAATCATAGCGTGATAATTTTCTACACTTAAGCGCCAGATAATATCAGGAGAAATCGTTTCAGTATTGATCGTGGTCATAATTATCCCTCCTGCCTTATTTATAATATTTTAGGACGAACCGCTTTTAAACAATAACAATTGCGACCTGTTTCTTTCGCTTCATAAAGAGCTTTATCAGCCATATTAATTAATGTTTCAGGTGACAGTTCAGGCGAGGGAATTGTTGTGGCTATTCCTGAGCTAAGCGTGACAAATTGATGGACTTTAGAGAGAGGATGAAAAATGCCAAGATTGAGAACAGCTAGACGGATATCCTCAGCCACTTGTGCCGCACCCAAACCATTTGTATTAGAAAGAATAATCGCAAATTCTTCGCCGCCATAACGAGCAACTAAATCCGCAGGACGTTTGACCAATTTTTCCATTGCATCTGCTACTTTTTGTAAACATTGATCGCCCTGTGGATGTCCGTAGTGGTCGTTATATAATTTAAAATAATCGACATCGCATATAATTAATGAAATCGGATGCCGTTCGCGCATGAGTCGCCGCCATTCTTGCAGAAGATACTCGTTAAAATAACGTCGATTGTGGATTTGTGTCAGATCGTCTGTGGTAGCGATTCGGTTTAATTCTTGATTGACGGTTTGTAATTTCGCGTTGGCTTCTGCTAATTCTTGAGTGCGTTCTACTACTTTTTTTTCTAACGTTCGAGAATATTCTTTAAGTTGTTCGTAATATTGAGTGGTTTGAATGGCGGTTGCTGCTTGGGAGGTTAAAGCCGAAAAAAGTTTTAAATCTTCTGTCGTATAATCAATTGGTTCAGTGTGGCTGATGGTAATCACACCAATCGTTTGATTTTGAACGGTTAGCGGCGCACAAATCAAAGAGCTAATGGCATTCAATTCGCCTAAAGAGCTAGAATCTTGAGAGATATTATTGACAATTTCTGCCTTACCAGAACGCATAACTTGTCCTTCAATTCCGCTAATAGTTCCCGCCGTTCTTTGCAGTTGATTGTGCTGAAGTTGAATGATTTCTAATTCGCTTGTTTGGCGATTGATGAGCATAAATGAAATTTCAGTAGTATTGATGAGCTTCTTCGCTTCATCTATGACAACTTCTATGACTTCTTGAATGCTCAAACAGGTTGAAATTTTACTAGAAATGTCGTAAAGAAAATTAAGTTCTTCGTATTTATCTAATGTCTCTGCGGCTAAATGTTTTTTCTCTAATTCCTGCAATGCTGCGAAAGTTAAACTATCAGCAATAGTCGCTACTTTGCGATCGCCTTCTACCCAACCGATTATCTGCGCCTCAATTGCAATCGGATATCGCTCAACTGCCTGCTCAAAAATCTTACCTAATAGGATATTTCCCTCAACATCCTTAATAACAGCAGGAGAGTCCAAGGCTTCGAGGAGAGATTGGAGGAGGGAACGTAGTTTTGGCTTGGCTAGGAGCTTTTTTAGTTTGATAAAAGTCATTTAAGTGCCTAAGCTGGCCTTAGCCTTCAATTATAATTGATTCCCAAGACCTCTTGCGCTTTTGCTAAAACCTCTCTGGGGCGAAAGGGTTTGGTCATGTATAAATCGGCACCTACCGCCATGCCACTTTGTCGATCAAACTCTTGTCCTCTAGCTGTTAGCAAGATAATATAAACATCTTGAATCTGAAGCTCGTGTTTGACCTTCTGACAGACCTCCAGTCCACTCAACTGAGGCATCATCACGTCTAGAAAAACTAAATTAGGACGTTGCTGAATAATGATTTCTAGTGCGTCTGCGCCGTTGTCTGCCGTCAAGAGGGTAACTTGGTGTTCATCTTCAAGCGTTTCGAGTGCTTGTTCCATCAAAATGAGAATGTTGGGTTCGTCATCAGCAATCAAAACTTTTTTCATCGGGCGCGTTTAATCGGCAGTTAGGGCATCGCAGGTCTTTGCCGGACACTTGGGCTGAAAAGGAAGGCTGACAAAAAAAGTGCTGCCTTGCCCTATGCAACTTTCAACCCAGATCTTGCCGCCGTGAGATTCGACAATCTGCTGGCAAATTGACAGGCCCAATCCCGTTCCTTTTGGTTTATTAGTCAGGATGGGGCCAGCTTGTTTAAAGCGTTCAAAGACCTTACTGATGTCATTTTCGGCGATGCCGATGCCGGTATCAGTGATGCTGATCAACAGTTGGCTGTGATCTGCCCAGGCGCGACAGGTAACTGACCCTTTTTCGGTAAATTTGACGGTGTTGGACAAAAGGTTAATGATGACTTGCAGCAGGCGGTTTTCATCGCCCACAATCGCTGGCAAGTCAGAGGGGAAATCGCTAATCAGGCGTAACTGCTTGGCTTTAAATAGTGGGAAAGTTGCAGCGATCGCCCGTTCGATCAGGTCAGCTACGTTGAAGGGTTGAAAGTTCCACTCGACTTGTCCGGCCTCCATTTTGGCAATATCGAGTACGTCATTAATCAAGGCTGTCAGCCGTTCTGACTCAGAGACGATGATGCCCAGGTTTCGCTTGACTTGTCCGAGTTCTTTTTCGACGCGAGGGAATTTGGTACTGACGGCAGGAAAAATAAAGGTGTTGAGTTTTTCGTCAATGATCGAGGCAAACCCCAAGATAGAAGTAAGCGGGGTACGTAGTTCGTGGGATACCGTTGCCAGAAAATCAGTTTTCATGCGATCAAGTTCGCGTTCTGCCGTCACGTCTCGAATGAGAATGACTGTACCGAGGCACTGTTCTCCTTCTTCGCCTTGAGATTCTTTGAGGGCACTTGTGGCTAGAGCTTGACCTTCTCTGCCTCGACTCAAGTCCACTTCGGCTGTCACAACTTTTTGCTGGTAGCGTTCGGCTTTCTTCCCTAAAGCGGCTAACGCAGGCGGAAAAATCTCTGTTAAATGCTTGCCAATTAGGTTGACCCCTTCTAGGTCAAACATCGATTGTAAAGTCGGATTGAAGCGGGTAATGCGCCCTAGAATGTCGGTGACGAGCAGTCCGTCCGCTAAATTATCGACGATGGTGTTGAGATCGGTCAGCGTTGCTTGTAATTGTTCAGATTGCTGCTTAGTACGCGAGAGCAATCCCGCTTGCGAAACCGCTACCCCCAATTGATTGGCCAACTGCGCCAGTAAATTCAACTCCCGTGATTGCCAATGACGGGGCTGAGCGTTCTGATAAGCCCCTAACAAGCCCCACAGTTGTTCACCGACAAACACCGGAACGAGGGCAAACGCTCTCACTTGAAAGTGGATCAGACTGTCGATGTGGCAAGGCGTTAAGTTCGCTTGGTGGATGTCATCGACAGCGAAGGATTCGTGGAAGCGATAGCGTCCCCCTTGCGTGTCTTGCAGGTAAGTATCGTTCCAAACGGGTGCTTCGTTTGGGTTGTCAATGAGCGGTTCCCAGCCTGGGGCAAAGGACTCGTAGAGAAATTCGCCACTCCAGTTGGCAGCAAAACGATAGACCACCGTGCGATCGCAGTTGAACATCAGCCGTGCTTCCTGGGTGGTTGTCTCAAAAATAGTCTCTATATCTAAGGTTTGGCGGATGCGCTCGATTACCCTCGTCAAGGCGCGTTCTTGAGCAGCAATTAAGGTCAGGTTTTCTTTTTGTTGCTGCACCTGAGCCAGAGCTTTTTGCAGTTGTTCGGAGCGTTTTTGGGTCTGGGCGAGTAATTCTGCCTGTTGTAGAGCTACCCCTAGGTGAACAGCGATTTTGCTGGCAAATTCAATTTCTGAGGCTTGCCACTGGCGGGATGTCGCACATTGATGGATGTAGAGTAAGCCCCAGTGTTGGTCGCCTTTAAGTAGGGGGGCGACTAAACAGGCTTTGACCTGAAGGTGAGTTAAGGTTTGCTCGTAGCACTGGTTTAATTGAGTTTGCGAGAGGTCGGCGATCGCACAAATCGATCCTGGCAGGCAGTCAGCCGCGTAGCCTTCAACAAAGCAAAAGCCTTCTATTTTTTGGGCGAGCGTGGCGTTAAAAGGCGGTAGTACGTCTTCAGCCACAAAGGTTCCTTCTTGTCTGTCTGAATCGGCAGCGAACTGCAACACGGCCACGCGATCGGCTTGCAGCAGTTGGCGCACTTCTGTAGCGGTGGTTTGGAAAATAGTTTCTAAATCTAGAGTACGGCGAATTTTGTCAATTACCTGCGACAGCGCTTTTTCTTGCTGAACGGCCAGGGATTGTTCTGTAGCATAGTCTTGGATTTGTTGCAAATAAGCGGACTGTTGCAAGGCAACGCCCAGATGGTGAGCTACCTGCTGGAGTAATTTCACCTCATCGGCTGGCCATTGACGGGGACAACTGTGCTGAAAAGCGGCTAGTAGTCCCCAAAGATTTTCCCCCTGAAACAGAGGAACCACTGCCAGCGAGCGGATGTCAAAGGAGGTTAGTGCATTGATGTGACACGGCGAAAATAGACCCTCCCGATGAATGTCCTCAACCACATAGGATTGATTTTGTTGAAATTTGCCGCCATGAGTCTCTATGAGATGTTCGTCGTCCCATTGTTTGCCCACGAGCGGCAGAAAATCTGTCGGGTCTGATTCAAAAATAAATTCTCCGCCAAAGTCGCTGTCAAAGCGATAGATAGCGATGTGTTCTACCCCTAGCAGTTTTTGCACTTCGGTGACAGTGGTTTGGAAAATGGTAGCCAGGTCGAGGGTACGCCGGATTTTGTCAATGACCGTCGAGAGCGATCGCTCCCATTCGGCTGCTCTAGTGAGGTTGGCGGCTTGTTGTTGCAGAGTTTGAGTCAACGCGGTTTGCAGTTGTTCGTTTTGGTGTTGGGTTTGAGCGAACAAGTCAGCTTGTTGCAAAGCTGTCCCTAAGTGTTCTGCTATCTGCACCATGAAATTAATTTCCTGAGCCGTCCAATAGCGGGGGCCGCTGTTTTGATAGGTTGCCAACAAGCCCCAAAGCTGCTCTCCTTTATAGAGCGCGACGATAATGTAGGCGCGGGCTTGGTAGGATTCTAAGTGGCGAAGGTAACCCGCAGGAAAGCCGCACTCATAGATATCATCCTGTACCCGGTAGACATGGCGGGAACTGAAGATTTCTCCGCGACTAGTCTGGATGTAGGTATCGGCAGTTTGGGGTTTTTGTAGGTCTCGAATGCTGCACAGGTTGACATCAGCCTGGACTTTTGGCAGATTTTGCTGTTTCTGCAAGACGGAACTCCAGCCAGGCGCGACTGAATCAATGATAAATTCTCCACTCCAATCAGCATGAAAGCGGAAAATAGCTACGCGATCGCTGTTGAGATGATGGCGGATTTCTTGGGTTGTCGTTTGAAAAATGGTTTTGAGGTCGAGCGATCGCCGGATTTTCTCGACAATTCTGGCGGCAGCTTTTTCTTGCCCTATGGTATGGACGATAGCTGAAGATAGCACTTGTGTCTGCTGTCGCTGCTCGACGAGGAGTTCTGCCTGTTGAATGGTAATGCTCAAATGCAAAGATATCTGCTGTAAAAACTCAATTTCGGCGGCTTGCCACTGACGGGGGTGGATACATTGATGGATGGCGAGTAACCCCCAAAGCTTTTCCTTTTGTAGGAGGGCAACGACGACACAGGCGCGAAACCCTAACTGTTCGATGAGGCTGCGGTGGCATTCATGAATCTCGACTTGCTCGAAGTCTTCTACCACCCAAATGCGTCCGCGTTGATAAGATAGGCTGTAATCTTGTCCAAAACAGTGGTCTTGCAGTTTGACCCCCAGAATCGAAGGGTGGGGTGCTTTGACGGCTTCGGCGACGAATTCTCCACTAGTGCAGCCCGAACCTGGCTCGAAGCAATAGATGCCTACGCGATCGGCACTGAGAAATCTGAGGAGTTCTTCAGTAGTCGCTTGCAAGATCTTATCAAGTTCCAGTGATTGCCGAATGGTGGACACAACAGCCAATAAAGCTTGGTGATTGCTTTCTAGCAACGCTTGTCTGGTTGCCTCTGTGTTTTTTCGCTTTACCATCTGATTTAGATTCTCCCTGGCTATGCCGACAAACAACAACACCCAAGCCTTACTCTCCGGTTGAACTCCTCTTATCTATTAATCCTATTTGAAGACTCAACATCGCCGATTAGTTAACAACAGCGATCGCTTAGCTTCCCGATTAGACCAAGATGAGGAATTGTCCGTTTTCGGTTTGGGTGTTGGCGTTAGATGGCGAGACAGAGGTTAGTATTAACAGCTTTGATTTACCTCGTTTTACTTTTGTAGAACTTGGCTGTTTTATCTGCCAGGAAAGCTTGAGAGCTTCTTATCTCTTACTTTAGCAGTTCGCGCCAAAATAGGACGCGATTGTTACTAAACGTTATATAGCAATCCTATATGAATTGTGAAAAGGCATCAAATCTTTTCAAGTTAGGAAAATTAAAAAGATTATACTTAGCAAAAAATTGAAATAAAAAATTAATAAGCTTAAAGTTTTTGCCGA
>JBGTNM010000149.1:0-17648 GCA_041743025.1 Microcystaceae cyanobacterium
CGTTTTAGCCTCTAATCCATCTTTTTTTCAAGGCGTTAATGAGCTTAATCAACTGTGGGATAAACTGGGCAAAGCTCAAATTATTAGACCTAATGCAGGTGCAGTTACCAGAACCCTAAGTTATGTAGCTCAAACAACTATTCCTCATTTTAATCAATGGTCTGTTGAATTATTACAAGAACTAAGATTTCTTCCCAATAGTAATACAATTTTTGATCCACAGCCAATTGAGCAATTTATGCGGCAAGCGATAAACCTTGAGGCATTACGTCAGGGTATAGAATTGTGGATAACTGTTTTTCCATCCTTGAATATTCCTGGTATTGATTATGATTTACTTATGGCAGGAATAGATGCCATTCGCGCTAAAACAGGAACAAAAGCTCATTGGTTGTGCGCTCAAGATTTTGAAGATGAATATATTTTATACAATTTACTGTTAGCCAGTGCCGCGATTCCTCTTGCCTTTCCGCAACGAGAAGTTGATGGACAGTTTTATGTTGATGGTGGTTTAGCTGACAATATTCCCTTGGGAGCTTTAGCCGCAAAAGGGTGTACTCATGCTATTGTTATTCACTTAGATAATGGAGAGATTTGGAATCGTCACGATTTTCCAAAACAAGCAATTATTGAAATTAGACCTGAGCAAAGAATTAATCATTCTGATATTCCTTTCTGGGGTTCAATCAGTACCATACTAGATTTTAGTGCCGAACACATTGCTGAGTTAAAGCAACGAGGGTATGAGGATGCTAGACGATGTATCGAACCGATTATGCAGAGTTTTCAAACAATTGAACAACAGCGTCAATCTCATGAATCTTTGGTTAATTCAACTACCGCGATCATTAACTCAGTTGTGTTTTAACAGATCATTTTATTGTAGGGTGATATGGGGTTGTGTTCGTTACCCCAAGCTAGGCGATCGCATTAAATATCATTAAGGTAGAATTTGCCTCCACTAGACTGAGGTATGGTTATTTAATGGAAATGTACCCCTAAGTTAATCAGCCTTTTACCCCTCTCTCGCCTATGTTTCCCATCACTCGCCCTCGCCGCCTGCGACAGACTGCCTCACTGCGCCGCATGGTGCGCGAAACGACCCTAAGTGCCAACGATTTGATTTATCCTTTATTTGCCGTCAGGGGCGAAAGCATCGCTCAAGAAGTCAAATCCATGCCAGGGGTCTATCAGCTTTCTGTCGATAAAATCGTCGAAGAAGCCAAACAAGTCTATCAATTGGGCATTCCTGCCATTATCCTCTTTGGTATCCCTGAAAACAAAGACGAAGAGGCAACCGGCGCTTGGCACGACTGCGGCATCGTCCAGAAAGCGTCAACAGCCGTCAAAGAAGCCGTTCCCGATTTAGTGGTCATTGCCGATACCTGCCTCTGCGAGTACACCAGCCACGGCCATTGCGGTTACTTGCAAACGGGGGATTTATCGGGACGGGTATTGAACGATTCCACCCTGGAATTACTCAAAAGAACGGCCGTATCGCAAGCTCGTGCGGGGGCTGATATAATTGCCCCTTCTGGCATGATGGACGGGTTCGTGCAAGCTATCCGCGAAGCCTTAGATGAAGCCGGATTTGAGGATACACCCATTTTGTCGTATGCAGCCAAGTACGCCTCAGCTTATTATGGGCCGTTCCGCGATGCCGCCGACTCGTCTCCCCAATTTGGCGATCGCCGCACCTATCAAATGGATCCTGGCAATGCCAGAGAAGCCCTCAAAGAGGTGGAATTAGACATTCGAGAGGGAGCAGACATGGTTATGGTCAAGCCCGCTCTCGCTTACATGGACATCATCTGGCGCATTAAAGAAATTACCGACCTTCCCGTTGCCGCTTATAATGTTTCGGGAGAATATTCGATGGTGAAAGCGGCGGCTCTTAATGGTTGGATTGACGAGAAAAAAGTGACGCTAGAAACGCTAACCAGCTTTAAGCGAGCAGGTGCTGACTTAATCTTGACTTATCACGCTAAGGATGCGGTTCGCTGGCTGCAAGAAGATTAGACTTCTTGCAGAGGTCGGGACAAGGTTAAAGGGAAAAGGTAGTTTAAGAAATGGTTGGCACGAGTTCTTTTGCTCAATTAGAGAGTCAAAAGCGCGTGTTTTCTCTCCTTTACCCTTCCCCTTTTGCTCCCAAATCCCATAATCCTTTTTGATTGATGCTCCTGTTGATGAAACAGTAGATCCTTATAGTGGTTTAATCTAAAATCCTTTCATCGAATGACCCGATTTATCCATGACCAATTTGCCAAAGATTATCTTGAAGAATTACTCAGTCCCTACGGAGAAGTCAAAATCCCCCGTCGTGTTCCCTCAGAAGTCAGAGAAATTGATATCTGGTTTGATCCCTATCCTCAAACTAAATCTGAGCTTAATCACTTAGGATTATTAGGAAAAATCTCTCAATCTCCTACCATTTTAGAACCCTTTCGCAATCCTGTTACCCCCGACGAAATTGGGGATTGTCTGTTAAAACTCTTAGAACTTAAAAGCTTACTGCAAAGGGAAGCTAATCGTCATAAAATTAAGCTCAACGAGGTCAACTTACCCAGATTATGGATACTCACCCCCACTGCTTCGAGTGAAATCCTCTCAGGCGTTAGGGCTACAATAGAGGGGGATTGGGGAGAAGGCATTTATTTTTTAGGGGCTACTTGGAGAAGTGCGATAGTCGTCATCCATCAGTTACCCCGTACTCCTGATACGCTGTGGTTAAGACTGCTTGGCCGAGGAAACGTGCAAAAACAGGCGATTAATGAACTAGAATCCCTGGCAGTAACCAATCCTTATCGGGAGACGACTCTAAAATTGCTGTATAGCTTACAAAAAAATCTAGAAATCACGCAAAGCTTAGATGAAGATGACCAGGAGTTAATTATGCGTCTATCACCACTGTATCAACAAGACAGGGAACAAGCTATCCGAGAAGGAATTGAGCAGGGAATTGAGCAGGGACAAAGGATAGTCATCGAGAATTTGCTTAAAACTCGCTTCGGAGAATTAGATGCTGAACTCATTAGAATTATCGAATCCTTATTAACGCTTCCGCCTCAAGAGTATACTTCCTTGCTACTGCAATTATCCCGCGAAGAATTGATAGTGCGTTTCGGTAACTAGTAAGGTGTAGCATGGGCAATGCCCATCTTACTTTTGTTAGCTAAGGTTGATGCGGGAAATCAAAGATGATGTAGCGGAAAACGGTGCCGATTAACGCCCTGCCTAAAATTCCGATTAACGTCCAAATTTGAGCCTTTTGAGAACCTTTAATCTCTTTAAGATCGAATTCAATATTCACTAACATCGCCTGTTTTTTACAAGAGACTATAAATGCTCTCTAAATGATTATACTATGATAAATTTTTCCCTTAATCATAGTTCTCACTCAATCATCAAAATCATAGTACCGATTACCATTACAATATGTAAAGAATCTTAAGTCAGGACAGACAGAATGCGAGTTGCGATCGTTGGTGCAGGATTGGCAGGCATGGCAACTGCGATCGACTTGGTCGATGCAGGATGTGAAGTCGAAATTTTTGAATCTCGCCCCTTTGTCGGCGGAAAAGTAGGAAGTTGGCTAGATAGCGACGGTAATCACATTGAAATGGGGCTGCACGTCTTTTTTGGCTGCTATTACAACCTGTTTGCTTTGATGGATAAGGTGGGGGCAATTGACAACTTACGCCTCAAAGAACACGTCCACACTTTTATCAATGAAGGGGGAAAAATTGGCAAACTCGATTTTCGCTTCCTCACAGGTGCGCCATTGCACGGGTTGAAGGCGTTTTTTACCACCTCTCAACTGTCTGCCGTTGACAAAATTGCCAATTCTCTCGCCTTGGGAACCAGTCCCCTAATTTGGGGTTTAATAGACTCTGAAGGGGCGATGAAAACCATACGAAACCTCGATTCGAACAGTTTTGCTGACTGGTTTCGCCAGCCTGGGGGAAATGACGGCAGCCTCAAAAAAATGTGGAACCCTATTGCCTATGCATTAGGATTCATTGACACCGAACAGATTTCTGCTCGTTGTATGCTGACTATTTTTCAGTTCTTCGCCGCTAAACCAGAAGCGTCGGTGTTGCGGATGTTAGAAGGTTCTCCCGACGAATATCTGCACCAACCGATTGTTAACTATTTAACGGAACGAGGGGCCAAAATTTATACTCGCCGTCGCGTTCGAGAAATCTACTATACTGATGCTGAACCGACTCAGGTAACGGGAATCACCGTTGCTAACGGGGAAAGCGAAGAAACAATCGCCGCCGATGCCTACGTTTTCGCTTGTGATGTTCCTGGCATTCAGCGATTACTGCCGCAAACATGGCGTAAATGGGCGTTATTTGACAATATTTTTAAATTAGAAACGGTTCCAGTAGCAACGGTTCAGTTGCGTTTTGATGGTTGGGTGACAGAAATGCAAGATCCCCAAAAGCGCAAACAATTAGAAAAAGCGGCAGGGATTGATAATTTACTCTACACGGCAGACGCTGATTTTTCTTGTTTTGCCGATCTTGCTTTGGCTAGTCCTAGCAATTACTATCAAAAAGGGCAAGGTTCTCTGATGCAACTCGTTTTAACGCCCGGTGATCCATTTATCAAAGAAAAAAATGAAGCGATCGCCCAGCACGTTTTAAACCAAGTTCACCGCCTTTTTCCCTCGTCACGCGAGTTAAATATGACTTGGTATAGTGTCGTTAAATTAGCACAATCGCTGTATCGAGAAGCTCCTGGAATGGATGTCTATCGCCCCTCCCAAACGACTCCGATTGCTAACTTCTTCCTGGCGGGGAGTTACACACAACAAGACTATATTGATAGTATGGAAGGAGCGACGCTTTCGGGACGACAAGCTGCTAAAGCAATTTTAGAAAATGCCGAAAATCTTAAAGTTAACACCCCACCGTCAATCCTTTACTAAAACTTTCCAATTAGTTTATTGTTCATTGAAATTACCTATTACCTAAAATCGAATGTCTGATAACTGGTTAGAACATAGCGTCCAAATTGAAATTAATGTCCCGATCGCTCTCGTCTGGAATTTGTGGTCAGATCTAGAACAAATGCCGCGTTGGATGAAGTGGATCGATTCGGTGAATATTTTAGAAGATAACCCCGATTTATCGCGTTGGAAATTAGCTAGTGGGGGGTTTGAATTTACTTGGCTTTCGCGAATTTTAAAAGTCATTCCGCAACAAATTATTCAATGGGAATCCGTCGATGGATTGCCCAATCGCGGCGCAATTCGCTTCTACGATCGCCACGATAGCAGCATTGTCCGCATGACGGTTGCCTATCATATTCCGGGGTGGTTGGGGAAATTAATGGATAATTTAATCTTAGGCCGTGTTGTGGAATCAACGCTTATGGCAGATTTAGAACGATTTAAGGATTATGCCATCAAGCAAAAAGAAAGTGCTTGAATTGTTTTAACAAACGTAAATAAATCTTTGACTTTCAGTGTTTCTGGGCTATGGTAGATTAGTCTGGCTTCCCTAACCTCCGCGATCGCTTTTTATCACCTTCCATCATAGAGGACAATCAGCCATGACCCAGACTACCCGCGTCGGCGTACTGCTCGTTCATGGAATTGGCGAACAGTGCCAATTCGAGCATTTAGAAGAAGTTGTTAGAAGTACCGCCTCAGTTCTACAAACCGATCCCCAATTAGACGTTCATATAAACATCAATACCAGTGCTGATGCAGCTTATGGAGCCAATCAGCAAACTTGGCGAGCCGAAAATATTGCCACCGCAGCGATCGAAGTCCGAGACACTAATAACACTCTTACTATTTTAGAATTTAAAGAACTTTGGTGGGCCGATCTCGACGAACCGACAAATTGGTGGTCGCAGTTGCGTTTTTGGGGGTGGGCCTTATCTCTGTGGACGAAACCCCAATACGACCCGCTTTATTTCGGGACAGCTAAAGAAACCATGCGTCTGCCGAGTCTAAAAAAACAAAATACTCGCATCAGTATTTGGAATCGCGGCTACCTTTATATTGTCTCTTTTGTAGTTTTTCTCATTCTGCCCTTACTATCTTTATTAAGTACCTTTTTACGCAATATCTTAGGTTCTGAAATTCGGCCCGATATCTTGGTTCAATATCTTGGAGATGTCAACCTGTACCAACAAGATGCACGCGAAGGCAAAGGGCCGATTGTAGATTTGGGAAATAAGCCTCGTGTTTCTATCCGGCGGCGTTTAGTGAAAGCTTACGTCGAGATGAGCCTAGAAAATTACGATCGCTGGTACGTCCTCGCTCACAGTTTGGGAACAGTAGCGGCGTTCAATGGATTGATGGAAGCGGATAATGCTTTACCGAATTATTTAAGTCAAAACTTGTGGCAAAAATGGTCTCAGCAACATCCGACTAAAGCTAAACAACCGCTTACGCCAGAACAAGCGAGAAAGATGCTCCCTAAACGTCCAGCTTGGCTACAAAACGACGATATCATCGATCGCCAGTCCCTTTTTAGTAAGTTTCGCGGCTTCATGACTTATGGTTCTCCTTTGAGCAAATTTGCCGTTCTCTGGCCGGGGATTGTGCCGTTAAATTTAGATGAATCGGTTTTTGTGCCACAATTTGAATGGCTCAATGTTTTCGATCCTACCGATCCGGTGGCTGATTTCACGAAATACTTTAATAGTGCTAATAATAGCTCCATAAACCCTAAAGAAATTCCTTACAAAGCCGGAAAAGTCCATTTACTCAGCCACACTGAATATTTTGCCTTCAATCCCCAGCGCAAAAATCCCCTCGTCAAACAGGTAGCTTACTGGTTGTATGAAGGAAAATCCTTTAAAAAACCCTTCCATCCTTGGGGATGGCCCGAACCGGGTTCAGCAATTCTCTGGTTCTATTTCAGCTTAGTCGTCGTCATCTGGGTACTCGTAGGGAAATTAATTACCTTCGTTTTAAGCCATTTAGTTCCGCCAATATTACCCAAATGGGTCATGGAATCGGTTTCTATCAATTTTTCTAACCCGCTTTCTTATATCATCGCCTGTGGTGTTATTGTCTTTGTCGTTGGGATTGTCGCTAAATTGCTGCGATTGAATGAGAATAAAGTCATTTAATTTAATGTCGCAAGAATTTCCTAACGAATAAGATATATTTTCAAGTCTTTTTTTGCAGCCACACTCAACTTTAATCCTATCTCCATTTCTTGAATTGTTTGTACTTGATTAACGGGAGTATCATTAATGTGAATATTCTCAATTTTAGCTGATTGACAACAAGCTTCACCTATCAAAAAAACTTCTTGTCCAATCGATAAGTTAATATTTCCAATCTCGGACTTTAAAACTGCGGCTTTACTCTTTGAAAACCACTCTGTAATTTCGCCGATTTTAATAGCTTGTTTGAGGTCTATGCGTTTTTTAATTACCTGATAACTTACTAACTCAGCAAGTGCTTGACACAAAACCTCTAAAAAGTCGCACAATCCTCTTAATTCCTCGAAGCCAAGAATATAATCTATATTTCCTCTATGCGCTGCTTCATTACGTAAGGTAATTAATTTTTTGAGTTCTCCTTCTGCTGTCGTTTGATTATCAGTGACAAATCTCTTTATATGCCTAGAGTTCTTAAGCCAATTCCATGTATTATCTACGCCAGATTCAGTAAATAGTTTTTCTAGAATATCTTTCCTTAAATTTTGTTCATGTATCACAAAAGCATCTGGTAATAGTTCATATACTTCTTGTTCAGTAACTCCAGCAAGTAATACACGAATAACTGCCTCTAAAGAGAAATTTTTATATTTATCTTTCTTTAAATCAATGAGTATTTTTCCAACTCCTAACTGATGTGTATCTTTAATCCTGTCTGGTAACTCGGAATATTTTTTGTAAAGTTTAGGAATGTTTTTTAGCCAATCTCTAATTAAATCTTCAACAAATTGCTCATAAATAGCATATAATCTTGTCACTGAGGCACAATGATCAAAAACTGCCCAACTCAAAATATTAGGAGCATTTTCTTTAAGTTTCTTTATTAAAAGATCATCATCTTCGCTTGGCGAATAAATACTGTCTCTTAACTGTTCATTTGTCTTTAAAATGCAACGAACAGTATCAATATTCTTTTGTGCTGTCTCCAGAATATCCTGAAACATCGCAGTTTACTCCGCGATGACTTGAGAGAGCATATTATCAAATAATCTAATTCTATCTTGAATATCAGTCTTAGTTCTTCCGCCTCCTGTAAAAAGCTTTCGTTTGTCTTCTATTAACAGTTCTTTGGTTCCTTCTATAACTTGGAATTTTCGCTTAATCAATAAATCTTTATTGTCTAAATATTGGCTAAATCCAACCATGACTGCATCATAGTAGGCTTTATAAACACTATCTTTCCAAGACTTAGATTGTGCATCGTAAGGTTTGAATAAGTTTTCTTCGTAAATTTGATAAGCTAACTCTATAGTTTTAATAAAAGTATCTTTTAAAACTACGATATCTTGATCCGAAAATCCCAGGCTTTGAATCATATAAGCATCCAAAAATTCTTTCATCTTTCCATGAAAATTACTTACATGGCGCAGCGCAAAAAAACGGAGAATCAATTCAGTATCTTCCATCTTTTTATACAAATTATTAATCAAGAGTTTTTTAGGGTCTTCTAAGGGAATTTTCCAGGCTTTTGCAAATATACTGTTATTTGCTAACTCAAGCAATAATTGATTAAACTTTCCATAATACAAACAGTTTCTGACTTCCTGATTACTTAAATCTATTCCACCCGTATTTAAACGCTCAAAAGCACGTTGTTTAAGAAAAAGTGCCTCCTCTGGATTGGAAGTAGACTCAGTAATAAGCACTATAGATGAAATTGAACGTCGGTCAATACCTGCTTTAATTTTTGCAGGAAGCTGATGATAATTACGACCATTGAGTTCTGGCCACAATTCTAGATCAGTAAGTTCTAACTTGTTTTCATAAAATTCACGAATAGCAGTAATTCTTTGTTGTCCATCCATAACTTCATAAAAGTTATATTTTTCTTCATAAAGAATAATTGGTGGAACAGGAATATTAATTAAAAATGACTCAATTAGTCGAGATTGCTTTTTTTTATCCCAACGGGGTCTTCTTTGGTAGAAAGGTTTTACATCCATATATCCAGGCTTTTTCAAAGCCTCGAAAAAACTCGGAAGTTTTTCCCGATTCATTTCAATAAGTATTCTTTGCTCTCCTCTCTCATACTTAGCGTTAATTTCCTCGTCAGTCATTTGACTTACTTGATTTCTTGATCTAGATTTTTTCCACATCTTTTCTTCAGAGGGTGCAAGTACCATTGGTTACACCTAACCTCAAATCTAATATCTACTTATTAATATATCCTAGTATGTTCTGAAAGCGTTGGCTCTGCTCTACAATAGAAGTAAAAATTGTAACCTAGCTGAGAATGCATGACTACTCAACGATGGAATGATGAAATGCTAGATAGTCTAGCAAATACAGTCAACGGATTATCAGAAACCGTAAGCGGATTGTCGGAAACTGTAGGCGGATTATCAGAAACGGTAAGCGGATTATCAAAAACCGTAAGCGGATTATCAGAAACCGTAAGCGGATTATCTGAGTCCGTCGAGCAAACCAATCACAACATCGATATACTTGTGGGTGCGGTCAATGGACTAATAGAGCGAGACAACCAACGCGATGACGAAATTCAACAACTTAGGCAAGAATCCGAAGCCTACAGACGCGAAAACGACCAACGTTTCAACATCGTCCTAGAAGAAATCCGCTTCCTTATTCGCCGCTTGGGGGATAATCCCAATCTTTAAGGAGTTCTCAAGCAATTTTGCAATAGATTGGCAGGAAAATCACCTCGCCGCTATCAGCTTTATTCGATAATAGAAATAGTAGTGTCATAAGTTGCAACTAAACTGCCTGATTCATGAAAGACTTTTTAATCAATCTCGGTCGCTATCCTGCCTACCTCATCAGTGTCTCGCTAGGCATCTTTTTTGCTTTGTTTGGCTGGCTGAAGCCGTTATTTAAAAATCGGGTGACGACAGTCGCTACTGTGGGGATTTTTACAGGTTTTCTGGCCTTTATTTTCTTTACTTTGCAAGCCATGCTGGGACTGTCGGCAGGATAAACTAGAACAGATTGCTTTACTCAGAAAACCTTGAAAGGAAAACCAATGTCTTAGATCTCTTCCCCTTTCAGGTAATGCAATCCTAAAATTTAGGAATAAAATCCTAAAGATATCCGTATTTAAGATAGAGGGGGAAAAGATGGCTACCAATCGTCGAGTTTCTCGCGTTTCCTCGCTAATTAAGCGCGAAGTAAGTCAAATGCTACTTTATGATATTAAAGATGATCGCGTAGGTGCTGGCATGGTGAGCATTATAGAAGTGGATGTCTCCAATGACCTCCAACACGCGAAAATCTTTGTCAGCATCTACGGTAGCGAAGAAGCCAAAGCTCAAACAATGGAAGGCTTGCGTTCGTCAGAAGGGTTTGTCCGTCGAGAACTTGGCCAGCGTATCCGCTTACGGCGTACACCAGAGGTGGTATTTCTCGAAGACCGATCGCTCGAACGGGGCGATCGCATGTTAAACTTACTCAACCAACTGCGGGACGACTCTCCAGAATCCGATGAGGATAAAATGCTAGAGGCAGAAGAAATGGAAGAATTGCGGTGAGTGCTATTTTACCCGATTGGCAACAATTCTCCCTCACTGAGGCGATCGCTCAAATGGTGGTCGTGCGAGCGTCTGGCTTTCTGAGCGATCGTCAAATCCGCTATCCCGCTTGGGAAGCACCTAATACTACGTTGCAGCAGTGTTTGGAAACCCTCAACTTAGGCGGCGTGATTCTCTTAGGTGGCAGTGCTGCCGAATTGTCTCTGAGAACGCAGCAGCTACAAAATTGGTCAAAAACGCCTCTTTTGATAGCCGCAGACATCGAAGAAGGGGTAGGCCAACAATTTGCAGGCGCGACTTGGTTTCCGCCACTGATGGCATTGGGAGAAATTGCTAAACAGAATCTTGCAGTCGCCATCGATTATGCAACGCAGATGGGAGAAGTTACGGCAAAAGAGGCGTTAGCCATTGGGATTAATTGGTTACTCGCACCCGTTGCAGACATTAACAATAATCCTGAAAATCCGGTTATAAATGTCCGTTCGTTTGGCGATACTGCCGAAATTGTCAGTAAATTAGCCTCAGCCTTTATCCAAGGCGCACAAGCTTATCGCGTCTTAACAACAGCTAAGCATTTCCCTGGTCACGGCGACACGACTGCCGATTCTCACTTGGATTTACCTGAGATTCCTCACGCGGTTTCTACCTTAGAAACACGAGAATTAGTGCCATTTCGAGCGGCAATTGCTGCCGGGGTAGATAGCATGATGACGGCGCATTTGTCAATTCCTGCCTGGGATGAAACTTATCCGGCAACGCTTTCTAAAGCGATTTTAACCGGAATATTGCGTCATAAATTGGGATTTGAGGGAATTATTGTCACGGATGCTTTAATCATGGCAGGTGTAGCCAATTATGCTTCACCGCAGGAAGTGGCAGTCTTAGCAGTTGAGGCAGGCGCAGACATTTTATTGATGCCTCCTGACCCCGTTGTTGCCATAGAAGCAGTTTACGAAGCAGTAAAATCGAAAAGGATTTCTGAAGCGAGAATTTATGAATCGGTTGCTCGGATTTGGCAGGCGAAACACAAGATTTTTTGTCAATCATCTGCTTACAATCTAAGCGATTTATCTAACTTTGCCTCTGTAGAAACCGCTCAAAACATTCTACGACATTCAATACGAAAGGGTGGAAAACTTCCGTTAAAGGTAAGCAAACGCAATTTAATCGTGGTTGACGATTTGCTCAATTGTGATTTTTTGGATCGCCAATCTCCCTCAGTCGCTATTCCCCAAAAGTTAGGTTATGATTTACAATTAATTGATTTAAATAGCCTTGATTTTGCTCAAAATGATAACAGAAAGACGTTATTACAAGTGTTTATTCGTGGAAATCCTTTTCGGGGAAGTGCCGGATTAAGCGAAAAAGCACAGCAATTTTATCAAGAATTAATTAAAACAGGATTAGTAGAAGGATTAATGATTTACGGTAGTCCTTACGTTTTGGATTGGTTTAAATCTCAGATTTCTCCTGATTTACCTTGGGTATTTTCTTACGGACAAATGGGGGACGCTCAAGCGATCGCTTTTGAACGCAGTGCGGCAGTCCCTACCCTCAATATCCACAAAAGTTGAATGAAACCTCATGAAGCAATAACCTCTAATAATTCATAACTAAAATTTCATTAATTTTCCCACGCTTTTGAGCATTACTGTTTATATTTCTTTTAGCCTGCACTCTTTCCATCGTATAATTACTGTAAGCTGTTTCAAAAAAATGATTGTTAGGATCTTCGTTTTTAGGATCGGAATTACTTAGCATCAATTTAGCTTCTTTAGCATCTAGTTGTTGAAAAAAATCGCGTAATCTCAACTGTTCATTATCGTCGAAAATATGCTTTGAATAGGAAGTAAAAGAAGCTGTTGCGCTAATGGGTTTGTAAGGGGGATCGAAATAGACAAAAGTTTGAGAATCTACCCATTGTTCGCAATCGGTAAAATCGCTATTGTGAATCTCAGTTTGTTGTAAAATTTTAGCAATTGCTTTTAAATTTTCTGAATTGCAAATTAAAGGTTTTTTATATTTTCCCATCGGAACGTTAAATTCTCCTTTAGAATTAACGCGAAAAAGTCCATTAAAGCAAGTTCTATTGAGGAAAATAAGTTGAGCAGTTCTTTCTTGCCATGTTTCACTGTAGTTTTGAAAGTTAACTGCTTTTCTTTGCAAATTATATTGAGAACGAATATGATAATAAAACTCTTTTCTTTGAAATTCATTAAAAGATAGATATTTATTTTGAAGCTCATTGAGTAATTCGATTAATGTATTAACATTCTGCTGAATTGTTTTATAAGCAAGGATTAACTCAGGGTTAATATCGGATATATATAGTTGCTTGAATTCATAAACTTGAGCTAGATAGAAAAATACAGCCCCACTTCCTACAAAAGGTTCAACATATTTAACGATTGTTCCTTGCGCTAATTCATTAGGCAAAAATCGACAAATTTGTTCTAATAACTGCCCTTTTCCACCCACCCATTTAAGAAACGGTTTAGCTGTTAAACGAGAGGCTGCACTCGCATTTATTTTTTGAGTCATTACTATTTATTGAATAACTAATTTTTAATTTCCTTCAACACCTCTCGAATCAGCGTTGAAGGAACGCGATCGCATATTGTAACCTTACCAATTTGGGTAGGAAGAATAAAGCGAACTTTACCCGCTTTCACTTTTTTATCAGTTTGTAAAAGCTCGATAAGAGCGGTACTATCTAAGGTTGCCGGAATAGTAGTCGGTAAGCCTGCTTTTTCAATCAGTTTATCTTGACGAGTAGCTTCTTGGAAACTCCAAAGATTTAATTGAACTGCAATTTTTCCGGCAGCTACCATCCCCATTGCCACTGCCTCCCCGTGATTAATAAGGCTATATCCCGTTAAACTTTCTATTGCGTGACCGATGGTATGGCCGTAGTTTAAAATAGCTCTCAATCCGGCTTCTTTTTCGTCTTGATTGACAACATCAACCTTAGCTTGACAGGAACGAGTTAAGATCATTTGCAGAAATTCTTCATTGATATAAGCTAAATCGTCAAGGCGATCGCTTTGCTCTAGTTTAGTCAATAAATCTGCATCCCAAATAATGCCATATTTAATGACTTCTGCCATGCCTGCCCGAAATTCCCGCACAGGTAGGGTTTTTAAAACCAAAGGGTCAATAAAAACTAAACGTGGCTGGCAAAATGCACCAATTAGATTCTTGCCTTGAGGATGATTGACACCTGTTTTCCCGCCAATGGAAGCATCTACCATTGCTAATAAAGACGTGGGAACCTGCACGAAATTAATGCCTCGTAGCCACGTTGCGGCGGCGAATCCCGTCATATCACCGATAACGCCTCCTCCCAAAGCAAGCATTGTTGAGGAACGTTCTAAGCGGTTTTCTAGGGCAGTATCGTAAACTTGGGCGATAGAATCTAGGGTTTTGTAGCGTTCGCCTGCGGAAATAAAATGATGTGAGACTTCAAATCCTGCTTCTTGTAAAGATTTAACCAGCGTTTCCCCATAAATTGCGAAAATATCGGGGTTGGAGATAACAAGAATTTTTTGACCCAATTTCAATTGAGTTAAAGAACTGCCCAAATCAGGGAGACTGGCAGGAGAGATGGTTACGTCGTAGGAATTTTCGGGTAAAGAAACAGAGATAGTGGAATTCATGCGGCTACCAAAAACAGTAAAATAGCTTTGAATGTGTTATCTGGAGTCAAAAAAGAGCAATGTCTATCCTTGCTGTAGCGTCTTTTATCGGTTATTTAGTCATTTTTACTGCGATCGCGCTCGGTTTGTATTTTGGCTTCCGTGCTATCAATCTCATTTGATAATAAAGGGTAGGGGCATAGCAGAGGCATAACAATGTTATGCCCTTACTCTCACGATTTTTGAGAAATAGTTTTAGTACCCACAATCAGAGGGATTGACTCTTAGGGTAGTCAGGGGTTTGCCACTTTTATTACGAAGATTATAATTGAAAACAACGCCGTTTTTCAGTAAAATAGCAATTTCTTGAGCATTACAAGTAACTTCGGTGACAGAGCCTTGAATTTGAGCAATTTGCTTAGAATTGAGCGTACCCTCCGCAACGACAGTATAGCCGTAATTGAGCCGTTTTCCCGGCCCTGCTGAGATGGAATCCCAACGTATAATCTGATTGACCATCATTGGTAACTGTTGGTTGAGTTGAGCGGCTATCTGTTTGAGATTTACTTCGGAAATTTGAGGAGTTTGGGCGTTCAGCGTAGAGGCTGTCCCTGTCCAGCAAGTCGCCATCAGTCCTACTGCTGCTAGTGTGTTTTTCATAAATTCTTCTCCTAGGGTTTTAAAGCGCGATCGCTCTTTTACTTTAAGGTTGCCCCAAAAAATCAGAGAAATTAACGGACATATACCGATGATTAAAGCATCTCTACCACCTAGCCCGAAAGCGCCAGCTTTCTTACAATTAATCCAGTGGATTGCCGATCCAGTCGCTTACATGGAATCTGCAAAGCAACAGTATGGAGATATCTTCACAGCAAAAGTCGGGGCAAAACTGGGGGATATCGTCTTTGTTGGCGACCCTCATGCTGTCCAACAAATCCTCACTAGCGACCGCAAGCAATTTAGCGCTCCTGGCGAAGTTAATAAAATTCTATCTATTCTGTTGGGGGATAGCTCGGTAATCATGCTCGAAGGCGATGCTCACAAGCAACGGCGGCAGTTACTCATGCCTCCTTTTCATGGGGAACGCTTAAAGGCATACGGGCAGTTAATTTGTACTCTCAGCGAGAAAGTGATGGATCGCTTTTTAAGCGGCGATCGCTTTTTAGCCCGTTCTGTTATGCAAGAAATCTCGTTGCAAGTGATTATCGAAGCCGTGTTTGGCTTGCACGAAGGGGAACGTTACCAGCAACTCAAGCAATTATTGGCAGAATTGTTGGAAATTTTTCGCACGCCTTGGAAGACGGCGACCTTCTTTTTCCGCTTTTTGCAATGGGATTTAGGTACTAGCAGTCCTTGGGGCAGATTCCTTGATCGCCAACGCCAGATCGATGCCTTGCTGTCTGCTGAAATTGCCGAGCGCCGAGCGCATCCTGACTCCAACCGCAGTGACATTCTTTCTTTACTGATGTCCGCCACTGATGAAGATGGTAAGGGATTGAGCGATCGCGCCTTACACGACGAACTGCTGACAGTATTATTTGCTGGACACGAAACGACCACTACCATGATGGCTTGGACGTTATATTGGACACACTCCCTCAGTGACGTTAAGCAAAAACTACTGACCGAACTCGCCAGTTTGGGAGACAATCGCGATCCGGTAGAAATAGCCCGCTTGCCTTATTTAACGGCTGTCTGCCAGGAAACCCTACGAATTTATCCGGTAGCGATGCTAACGTTTCCCAGAGTCGTCCAAGAACCTGTCGAGCTTGGGGGGTATCATTTTGAACCAGGGGCAATTTTAGCGGGGTGTATGTATCTGATTCACCAGAGAGAAGATATCTATCCCCAACACCAACAATTTAAGCCAGAACGTTTTTTAGAAAAGCAATTCTCTCCCTATGAATTTATGCCCTTTGGGGGAGGGGCGAGGCGCTGTCTGGGAGATACCCTCGTCCTGTTTGAAATGAAATTAGTCCTAGCCACCTTTCTTTGGCATTATGAGTTAACCCTGTCCGATTCGCGCCCAGAAAAACCTCGGCGGCGGGGAGTTACCCTCGCACCTGAGCGAGGGGTGCCGATGGTGATGCTAGGACGGCGACTTAGTTAATATGGCCCAGAGAATAGGAACGGGTTGTGTTGCTTCTGTTGGCAACTGATGCTGATGGCAACGCGAGATCTGATCGCAGGGTTAAGGTCAAATCTCGATTGGGATTGATGTTGACGACTTCCCGCGTACCCCCTCCCACAATACCGGCTTCGGGCAATCCCCATCCTGCCAGCGTCCCAATGGCTGCCCCAGCCAAGACTTCTAGCGCATCGATTTTGCGATCGCCTGTCGTACCAGCAATAATCGTGGCAGTCCCAGCCCCAGCAAAGGTTCCGGTTAAAATGTTGGCGATACTAGCTCCTTCGTTAATACTTTCGTTAGCAGCAATGACGTTAGAAGTGGCATTGAGAGGTAAATATTGCCGTCCTCCGTTAACAATCAATTCTCTGGCAACAAACCGTACTCCTTCGTCGGCAGGTTCAATTTGACCGACGATTTCACTCCCTGCCGGAATCAATAAGTTGCCGTTGCGATCGCGGAAGTTCGCCGCGACTGTTAGGGTTAGGGGCATATATTCCCCTTTGGTCACTTGCAGGGTTTGAGCTTGCTCGTAGCGGATGGGGATGAGGGTTCCTGCCGCAATCGTGGTGCGGGTTCTGGGGGCGGTATTGGTGGGCGAGGGGAACAGTTGAGCAGAAGCGGGCGCGATCGGTGTTGCGATCGTCGTTGCCCCCATTAATAAAGCAATAAAGGCTGAAGTTCCCGATTTCAAAATAGTCCCGTGCGACATGATTTTAACTCCTCTTTTTTGACCCTCACTGAAGGGGTAAAACAATTCATTGATGCTTACTTTTAGGATAGTTTTTTTGTCTCAGTGATGTCAGTCCCAAAATCGTTGAAATGAGAGATCTAAAAGGCGTTAATAAGGCTTCTATATATAGAAAAAAATAGAATTAAGTGGAAAATTTTCTGACGAAGCTTTGGCACAAAGCTGACTGCTAACACCGTTTTTCAAAAATAATGAAAGACTTAATGAGTCGAGGAAAACTTAAAGGGTAAATGGTAAAGGAAGAAAAATACAGCCTTTCCCCCTTCTCCCTTCCCCTTTACCCTTTTTTAGTATCTCTACTACGACTAGCGTAAATAGGACCAGCCCTTTCAAGGTCTTGTGATTCTCAAAAATTTCTAGTTAGGTAAAAGAATCCATTGTGCGTATTGGGGAAGGAGCGAGAATGATTCTAGGGCAGGTATTTGAGCGTTTTGTCGAAGAAAGTCCCGTGTCGG
>JBGTNM010000150.1:0-20548 GCA_041743025.1 Microcystaceae cyanobacterium
AAAAAACCCCTCAGTACCAACGTACAAGTCACCGGACGCACCTTTGAGGGCAAAATTTCAACCCATACTTTTACGCTAGGAGATGAAACTAGTATGGCGGCTAATGTCTGCGGCCCAGCATTTGGCTATCTCAAAGCCGGAAATTCTTTACACCGTCGCGACATTTATGGGTTGTTCACCGCAGCAGAAGTCATGCCACAGTTTGTAAGGTAGTTTTTTAGTGAATAGTTAACAGTGATTAGTGAGTAGAACTCTCAATTATTAACTATCGACTGTCAACTATTCACTATTTATCGGGAACTGAGGTAATCTTGTTAATTGGAAAGTTAATAGTAAATAGTTATTAATAACTATTCACTATTAACTATCAATTATTAACTATCTATCTATGCCATCCATTCGGTGTGGAAGAACTCGCCTCTGGGTTTGTCAATGCGTTCGTAGGTGTGCGCCCCAAAATAATCCCGTTGCGCTTGGGTGAGGTTCTGGGGTAAGCGATCGCGTCGATAGCTGTCAAAATAGTCTAGAGAGGAGCTAAAGGCAGGAACGGCGATTCCTTGTTGGTTGGCACTATAGAGAACTTCTCGCCAAGCTGTCTGGCGATCAAGAATAGTTTGTTTAAATTCCGGTGCCAGCAGTAAATTAGGTAAATTAGGATTTTCTTGGAAGGCGTGTTTAATCTTGTCTAAGAATCCGGCGCGAATGATGCAACCTCCCTTCCAAATGCGAGCGACTTCTGGCAGGTTGACATTGTATTTATACTCAGCCGAAGCTGTCGCAATCAACGCCATTCCTTGCGCGTAGGAACACATCTTTGAGCAGTAAAGAGCATCGCGCACCTTATTGATAAATGCCTTGACATCCCCCTCAAAGCGGGAAGATGGCCCGCTTAACTCCTTAGAGGCAGCTACTCGTTGGTCTTTGTAGGCGGACATAACTCGTGCGTTAACGGCAGCATAAATCGTGGGAATGGGAACCCCCAACTCCAAAGCACTTGCTACTGTCCAGCGTCCGGTTCCTTTCTGTCCGGCAGAATCGAGAATGAGGTCAATTAAAGGTTGGTGGGTTTCTGGATCGATATACTTGAAAATATCAGCAGTAATCTCAATTAAGTAAGAATTTAGCTCATCAGTCGTGTTCCATTGAGCAAAAACTTCATGTAACTCAGCAACGGTTAATCCTGAAACATTTTTCAAGATGTCATAGGCTTCAGCAATCAGTTGCATATCGCCATACTCGATACCATTGTGTACCATTTTGACGTAGTGACCAGCCCCACCCGGCCCGATATAGGTTACACAGGGGCCGTCATCGACTTGCGCCGCGATTTTGGTCAAAATGGGTTCTAATTCCTGATAGGCGGCTTGGGTTCCCCCTGGCATGAGGCTGGGGCCATGTAATGCGCCTTCTTCCCCGCCACTGACTCCCATTCCCATAAAACCGAGTCCAGTCGCTTCTAAATCTTGCGTCCGCCGTTCGGTATCTTCGTAGAGGGAGTTACCGCCATCGATAATCATGTCTCCTTCTTCTAGGAGGGGTTTAAGTTGCTCAATGACATCATCGACAGGTTTTCCTGCCTTGACCATCACCAAAATTTTGCGGGGACGTTCTAGCACTTGCACGAATTCTTCAAGGGAATAAGCTGCTTTAACGTCTTTGTCGCCTCCCCGCTCTGTCATGAATTCTTCGGTCTTGGTCGCGGTACGATTGTAAACGGCAATGGGGAAGCCGCGACTTTCGACGTTGAGGGCGAGATTCTCTCCCATCACGGCTAGCCCAATTACGCCAAAGGTTCGTTTTGTCATAAGAATTACTGCCAACTCAACTGGGTTTGTTTGATTCACCTCTCTATTAGTACTGTTTACATCAGGGAAGACGGCTAACCCTTAACAATTTATTAGGGAATCGAGAATCGGTAATCGGGTTAAGTACGGGCGGGTTTTGTCGATAAGTTCTCTCCTTCAGACAAATATCTTGGCTAAACCCGCCCCTACCTGTTAACTGTTAACTGTTCACTGTTAACTGATATCCCCTCTCCCTGCATTTCTCTATCTGCCAAAATCCGCTACCATAACAGAGCATTTTGCTAACCCAACGACAAAGGAGTTCTCGGAAGTTGCTGTCTCACACTATTTCTCTTTCTTCCCTTCCTTTCTCCCGTCCTCTCTTGGCAATTGGCCACGGAACGCGAGATGAGCAAGGACGGCAAGCTTTTTTGGATTTTGTCGCTGCTTATCGAGCTTTAGATACCTCTCGTCCGGTCATTCCCTGTTTTCTCGAACTGAGCGAACCCACTATTCAAGCAGGCGTAGATGACTGCGTTACTCAAGGCTATACCGATATCTCTGTGCTGCCGATTCTCCTCTTTGCTGCTCGCCACAACAAGTTTGACGTGACCAACGAACTCGATCGCGCCCGCACTCGCCACCCTCAGCTACAATTTCACTACGGGCGGCATTTTGGTAGTACACCCAGTATTCTCGACCTTTGGCGGGAACGGCTGGCGGAACTTGACGCACCGGAGTCCAATCCCTACCAAATTGAGCGATCACAGACGGTGTTATTATTTGTGGGACGCGGTTCGAGCGATCCTGATGCCAATGGTGATATCTGCAAGTTAGCGCGAATGTTATGGGAAGGTAGTGCCTATCTCACGGTTGAAACCTGTTTCATCGGCATTACTCACCCCAGACTCGAAGAAGGTTTCCGCCGCGCTCGACTCTACCATCCCAAGCGCATTATCGTTTTGCCCTATTTTTTATTTACTGGGGCGTTGGTCAAGAAAATTGTCAATTTCAGCGCCGAATATCAAAAAGAGCATCCCGAAGTCGAAACACTTTGCCTTCCTGAAATGGGTATTCAATCTCAATTGCTGCAATTAATGCGAGAACGAGAAATTGAAACTCAACTCGGAACCGTACAAATGAATTGTGAAATGTGTAAATTTCGTCTGGCTGCCGGAAATAATGGCAATAGTCACGAACATCACCACCATCATTCTCATGACCATGACCATCCACCCATCGATCCCTATGCCGATTTAGAGCAATATCATCAGCGAATTTGGCAAGTTTCTTAGAGAGATAGCAGGAGGGAGATTTTTTTATCTTTCTGCTGTTAGCAAATATTTAATGACTGCTACTTTTTCTAAAGTAGCGGCGGCAGTTTTCATGGCTTCCATTTCTGTGTCAACCCATTGCTTAGTCGATTGACAGTGATGGGCAATTAATAAACCCCACAACCCTTGTCGGTTTAAAATAGGAACGACTAAATTAGCACGAACCTTTCGGTAATTCGTTGGAGTCCTGGATCGCTCATTATTTAGGTTAAATTAACTACTAAGTGTCTATTCAAGATTATAGATTTAAAATGAATATTATGACTAACGAGCCGTCCATGCCAGATCGATCGCCTGCATCGATCCCGTAATTCCCCAGGCTTTTTCCGAACACAAAAAGGAGACATAATTTGCCACATCTTCCGGTTCGAGCAGTTTTTTAATAGCTGTCATTTCGAGTAGCACTTTTGCTTCTACTTCTTCAGGGAGAAAGCCTCGCGTGCGAGCTTGCTCTTCTATTTGTTTCTCTACTAAAGGTGTTCGCACGTAAGCAGGACAAATAGTATTGCAAGTTAACCCATATTCTGCGCCTTCCAAGGCAACAACTTTTGTTAATCCAACTAATCCATGCTTAGCAGTAACATAGCCTATTTTAAAAGCACTAGCAGTTAAACTGTGAACACTGCCAATATTGACAATTCGCCCTTGTTTTGATTGAATTAAATAAGGCCAAGCATATTTAACAAGTAAAAAAGGCGCGGTGAGCATTACAGCCATCATTTTGTCCCAGGTTTCTTCAGGAAAATTGACAATAGGATCGATATGCTGAAAACCTGCATTGTTAATTAAAATATCTATTTGTTGGTATTGTTTGACGGTTTCATCAATTACTTTTTGACAGTCTTGCTGTTTGCTTAAATCTGCTTCAACAAAATACCCATTGAGTTGTGTCGCTACATTTTGACCTTTGGCTTTATTAGTATCAGCAACGACAACTGTAGCACCATCTTGTGTTAATTGTATCGCGCAAGCTTGACCAATTCCACTTGCTCCCCCTGTGACTATCGCGACTCGTTGCATCGTTTTACTCTCTTTTAAATTAATCATTCCTTAAGCAACCAATTTCTAACCGTTTCAATTTGCTCTACAGACATCAAGGCAGGCGCGTGTCCACAGTCGGGGAAGTGAATGACATCCATCTTAGGTTGGATTTCCTGCATTCGATCAATTGTTTCTGGCAATAATAAATCGGAATTTTCCCCATGTAATAATAATACAGGACACTGAATTTTTTGCCACACTTCTAACAAATCTATATCTTTAAGTTCAGCGACTGTTTCTGCTTGTAAAGAATGAGAAATATTAGGATCGTAATGTAACCGATAACTTCCTTCTGGTTTTGATTTGACGGTATATTTTGCGAAATGTTGCCATTGTGATTCTGTTAACTGTCCAAAGGGTGCATAAGCTTTGCGAACATATAAGTCTACCTCTGCTAAATTGACAAATTCTGAGGCAGGTTGTAACAAGTAATTAGCAATCCTCTCTAATGCTTCTTTCGGTATAAAAGCACCCACATCATTGAGAACCAAACGACGAATTAGAGTGGGATAATTAGCAGCAATTAGCATCCCAATCAATCCTCCCATTGACGTACCAATCCAATCTACCTGCGTAAGAGATAATTGGTTGTACATCGTTAATATATCTGTCACATATTGAGGCAGTCCATACCCTTGCGGTTCGCTCAACCAATCACTTTCTCCTCTCCCCACAATGTCAGGACAGATAATTCGATAATCCTGCTCCAAGTTTTGCACTAAATAATCAAAATCACGACTATTTCGAGTCAAACCATGAACGCAGACAAGCACTTTAGGATTTTCCTTTTCTCCCCATTGAAGGTATGCCATTCGATGAGTTTCTTGAGGATTCTGACAGTTGATGTAATGATAAGTCATTATTAATATTTCCTCCATAAGCTTGTGACAAGCAGGATGCTTGTCCTACATTACGGCAATTGATAAATGGGGATGTTTAAGAGCATCATAAATATGATAGTGTAAAATATCAGCTTGGGTTACAACTTGATTAATCGTATAAAGAGGCAACATAGGAATATTACCCAGAAAGGCAGCCCAAATTGAAAAGGTACTCGGAGGGGTCATAATTAAATCACAAAGCGATAACTCTACCATACTTTCTAAATAATGGCCTTTTCCGCCTTCAATTCCAGTCGCAAAATAAACATTTAAGTTTTTAAAGAATTGAATGTCTTGAGCTTCATCAGAAGCGACGACATACCCTATTATATCAGTTGATGAAAACAATTTTCTTACTTGATGCATCCAATCAACATATTGTATCGTATCAAAAAAATATTTTCCACCAGCAAATGAGCGGTAATCTGCTTGTCTAATCAAAACACCAACCAAAATAGTATAATGCTGTCTTAAATGATCGATAAATAATTTACCTGCGATCGCAAAATCAACCCTAGGGGTTAGCTTTCGACGAATAAAGTCTTCGTGTTTTTTAAATAACGTCCAACTCCGAACGTTCCAACCAGCTAAGAGGGTTATTTGAGCTTTTTCAAAATAATTGATTGTTTTTGAATTATTTAAGTCAAACTCATCTTGATGATGACCAATAATATAAGTTAACTGACTAGCATCTTGAGCGATAATGGATTGTATTTTAGAAGTTAAATATCCGTAAAAGTATAGAATTCTTAAAAAGTTAATTCTTAATTTTTGGGATAAACGAATAGGTAGCAAATTTAAGAATTTCTGGAACTCAGCTAACTGTTTCCATTGCTGATGCTTCGTTGGGAAAGTACACAACGAGTCATTAGCCGTTGCATCCAGTAAATGAGCATAAGGGAAAAAAGCGAGATTAATAAGATCGTATTGATAATGCGTTTCTATAATAAAAGCAATTAAATGAGCATAGCTAATCATTTGGTTGGCAAATCTTCCCCCTCCATGAGTAAAAATAATTAACTTTTTATTTTCGTGCATTTTTTATGCTACCTGAAATTTAAAGATCATACTGTTTATGGCCAATTAAATATCGATTATTAAGTATATGCCGAATTTCATAATCGTGCCAATGATAATTAGGCTGTTTTTTTATATAGTCCTGGAAGTAGGTAAAGTTATCTATATCATGAAAAGTAGGTTGATAAGCGATCAAATAAGTATCGGGTTGTATCAAATCTAAAAACTGATTTCTAGTTGAGATATCAGCTTCAGAAATTGACCATGTGCCAATAATTAGCGTTTTTATTTGTGAATGCCGACAAAATCTTCCGCGATCGCTTTTTGCCAAAATTGCCAATTTTGTTGTTTTAGCTTATCTAATTCTTGAATATCTGGCTCATAAAACATCGTCTCTTTTAGCAAATCCCAATTCAAAAAATTTCTTAAATCGTCATGCACAATTAACTCAAGTAGCCTTTTTCGATATTGACTCCAAGGATTGTCTAGAATAACCTGTGACATTAGTAAATGACTAGCCTTACTTCGTATTTGCTCAATAAGTTCAATTTCATCTACGCTAGGAGATTCTAATATTTTAGGTTTGTAAATATAATGGAAAAGTAGCCTCTGAAGTTTGGGAATGATTGCTCTGGGATGGTTTAGTAGAAACTTAATTTTTCTCATAAGTATTAGTTTCCTCTCTATATTTGTGTCTTTGTGCCTTTGTGGTTTATATAAAAAATTTATGACAATCTGTTTAGCATTTGCTCTCAATCAGTAGCCTAACATTTTCTTAACATATACAATCCTGTGCCAAAACCGCGATTAGCATCGTAGCAATTATATAATTGTGTGCCATACTGATATTTTTCCTCAATAACTTCGCACTCTTTAAAGAGACTTAGTATATAGTCACGAGTGAAAGCACGATGAGCATTAAAATATATTTTGTTTTCCTTGTCAATAGGAACTGAACAAAGAATCATACCTCCAGGTTTTACTACTCGTTTAATTTCTTCGATTGCTTTTTCACTACCCCACGGATCGATTATATCGCCAAATCTTCCTAATCCGATATGTTCAATCACGCAAAGAGAAGATAAGCTTTCAATACTGCCATCTTCAAGCGGCAAATCTAAAATTGAACCGTTGATAAATTTAAAATTTTCTAATTCAATTAGAACATCTCTAATATCAATCATTGTAACAGGAATATACTGAGAAATAATTCCCATCGTCGTAACTGATGAACCAACATCATAGTGATGTTTTGGTTTAAGTTCAAATATTTTTTTTGCGGCCCAAGTATCTTGTAAAAAATATACAGAATCAAGCGGAGTAACTTTCGTTTTATCTTGCAAATAAGGCAACCAATTTTGCAGAGAAATATTAAAATTATTATTCGTATTTATCGACTGATAGTGTTGATACTCTTGCCAGAATACAACCAGCTCGTGTAACCCTTTGACCCAATAAAAGCTCAAACCATATTGTTGCTTTAACACCCAATACAATCGGTATATTATTCTAACTAAAGTAAGTGAAGTTAAATATTCTTTCATCAAAGTTATCTACTCCAATTTCTAATAACTTGCCAAGGCGTAAGAATTGCTTTGATCATTAAATATAAATTTACTTGCATTTTTGGAAAAAACCAATCTAGTAAAAAAACCGTGATTGCAAAGGAGGCAATAGTCGCCCACAAAGCACCTACTGAAGCAAACTGTGGTATCAAAATATAATTCATCAAAATATTAGTTAACGAACCTAATATCGCTGATACTAAAGAATAGTTAAACAAGCTCTCATTGGTAATATATAAAAATTTTGCTACGCCAAAGTTAGTAAAAAATAAACGGATTGCAAATAAAGATAATAACTTGCCTGCGGGTTGATATTCCTGTCCATAAAGATAAGTTACTATAATTTCAGAAAAGCAAAATATTGGTATTGCAATTACTAAAAATAAAATAAACATTATTCTATAAATATTTTCTAATCTATGAAAATAGAGAATTTTGCTTTTTAATTTAGCTTCAGTAATTAACGGGGAAACAGACTGGCATAAAATAACTGGAACAAAGCCAAATACTTCAATTAATCGTATCGCTACTGAATATTGACCGACTTCTGCATCTCCTATCATTTGACCTAACATGACTTGATCAATTCTTGCTTGAAGTATAATGGCAATGCTACTTAAAATTAAGGGAGAACTTTCTGTTAATAAAGTTTTTGCTTTTGTAATACTAAATGACCAATTCGTAGAAAAAAATCCTAATTGATAGTATGTTACTATTAAGCTAATTGAACTGAGAAATAATTGTACTGTAGCTGCCATGCCAAAAGCTACCAACGGAGCTTTAAGAACAATTAAAATCACCTTCAAAAGGCTACTAATAATAAATGCGATCGCGTTACTAATAACCTTATATTTTGAAAGAACTTGTGATTGATACCACAACTCGATAACATCCACTGAACGAAATAGATTACCAAAAGCAATTAATACAACTAGTAATTGACTGATAACATCGTGAGGACGCAAATATTTAATTAAACCAACACAACTGATCAATAAAATAATTGAACTCACTAATTTAAGAATAAAAGTAGTGCCTAGTAATTCATGGGTATCCTTAGAATCTTTAACAATTTCTCTGACTAAAATTTCATTCAGTCCTAATACCATTAAGGGTTGAAATAAATAAACCAATGATGAAGCATAATTATAGAGTCCGAATTGCTTGACTTCTAGATATCGCGCCATCCAAATACTGACAATTAATCCTAACCCCAATTGTAGAAAATTCTCAGCTATTAGCCAAGAAATATTGCTAAGTTGCTGTTGGAATTTAGGACTTAATTGACGGTATTTAATGGCAACTCGCTTTAACATTAAGCTGTTGTATATCTAAATTGCTTATTGACTTTTGCAAGAGTGCCTCTTACCTCCCCCCTTTTTAAGGAGGGTAGAGGGGATTGCCTATTATACCGATTGATAGCGCGAACGCACCTCTAAATACACCAATAAAGCATTAATATCAGCAGGGTTAACTCCACCAATGCGCGATGCTTGTCCAATTGTTAACGGACGCACTTTATTTAATTTTTCCCTCGCCTCCATCGATAACGTTTCGATTTTCAGGTAGTCGAGATTGGCAGGCAATTGGCGGTTGCTATGGCGCGTTATTTGCTCAATTTGATTTTCTTGCCGCTTGATATAGCCCGAATATTTAATATCAATTTCTGCCCCCTCTTTTTCTTCCTTAGTTAAATAGGAATTACCCAAATTGTAATGCTCTAAATTACTATAGTGAAACCCCGGACGGCGCAATAAATCAGCCAGTGCTATCGATCCTTTAATTTTTTGCTGCGTGGCATTGGTAATCGCTTCTCCAACTTCATCATGTTCCTTGATTCGCGTTTCATGTAAGCGTTCTTTTTCGGCAATAATGTTAGTTTGCTTGTTTCGGTAAAGTTCCCAACGGCGATCATCAATCAGTCCAATTTCTCGACCAAAGGGAGTCAGTCTGCGATCAGCATTGTCAGACCGCAAAATTAGGCGATATTCCGAACGAGAAGTCAACATTCGGTAAGGTTCCCGCAAATCTTTGGTACACAGGTCGTCAATCAGCGTCCCCGTGTAACTCTCCTCTCTGGAAAAGACAATCATTTTCTCTCCTCGTGCAAACCGCGCCGCATTAATTCCCGCTACAATTCCTTGAGCCGCCGCTTCCTCATATCCTGTCGTGCCGTTAATTTGTCCTGCACAAAACAATCCTTCGATTTTTTTCGTCATTAGCGTCGGGTAACATTGAGTTGCAGGTAGGTAATCATACTCAACCGCATAAGCAGGACGTAGCATGACACAGTTTTCTAATCCAGGAAGCGTATGCAGCATCGCTAGCTGAATATTTTCTGGCAATCCTGTTGAAAACCCTTGAATGTAGAGTTCAGGAATATCGCGTCCTTCCGGTTCAATAAAAATTTGATGGCTGTCTTTGTCGGCAAAGCGAACGATTTTATCCTCAATCGACGGACAGTAGCGCGGCCCTTTTGAGTCAATAAATCCGCCATAAATGGGCGAAAGATGCAAATTTTCCCGAATTAGCTGGTGAGTTTGCTCTGTTGTGCGTGTCAGGTAACAATTCATCTGTTCGCGTTCTACCCAAACATCGGGGTCGAAGCTAAACCAGCGCACTTGTTCGTCAGGGGGTTGGGGTTCTAGTTTACTATAGTCTACCGATCGCTTGTCCACCCGCGCTGGCGTTCCCGTTTTTAATCGTCCCGTTTCAAATCCCAATTGGTTGAGCGTATCGGTCAATCCAACTGCGGCAAATTCCCCAGCACGTCCGGCACTCATGGACTTGCTGCCAATCCAAATACGTCCCCCCAAAAAAGTTCCCGTCGTCAGAATCACTGCTTTGGCCGCAAAACAAGTGCCAAAATAGGTTTGAACGCCAATGACCTCATCATTTTTTCCCAAAATCAAATCGGTCGCCATCCCTTCGCGGAGTGACAGATTGTCTTGATTTTCGACTATTTTTTTCATAACAGCCGCATATTCCCGTTTATCTGTCTGCGCTCGCAAGGCCCAAACTGCCGGGCCACGAGAGATGTTGAGAACCCGTTTTTGTAGGTAAGTGCGGTCTGCCATCTTGCCGATTTCTCCCCCCAGTGCATCAACTTCGTGGGTGAGTTGCGATTTTGCCGGGCCGCCGACTGCCGGATTGCAAGGTTGCCAAGCAATCTTATCTAAATTCAGTGTCAGCATGAGGGTACGGCATCCCAAGCGAGCGCAGGCCAAGGCAGCTTCACAACCAGAGTGGCCCGCACCCACGACGATGACATCAAACGCATCTTGGAAGTCAGCAAAGGGTGAAACGGTCATAGTTAATAGTTAATAGTTAATAGTTAATAGTTAATAGTTATTTGTACTTTGGCGAAGACGCTCAAGAAATTCTGGGTAATTTTCTAGCTCTTCTACAGATTGCAAAGGCGGCATCTCAAACCAGGTAGCCTCTTTATGCAATTTGTCTACATACGCATAAAAGGCTTCTTGGTCATCTCTGTGAGCAAGAAAGTAGGCGTGTAAATCTTTTCGACTCATTGTTTGAAAGTCAGGCTTGCTCATCCTACATACCTCCATTTACCGTTGGGATAGATTTCAATAATATTTTCCCCACCTGCAAGGAAGAAAACATAACCTGTTCGTTCGTCTATATCGAACTACGTTGATAGGCAAATACAGGTTGCTGAACCAGACACATAGATTAAAGCACTGTGTTTTCTGCTCTGAGGTAGGAATCTTTGGCACTCTACCCTATACTCATCACTACAAGTGTAGCATTGACGCTCAAAGCAACTTATTAATCGTAGTAGTTTAGAGATTTCCTTAGCTAGAGGCGATCGCGCTTTCACAGGTGGTAACTTGAAGGTAAAAAGAACTATTGTCTAGCATGGGTACTCAGTTCAAATCCCTTTTCCTCGTTCTCTGTTTGGGGTTACTTTTCGTCTTAACCCTTCATCCTGTCCTAGCGCAATCAGACAGTTCCCTGCGCTATGAAATCACTAATCTGCGATCGCGAGTCAGCCGATTGGAAAGTGAGATTAGCAGCCTCCGAGGGAATCCTTCTCGACTCTCTCCTCCGTCAGGCACGGCTGGCAGTTCCCCACAAGTGGTTAATGGCGAACTGATTGGACGCAGCGATCCTTTATTAGAAAGGCTGTCAACTTTGTTAATTGAATTAAAGGAAAGAGTAACAAACTTAGAAAAACGCCTGACTCAACTCGAAAAACGTCCCTAAATGTAGCATAAAAAATTCAAATCAATTTCAAGCTAAAAAAGTATCGCAAGAAAACTTAATGGGTCAAAATAGATATATTGACTGGAAAATAAACAACGTACTTGCGCCGTTTCAGCACTTATGTTAAAGTATTAGAATATAGTCTCAGGCTTGCCTTGTCTATAAATAAAGATTTGTTGATGAGTGCGATCGCTTAATCTTAATTTGAAAATTTAGTATAAGAGCGATCGCGTTTTCAAGTTGTGACAGACTACTGTACCTGACGAACATCAATGGTGCTGGTGTTGAAATTATAGTTTTGACCTTCTAGTTCAATGAGCGTCCCAATTTTGACCTTTTGTCCCCCCATAACAGCCCCAGTGTCCGTCATTTGTGCCTGTCCGCTTAAGGTAATAATCATATCTTGAGAATAGTTAGCTTCTGGGCGGGGATCGCTTAAAGCTTTGATACCGCCATCTGGCTGAGGCACTAGAATCGTTCGCGGCAGCGTTTCAACCGATTTAATCGCTACCTGTCCGGCGGGTTGGTTGCGAATGACAATATTGGTTTTTTTCTCCTGATTAAACTGATTAATCAAAGATTGGGGATTGCGTACACTTAAACCCCGCACGATGACATCGACTTCAATCGGTTTGGTCGTTACCTGAGCGATCGAGCTAGTTCCTGACTTGCCTGGAACGACAAAAATTCCGACAATTACCAGTAGGATCGTCAGGGCTGCCCCTAAATCTAAAATACTTATTTTGCCAAATAAGCGGCCTTTAGCATCAATTAACTTCATAAAACCTATTAATCTCAAACGGTTTATTAATACCAACCTGTGATAACTCACAAGATAATTCGATGCAATTTTATCACAGTATTGTCATAAGACAACTCCGAGTTCGGGGAGTGGCGGCTTCGGCGTGTCTGTTGTTAGAGTTAAACTAGGCTGATTGTGGATTTAATACTAATTCCAAAAGAAGTCCCCCGTAAAGGCGGCGGGAGTGTCAAAATCGGGAGTTTATATGGAACTCGATATCTTCGATTTTTATCAAGCCACTAACCCCGGCCACAAACTCGACATTAAAAATCCTGACGATGCAAAATACTATATTGATTTTGCGACTGTCCGGGGTGGTGCTATTATTAACCAGCTAAAATTTAAAATCGTCGCTTCGGCAGAAAATAAATTTGTCTGTCAACTGTTTTCGGGACACCTCGGTTGTGGCAAATCTACCGAACTGTTGCGCCTGAAAAAAGAATTAGAAGACGCTGATTTTAAAGTCATTTATTTTGAATCGAGTGACGATCTCGACATGGGAGATGTCAAAATTAGCGATATTTTACTGGCGATCGCCCGTCGCGTCAGTGAAAGCTTAGAAGCAGAACAACAAAAACAGCAATCGGCAGGGTTTGGCAGCTTTTTGGAAAAAGCCAAGCAACTGTTAATGACCGAAATCGATCTCAGCGTGGAAGGCAAAATTCCAGGGGTAGGCGATTTTGCGGTCAATACCAGTGATCGCAGCCTCAGTTTATCGACGCTGATTGGCAAAATTACCGCCACCACCCGCAAAGATCGAGATGTGCGCGATCGCCTCAGAGCACGTCTAGAACCCAAAACCGACGGGATTATTGATACGATCAATGAGGGACTGCTCGAACCTGCGATCGCTACCCTCAAAACGTTGGGCAAAAAAGGACTCGTCGTCATCGTCGATAATCTTGATCGCCTCCACAACATCGTCACCGCCGCCAACCAGTTACAAACCGTCTACCTATTTGCTGATCGCGGCGATCAACTCAACCGCCTTCACTGTCACGTCTTCTACACCATGCCGCTCGCTTTGCGCTACAGTAACGATTACAAGCGTGTTAGAGAGCGACTAGACGATCCGATCATCTTGCCGATGGTGCCGACCCTCTTTCGCAGTGGAAATCCCCATCTAGAAGGGATAGAAATGCTCAAACAAATGATTCTCGCTAGAGCGTTGCCGGAGATTCTTGACCCTCAAATCCGCAATACTTATGTTGAGAGAATTTTTGACCATCCCGACAGTCTCGACCGTTTGTGTCAAGTGAGTGGCGGTCATGTTCGCAACCTCCTGCGCTTGCTCAATAATTGGATTACGCAAGAGCAGCAGTTTCCCCTCACTCGCCAACGCCTCGAAGATGTTATTGTCACACAACTCAATGAGGACAAACAGGGAATTACCTCGAAAGAATGGGAATTATTGCGCCGCGTCAGAGAAGAAAAAAGTCTGGCGGGCGATCGCGACTATGAAAAATTGATTCGGACGCTTTTAGTCTATGAATACCGCGATCACGAGGGGTCGTGGTATGACATCAATCCCGTTCTCGCCCAAGCGATTCAATTCAAATAAATGTCGCGACAGAAACCCGTTTTCTCTAAGAAAACGGGTTTCTGTCTAACTCGCGGCAAAGTATTCTTTGACGTTACCTCGGCGACGGCGTAGTTGTGCTAAGGCTTGATGTTCGAGTTGGCGAACCCGTTCTCGGCTAATATTAAGCTTCTGCCCAATTTTGGCCAAAGAGAGTTCCTTACCATCTTCTAACCCAAAACGTAGCGTTAACACTGCCCTCTGCTGCGGAGTTAATTCCGCCATCAGATTGTTGAGATCTTGGCGCAAAAACTCTTGGGTGATGTAGCGATCGGGCGAAACGCCATCATCTTCGAGCAGTTCTGACAGTTCAGTGTCTTGATTGTCACCAACGCGAACGTCAAGCGAAATCGGCTGGCGAGCCATACTCAAGAATTCCCGAATTTGCGCGGGTTCGATGTCTAGTACCTCGGCAATTTCGGCAGGTGTGGCACTCCGTCCCAACTGTTGAGACAATTCTCGCTGCGTTTTTTTAATTTTGTTGAGTTTCTCGGTGATGTGGATGGGCAAGCGAATTGTCCGCGCTTGTTGAGCGATCGCTCGCGTAATGGCTTGGCGAATCCACCAATAAGCATAGGTTGAAAATTTGTAGCCTTTGGTTGGGTCAAATTTTTCAACGCCCCGCTCTAATCCCAAACTTCCTTCTTGAATCAGATCAAGAAATTCCATGTTGCGCTTTTGATATTTTTTGGCGATCGCTACCACTAAGCGCAAGTTGGCTTCGATCATTTTTCGTTTTGCCCGATTTCCTTGTTCGATGGCTTTGCTCAACTCTGCTTGGCTCATTCCGGCAGCATCAGCCCATTCGCTCTGACTGGATTCATGCCCGATTTCTTGGGCAAGGTGTTGCTGTTGCTCTAACAGCAACATCATTTTCTGGACTTGTTTGCCGTAGACAATTTCTTGTTCGTGGGTTAGCAGAGGTACCCGCCCAATTTCATGCAGATAGGTACGCACCATATCCGCTGAGTACGTAGGCTGTTTAGTTTTGGGGTTGACGTTGGCAGTGGGCATTGGTACTTTGTGACTCCTTAAACCAGCTCCAAAGTCTGTCGCTTATCTTTATCTTTCCCAAAAATTGCCTGAAGTCTTACATCAAGCTTGGAAAAATTTTCATAAAGTAAAGTCGATATGACTTTGAGTTATCTCCATATTAGCTTACCTGTTTAGACGATGGCAACTTGGGAAAAGTTCAACCGAAACTCGAAAGCCCAAAAGTGCCTAAAGTCGTCTTTTTTGAGGGATCTAGGCGATCCGGCAGAACTTGGCAGGTATCTTGTTACACTTCTATAATGACGCGAAACCTCTTATAATGAAAGGTTTAAGCTCAGGCGGATCTCCGTACCTTCTAGCCGTTATTTCCACACTAATGCTAATTTGGCTTAAAAACGCAAATTTAAACAAAATTCTAGTTTTATGAAGCAATCTTGAGATAAATTGTTCTATCGCCAATCGCTTTTATAATTGATATGCCATATTCTTTCTAGGTTTTCAATTTGAGAACACAGCTTTAAATAGCGGTATTTTCTCCAGATAATAATTGTCGTAATAGCCAGGAGTAAAGCGAATAATGAAGTCGCAATGACTTGACCTTTATTAAGAGGAGCTTGCCCCGGAATAATCGTTTTATCGATAGATAAACAAGCTATAATAGTATGATTAGAATTTTGTGGCATTACTAGAATCTCCCAATGGAAATCGATAACGGTAGATTCACTGAGAAGGCAATCGATTCCGTAAATTTGCACCCCTGTTAAAAATGCTTCAGCGACGCGAGGATAGTCTAAGACAAATATTAAGCCAAAGCGATAGGGAGCCGATTGCCGCTAGGATTAACAAGAGAACAGTAAGACTTTTGGCTGAGGTTGGACGATGGGAAAACCCACTGGCTTTATGGAATTTGTCCGCGAGATACCCCTAGAAATAGACCCAAGCGATCGCATCCGCAACTGGGACGAGTTTCATCTGCACATGAGCGATGAAAAACTTCGCAACCAAGGGGCGCGGTGTATGGACTGCGGCACGCCCTTCTGTCACACGGGAACGGTGATCAACGGCATGGCAAGCGGCTGTCCGATCAACAATCTCATTCCCGAATGGAACGACTTAATCTATCGCGGACTTTGGAAAGAAGCCCTTGATCGCCTCCACAAAACTAACAATTTTCCCGAATTTACAGGCCGCGTCTGTCCTGCCCCCTGCGAGGGTTCCTGCGTCCTCGGTATCAACAATCCCCCCGTGACTATCAAAAACATCGAATGCGCCATTATCGATAAAGGCTGGGAAGCAGGCTGGATCGAACCCATTCCCCCTACCAAACGGACTGGCAAAAACGTTGCGATCGTCGGTTCTGGCCCGGCGGGTCTTTGTGCGGCTGCTCAACTGAACACGGCAGGTCATTGGGTGACGGTGTTTGAACGCGCTGACCGTCCTGGCGGCTTGCTGATGTACGGCATCCCCAACATGAAGCTAGACAAGGAACAAGTCGTCCTGCGCCGCCTCAAAGTCCTCGAAGAAGAAGGAATAAAGTTCGTCTGCAATAGCGAAATTGGTAAAGATATCAGTGCTGAGCAACTGCTTAAAGAATTTGACGCGGTTATCCTCTGCACAGGGGCCACGCGACCTCGCGACCTACCGATTGAGGGACGGCAGTTGAAGGGCATTCATTTTGCGATGGACTTCCTGACGGCTAACACTCAAGCGATTTTAGACGGGTATCAAAACGACAATTTTATCAGTGCCGCAGGCAAGGATGTTGTGATCATTGGCGGTGGTGATACGGGAACAGACTGCGTCGGTACGTCTATCCGTCACGGTTGTAAGAGTCTCGTCCAATTGGAAATCTTGCCTAAACCCCCAATGGAACGCGCTCTCGACAACCCCTGGCCTGAATGGCCTAAAATTTATCAGCTAGACTACGGACAGGAAGAATCTGCCGCCGTCTTTGGGGACGATCCGCGAGGCTATCTCACTACGGCAACGAAATTTGAAGGTGATGAAAATGGACAGCTTTTAGCCATCCACACCGTTCAGATAGCCTGGGAAAGAAATGAGAAAGGCCAGTTTATTCCTAATCCTATCCTGGGTACCGAACAAGTTTTACCGGCTCAACTCGTCTTGCTAGCAATGGGTTTCCTCGGCCCCGAACAACTCTTACTTGATGCCCTCGGCCTCGAACGCGATGCCCGTAGCAACGTTAAAGCAGAATACGGTCAATATGCCACTAGCATTCCGGGTGTTTTTGCGGCTGGAGATTGCCGTCGCGGTCAAAGTTTGGTTGTTTGGGCATTTAATGAAGGTCGCGGCGCTGCTCGTGAGTGCGATCTTTACCTCATGGGAAACAGCAATTTACCTTAGAAAAGGTTTTGGGGTGGGTATCTTGCCTGCCCCATCCATTGGTGATCATTCACGCTCAAGTAACATTTATTTCGGCATGATTCAAAAAAAAGATGAATCAGCAGCGATCGCAATTTACAAACTGCATCAACAAAGTTATCAATATGGTCAGGAGTTCGCTTTGTTTTGTTTTTGCTGTACGTGGGTTAAAATAGCTTGATGAATTTCATCAGGAGAAAGAGAGTTAGGATAAACTTGAGTGGAAGGGTGAGATTTCAGACGATCTACATATTGATAAAATGCTTCTCTGTCATCTTGATGATTAATGATATATTCACGTAATTGTTCTTTGCTCATTTGGCTAAAATTCGGTTTCATGTCAAAAACTCCCAGTTTCCATTACGACTAATCAAAATCTGAATATCGTTACCTGCCAAAATAAACAATTTACCGTCTCGCTCATCCAGCCGTATCATGTAAATTGGTCGATAAGTATTAGTTAGTGACTGACCCAAGTATATACATTTTAGTCCTTGTTCGTTGGTGGGTAGAATAGTAGTTGTCTCCCAAAGGTTAGGATATCTTGGTTTTATATTAAATCAGGGATGGGCAGTGCGTTATCTTTTATTGATGTATCCTACGAGATTAGCGATCGCTCTCCTGATCGATTCCTTCTACCTGAACGCCAGGTTGATAAAGATCAATTCCATGTTTTTTCGCTTTCTCTGCCATCCGACGAATGTAAACTCTTCGCGCTTCTACGCCATCCTCAGTATCTCGATGCGCTACTATAAAGCGTGCCAACTCATTACGACTCATAGCATCAAAGTTGAATTTATTCATGGTTATTCTCTCTAATTAATCCTATTTTTCCAATAGTCAGGTTCCCGACTACAGTGCATGACAGCCAAAATAAGCAGATAATCCTGCTCAATGGTGTAGAGAATGGCATAAGGAAACTGTTGTGTCAAACAGCGACGAATCTCTTCATCAATCACTTGCCAGCGCGTCGGTGACTCTCGAATTAGGTTGACTGTATTTTCAACTGCATTAATGAATGCTTGAGCTAATTCTAAGCGGCGTTCAGCATAATATTGTACTGCTTCAGCGTATTCTGTTAGTGCTTCAGGATGAAAAACAAAACGTACTTCATGACTCTAAAAGTTTTCTCACCTGCGCCATCGCATCTTCCCCTAAAATTGGCTGAATATTACCTTGGCGGATTTCATCTCGCCGTTTTTTTGCTTCTGCATTCCAAGATGCTTGAATCGTCGGATCGATATCGAATTCAAGACTTTCTACCAGTTTATCTGCTAACTTTGCTCTTTCTGCACTGGGTAAAGATAATATTTCTTGGGTTAGTTGCTCAACAGTTAACATAATCACACATTCTGGGTTATTGGATTTGTTTTAATAAAGAACTATAATTTTAGTTTATCAAATATTTCGGCGTGATTCAAAAACATAGTAGATAAATGGTGAACATACTTAGTTATTCAGTGTTTTTTCGGATAAAAATCAGTGATTTCACGAATAGAACGACAGATAATTTAGGTATAGAATCAAAAATAGGAACAATAAAACTTGGCACTATTTGATTATTAGATACTTACAAATGCTACAAACTCGTCCTATTCAGAAAATTCTTTTCGGTAGTCCTGGCACTGGTAAAAGTCATAGTATAGACAATGAAATCATTCCTAATATTTTAAAAATCGATGTTGAGAAACATCCTGAGAATATAATCAAGACAGTTTTTCATCCTGAATATACTTATGGTGATTTCATGGGAAAACTTGTACCAATTACAACAAGAGCAAGTAAAGTAGAATATAATTTTTATGAAGGGCATTTTTTAAAAGCATTAGCTCAAGCTTATAAAAATATTTTAAAAGCTCATGATAAACAAGGTAATAAAATATCTGAAGTTGAAAATGTAGTTTTAGTAATAGATGAAATCAATCGAGGCAATTCATCAGCAATATTTGGCACTGTTTTTCAGTTATTAGACAGAAATGAAGATGGGGAGTCTAGTTATGGGATAAATATCACAGAAATAGAATTTCTAAAACTTTTACAGTTAATAGGAACAAGATTTTCTTATGATGAAGAAGGGAAAATAGAATATAAATTATCTCCTTATGCACCCGAAGGAGTTAAAAATCTGGAAACACTACAAAAAAAAGTTGAATTTTTAAACTTTAATTTAGTTGAAAAAATTATCCGCATTCCACCAAATCTATCTATACTAGCTACGATGAATACGTCAGATAATTCTATCTATTTTATGGATAGTGCATTTAAGCGTCGTTGGGACTGGGAGTTTGTAAATTGGGATAAAAGTCAACCACCACCAGGAAAATACGGAAAAGCAAAGGATGGAAGTTTAAACAAAGAGGAATGGTTAGACTTTATTAAAAAATTAAACTATTTCCTTAAAAACCATCATGCGTCTATTCGTGGTATTGAAGATAAACAAGTAGGTGAATACTTTATTAAAGAACGACCTGTAACAGCAGAACAAATTCAAAATAAATTAATGTTTTTCTTATGGGATAGTGTCTTTAATCGAGATAAAAAACCTTTAGTGGAGCTTTTGGGAATAACAAAGGATGAACTTGTAACATTTGGTGATTTTACGAAATTCCACAACGAATTTGTAAACAAAATTATGGCTAGAAATGTTTAACTTCTCGGAAATCAAGCTAGTTAAAAATCCCAATGATAATTTTGTGGGAATTCGTAAGTCAGACTCAGGTAATGACTATGAATTCTGGCTACCTAATGGATTTGACAATTTTCCTGAAGGAGATTTTGAACAGATAAGAGATTTATTCTAGGACCAGCCCTTTCAAGGTCTTGTGATTCTCAAAAATTTCTAGTTAGGTAAAAGAATCCATTGTGCGTATTGGGGAAGGAGCGAGAATGATTCTAGGGCAGGTATTTGAGCGTTTTGTCGAAGAAAGTCCCGTGTCGGTGATG
>JBGTNM010000151.1:0-5825 GCA_041743025.1 Microcystaceae cyanobacterium
GTAGATTTCGGCAGGGGTTCCGACTTGTTCGATGCGCCCTTGGTTCATGACGACAATTTCGTCAGCGACTTCCATTGCTTCTTCTTGATCATGGGTGACGAAAACGCTGGTTACATGAACTTCGTTGTGGAGTTGGCGCAACCAAATTCGCAGTTCTTTACGGACTTTAGCATCTAACGCACCAAAAGGTTCGTCAAGTAGGAGAACTTGCGGTTGGACAGCTAAGGCGCGTGCTAGGGCGACTCGTTGGCGTTGTCCTCCTGAGAGTTGACCCGGATAGCGATCGCCAAATCCTTGGAGTTGAATTAATTCTAGCAACTCCTCGACTTTTTGTTTGATACTCTGGCGAGGTGCTTTACGAATTTCCAGACCAAAAGCAATATTTTGTCGGACAGTCAAGTGTTTGAACAGGGCATAGTGTTGGAAAACAAAGCCAATATTACGCCGCCGAATATCAACATGAGTAGCATCGCGTCCGTTGATAATAATAGAACCTGTATCAAGGGTTTCTAAGCCAGCAATTGCTCTTAAAAGGGTAGACTTGCCAGAACCAGAAGGGCCTAACAAAGCGACCAGTTTTCCTGCTTCGATTTGGAGATTGATGCGGTCTAAGGCGCGAAACTTACTGAAACTTTTGGAGACTTGTTTAACATAAATACTCATAGCTTTTTTGTCCTCTAATGAATGGTTTGATGGGTAAAACGCTCTAAAGCTTCTTTACAAATTAAGGTGACAGCTGCCAAAAGTGCGAGGACTGCCGCCGCCGCAAAAGCAGCTTCAGTGTGATAATTTTTGTAGGCTTGTTCAACAAAAATAGGCAAGGTAGCTGTGCGCCCAATAATACTGCCTGAAACGACCGAAACCGCCCCAAATTCTCCCATTGCCCTCGCATTCGCTAGCAAAATTCCATAGAGTAACCCCCAGCGAATATGAGGGATAGTTACTCGCCAAAATATTTGCCAATCATTTGCGCCTAATGTGCGGGCTGCATCTTCTGGTTCTGGCCCCATTTCTTCGAGAACAGGAATCACTTCTCTGGCAATAAATGGCATCGTAACAAAAATCGTAGCAATGACCATTCCTGGCAGGGAAAAAATGATTTTAAGATTGGCTTGTTCTAACCAACTACCAAACCAACCATTGCGTCCGTAAAGTAACACGATCATTAATCCTGCAACGACCGGAGAAACCGAAAAAGGTAGGTCAATAATGCTGATTAATAGAGCGCGTCCCGGAAACTGATTGCGAGCAACAACCCAAGCGGCACACAGCCCGAAAATGGTGTTTAAAGGAACGGTGATTGCGGTAACGATTAAAGTAAGTCTGACAGCATGGAGAAAGCCTCTATTACTAGCCGCTTCTAAAAAAGGTTGAATACCTTTGTGAAAAGCTTGGTAAAAAACAGCGACTCCCGGAATAAAAACAATGAGTAACAAGTAAATTAAAGCGATAGATATTAAAACAGTCTGCGTTGATTTAGTTGTTTGCATAGCGGCGACTCCACTGTTGTAAGAAGTTGATTGTTAGCAGGAGGATGAGGGAGAAAATTAACAACACCGTTCCTATAACAGTGGCTCCAGTATAGTCATATTGTTCGAGTTTTTGAAACACCAAAACAGGTGCAATTAAATCGTTAAAAGGAATGTTAGAGGAGACGATTACAACCGAGCCATATTCGCCAACTGCCCTCGAAAACCCCAAAGCAATACCTGTCAGAATGGGGGGAAACAGAGGTGGTAAAATTACTCGACAGAAAGTTTGTAAAGCAGTTGCGCCTAAAGAACTGGCTGCTTCTTCTACTTCTCTTTCCATTTCCTGCAACACAGGTTGCAATGTCCTAACAATAAAAGGTAAAGAGATAAATAACATGGCAACAAAAACCCCCAAGCGAGTGAAGGCAATTTTGATGCCAAAAGGTGCAAAAAATTGGCCGATCCAGCCTTTTTCACTGTAGAGCGTTGCTAATACTAAACCTGCAACAGAGGTCGGCAGAGCAAAGGGTAAATCAATGATTGCGTCTACTACTTTTTTAGCAGGAAATTGATAGCGAATTAAAACCCATGCTATTAATGTCCCCATTACCCCATTAATCAACCCAGCAGCTAAAGCCGTTAAAAAGCTAATTTTGTATGCAGAAAGGGCAACCGGATTGGTGGCAACTTGCCAAAATTCCCCCGGCCCAATGCTAATTGCTTTCGTGATTAAAGCGGCGGCTGGTAAGAAAAGAATTAGGCTTAAATAAACAATTGTGACTGTCCAAGGCAGGGAAATACGAGACAGTAGTGATAGATATTTTTGGGGTTTAGTAAATCCCAAATCGGGTACGTGTGAATCGATCATTTTCTCCTTTTTAAAAGCTTTATTCATGCTGTTTATTTCGTTATTATTAAAAACGAAAAGTTGAGAGCTTACCAGCCATCGATTTCTGTACCCGAATCGTACCAAACTTCTAAATCCAAGTCGGCTAGGTAAATGAGAGCAGCATCAATGTTTTGAGATTCGCCCCGCAACTCTAGATCAAACCAACCATCTACCGCACCATTACTCCCTAAAAGAGCGGCTAGTATATTGACTTCTAAATGGCAATTTGAAGCCAGATGAGAGACGATAGGATTCTGGTGATATTTGTGAGGGATTTTAATGCGAACTCGCAATTGAGCGGGGCGATTGTGTGCGGTGCGATCTAGGTTTAAGGTGGGCAAACTCATCGGAATTTAACTCCTAAACTGAAATTAAAATTCTGCTATTTAATTTTTTTTTACTTACCCACTTGCGTGAGAATTTTGTCAAAGATTGCGCCATCTTCAAAGTATTGACCTTGAATTTTGTCCCAGCCGCCTAAATCTTTGACAGTAAAGAGGTTTTTGACTTTAGGAAACTGAGCGGCAAACTCTTGGGAAACGGTTTCATTGACTGGACGAAATCCGACTTTAGCAAATTCTCGCTGTGCTTCAGGCGTATAGAGAAATTCCACAAAAGCTTCTGCGACTTCCCGCGTTCCTTTTTTGTCTACGTTGGCATCGACAACGGTGACAGGATTATCAATGGAAATGTTGTAGTCAGTCGGGACAAGATAGGGAGAACCTTCCCCTTTTTGTTTGGCTAAAATGACTTCATTTTCATAATTGAGTAAGACATTTCCTTGCCCTTGTTGGTAAAAGACATCGCTAGCTTCACGGGCATCTTTTGGTAGGACTGGTGCATTTTTGAAGACCGCTTCGACAAATTGTTCGGCTTGTTGAGGGCTACCGCCTGCTTGAGATACCGATCCCCATAAAGCGAGAAAATTCCATCTCGCACCCCCAGAGGTTTTAGGATTAGCCGTAATCACTTTAATATCTTTATTAGCTAGATCTGACCAATTACTTACTTTGGTGTTGTTGTCGCGAGTGACAATAGCGGCAACGGATTTGTGAACGATGGAATCGTTAGGCAATTCTTTTTCCCAACCAGGTTCAATCAACCCTGCTTTTTCAATCTTTTTCGTGTCAAGAGCTAAGGCAAGTGCCACAACATCTGCTTCTAATCCGTCAATCACGGCGCGAGTTTGCGAACCAGAACCGCCATAACTTTGATCAAAAACCACCTCTTGACCTGTTTTTTTCTTCCATTGCTCGACAAATTTGGGAATGATTTTTTCGTAAGCACTTTGAGTAACAGCGTAAGAGACAAGCGTCAGTTCAACGGGTTCGCCCGCAGACGCTGGAGAAGACGCTGTAGAGGCGTTATCACTAGGGGCGCAGGCCGCGATCGCTCCACTGATCAGACCACCGATTAAAACGAAACTAAGCGGATATAGCGATTGACGGCTCATTCAAATTCTCCTGAAATTGTTTTAATATTTACCTGAGCATCAATCATAATACAAAACCTCTCGTATCGCAATACAATTACAAAACATTTTTAATGTAGCCCCTCTCAGCCTGCAATATGTCATGATGAGATCGGAGAGCTAGCTGGCAGTGCATGGCAAAAACCCAAAAGCCGCTAAAACTCGATCTCGTCGAGCGATTAATTCAACAAAACTTCTTATTTAGGGGACTAGGATCTGCATGGCTTGCGGAGTACTTGTCCCCTGATATGCTGTCAATTGAGAAGTTTTTTTCCAACCGTCCTATTTATACTGCCTTCGTTCCTGATCGCGACTTAGACACTTTGTATGTCATGCTCGATGAGGGAATCGTCATCACTCGCAGCACCCCGCTTGATCGCATTATTGCCATCAACTATCCGGGAAGTTGCTTTGGCATGAGGAGTTTGCCCTTTAGCTATGGATTGGCAACCAAAGCGTTTCCCTGCCTAGTAGAAGCCTACAAGACCACCCATGCCATTAAAATTCCCCTCAGTGCGCTCGAAAAGCTTTATGATGCCAGTGAGGTCATCCGCGATCGCTACCGCCTCTTGTTTGAACTAGGGGAAAAATTTCAGTATCACCTTCTCAATTGCAGCACCTATCCGCCACAAGCAGTAGCCGCCTTGATGAGGGCACTAATTTTTCAAGAACGGGAATTAGGCAATCAAAGCGATACTCAAGATGGCTATCAATTCGATCTTCCCGTCGATTTAATAGCCCGCGCCTGCCAACTCAACCAACGCACCGTCGAACAGGTACTCAAAGGAATGCAACAGGCAGGTTTATTAGCCCCTGCCAAAGCGACTGACAACTCTGCCGATGCCGTTGGTGTCATTTCTCCTGAAGGGTTAAAAGAAGTTTATAGTGCGACGCGAGAGAAGGTTTCTTGGTGGCCATTGCGTTAACAATAAACAATGAATCTGGCATTGATAATTAATAGCTATTTTGACCTTTTTACGGGCACGGCAATGCCGTGCCCCTACGACTTTTGACTTCTGACCCATGACTCAAATAATCGCCCTTAACTTACAACATCTGACGCAACTCGATCTATCTCCCGTCCAATCCGTTGTCGAACCCTGGTTAGAAAATAACGAAATAGCGTCCTACGAACAAGTCATCCACTTTCATATTGACTTTCCCCGCGAGGCAACTGATCCGAGAGAATTGTCCGAAATTGCCGAAGTTCGCCTTTGGTTCGTCCGTTTGGATGCGTTTTACCCTTGGTTTCCTTTTCTGGTGGATTGGAAGTCGGGACAACTTGCTCGTTATGCTGCCATGTTAGTTCCTCATCAATTTCACCGCACTGAAGGCATTCAATACAACCCTGAAGCTTTAGAAATTTTCGTCATGCACAAAATTTTTAGCCTCTCGGACTGGTGCAAACAGCAAGGCATTCCCGCACAATTTCGCCTTAAATCCTTTGCTCAACTCTTCGGCTACGACATTGATGATGGCTTTTTTGAATTAATTTAGTCAAAAACAGGACAAAGTAGGGCTTACCACAATGGATCGCTGTCATACAGATAAATTGTCAGGGTATCGGTTTGACGAGGAATGGCACTAATGCAAGAACAGACTGCAATTCCACTATCGAGTTCCACTTCACAGGCATGACACGAACCCATCAGACAGCCTGTGGGAATAAAAACCCCCGCTCGCTCGGCAACTGTTAACATCGGTTCACCGGGTTCTGCTTCTATAACAATGTCGTCTGGTAAAAATCTTACTTGCACAGTCATTGATGATTTAAGGTTAAGCGATCGCTCTTTACTAATTTAACGCTTTTTGAGGCTTGCGTAAAAAGTCTCACTTTTGTTAACCTCATTTAAACCTGAGTTCGATATAACAAAAACTCCTGAAAATCAATCACAATCAGTCCTGTCTCGATTAGAAGTCTTTATTGAGAATAAAACAGCAAAATTAACTAATCCAAACACTGCAATGAAAGGAAAATTAAGCTAAATAATTT
>JBGTNM010000152.1:0-2565 GCA_041743025.1 Microcystaceae cyanobacterium
GCCAATCGAGCCTCCAGCGCCCGTTACAAGAACTGATTTATCCGTCACATTCATTTGCAATAACTCTAAATTAGGTGCAACTTGTTCCCGACCTAGAAGATCTGCAATATCAATGTTACGAATTCTACTAATTGAGACTTGATTAGACAAAATCTCACTAATGCTTGGGACAGTCTTTACTGGCACACGTAAGGACTGCAAATGGTGCAAGATTTTGCGTTTGGTTCGTCCATCTAGCGATGGCATAGCTAATAAAATAGTGTCAAAAGGCTTTTTCGCTAGTAGTTTTTGTAAATCTACTGCTGAATAAACCACAAGTCCCTGAACCACCTTGTTGTGTAGAGATAAATTGTCATCCACAAAGGCTACCAGGCGATAGACATTATCGTGAGCCAAGGTTTGAGCCAGTTGAGAACCACATGCTCCCGCACCATAAATGACAACTCGTTCTGAGAAATTACTCTGATGCGCTACGGAGTTCAGGCGGCAGAGCATCCATCGCATTAAGAGTCGAACGCTGACGATCAAGAACAGGGTTAAAAAGGCATCGTTAATTAGAACGGAGCAAGGCAGTTGGAAGGATTTTAATGAATAAGTAAGAACAATCAACGTAGAAGAACTGAATAGGACTGCTTTAAAAGAAGTCAATAAAAATTCCAAGCCTGTATAGCGTAGAACTGAGCGATAGATTCCCATCACTTGGAAGATGAGAATTTTAACAATGATAAGTGATCCAATTAACCAACTAAATTGCAATATTGCTGGATAAGTAAGCCAAAATCCCAGGCGGAAACAAAACGCACTGTAGATTGATACTATAAACAAAACGATATCAACAGAAAGTAATAGCCGGTGTTTTTTCTGTCTAGATAAAGAGAAAATAGTAGTCTGAAATTTAATATTTAAAGGTGTGACTAAAGAAGGAAGTATCAAAGTAGTATTCATTTTGTAAAAATGGCTAGCTATTAACTAAACAGTATGATTTAGCTTTTTAAAAAGGAATCTGGAAAACGCAGACTATTAAATTTCAGAATAAGCTTCAAATCTAAAATAGAGACAATAACTAAGAATCTTTAAGTATCAAACTAAAAACTATTTGTGTTCCAAAGCAAGTAGAAGATCCCTAATATCCTGGGGGTTATTCAAGTTTTGATTGAAGATACTAAATGTGTGGTGATAGTAGCTGCCAAATTAGATAGTTAGAAGCATTGATTGTCCAAATTGTGGCTTTAATCAAGTAATTGAAGGAGGGCTAGCTGGGACACATACATTGCGTCAAGTAGCTTTACCCCAACAACTACAAATAAATTTAACGCTACTTCGTCTAGATTCCAAGCGTGATTTTACTGAGGATCTGCCTGACTTCAAAATTCAAAACTTCTTACTTTAAGTAAATATACAGTGGTGCAGTGCAGTTAAGAGCTTTTACCATTTTCTTACCCCTCTTTTATCAGGTGATGTTATAGATTTTTTTATTGAGCTTAAATTTTCAAGCCAAATTCATAGCGATTAATAAACAAGCCAATCACCAAGTCATGCATCCCGGCAGATTAGCGACATGACCCTCAAGGGTAGCGGCATCCGTGACAATACGGTTCGGTTAACCAAAAATCCGAATTGTTGCAGCGCTCAAAGGCTGATTACTACATTTGCTTCTTGCAAACAATGTCAACTGTAGAACTTATCCGAACCGTATTGGCATCCGTGATACGGCTCGTGTACTCAAGATTAGTCCCTCAACGGTGATTGAAGAATTAAAAAAAGCTCATTTCTCAAGTTCCTAAAAAAGATCTCAGATCGGAGTAGAAAGAAAACATGAAAAATAGAGATATACAGATTGACATAACCAAAGGACTAGCAATTTCTTTTGTTGTCATAGGGCACATTGTTCCTGGAATGACAAGTAAAATTGTGTATCTATTTCATATGCCTTTATTCTTTATAGTTAGTGGCTATTTCCACAAATTAGATCGGCAGGAAATTAAATATTTAAAGAAAAAATTTATTTCCTTGCTCATTCCTTACATTAGCTATCTGTTTATTTTTGGGTTGCTATTAGTATTGCCCTTGATTAAAGAGCTAATAAATGATCCATCAGAAGCTACAATGTTATCTTGTTTAAGATACGTCGCTAGATTAATTTACGGTGGACAGGCATTGACAGGAACTTTTGGAATTTTCTGGTTTGTTAGTTGTCTTTTTTTCACTCAGCAGCTTTTTAATTTTATTGGAGTTCGAATAATTAATGAGAAGCATACCTTGAGCATTGCTGTAGTCTTATATATAGTTTCCTTTTTAAATCAAATTTATTTTAAGCATTTGATTTTCCCTTTAGCAATAAATGTAGTCTTATGCTCCTTCCTTTTTTACTCTATTGGTTCAATCTATGGAAATTATATATTTAAAGATCAGAGTAGGCTTATAATGTTACTGCCTGCAATTATTTCTGTTTGTTCATTAGTACTTCTGGCTTTAGGTCTCAATCTTGAGTTTAATATGAAGTATACGTATTACGGTTATTTTATTATTTCTTCTTTAGTAGCAATTTCACTGTTGAAGATATTA
>JBGTNM010000153.1:0-6102 GCA_041743025.1 Microcystaceae cyanobacterium
TAAAATCTTATTAATTGACGTAGGATGGGTTAGACGGCAATAAGCATTCAAACTTAACCTGAAATCATCAATCCGTCGTAACCCATCTTTCAGGAATTTGTATCCTACTACACATTTCCCCTCACCATGCCGGAAGAGCCGATTTAAAGATATATTGTGTTAATAAATCTTCTAAAAACTTGATCAATGAAATCTGACGGCGCGATACTTGATTATTATTACTTGATTGTACTTGCCATCCAGTAATGCTATAAAGCGATCGCCACAATTCTAAATGTTCGACAGGCGGATCGGCATAAAAACTTTCCCTTCCCCTACCCAATAACCCAGAACTCCAATGTGTAAATTCATCATGGCTGATGCGGTGTATCGGAAAATCCCCCCCCAGAGGAACACCCCAGCCATCTAAGGCAAACAAAGCAGCAACTTTCCCCCCTTTTAATTGCCATCCCCAAGCTGTCCCAATCGCACCCACTACCCCCCCACTAAATCCCATTAAAATTAAACGGTTAGATAGCGTTATTTTCCCTTCCAGAAATTGCAAAATATGAACCGCAGAAAATGGAGGATATTGTTCTGTCGGCAAGACTAACAAGTCATGTACCGGAATGGACAATTGAGTGAAAGTCTCTAGAAAGCGATCGGTAAATGAGCGATCGTGAATGCCCGGACAAATTAAAATCGTAGTTGGCATAAACTCCAGAAGCGTTGAATAAAAAAAAACAAAAATACAGACCGTATGGAGATCGCATTTTCCAATGGTAAAGTGATCGTAGTGACCTAACGCAATCGTTCAAAGTTCATGGCAAGCTACGAAGATGTTAAAGCCTTAATTAAAGCAGTCGAAACCGAAGATTCTGCCAACGGGTTAATCGATGCGGTGAAAGCCTTAGCAACCACTCACCACGAAGCCGCTATCCCCATGTTAATTGAAGTTTTGGGCTACAACAATCCGGGAGCCGCCGTTGCTGCCGTGGATGGTTTAATTGAAATGGGAGAAGTAGCCGTGCCTTACCTATTGGAGTTGATGGACGGTTACAATTATGGGGCAAGATCCTGGGCAACTCGCGCCTGTGCTGGCATTGGCGATCCCCGTACCCTAGATTTATTGTTAGAAGCGGCTAGTAGCGATTTTGCTTTAAGTGTTCGGCGTGCTGCCGCTAAAGGATTGGGTTCGATTCGCTGGCACAAAATCCCAGCCTCAGAAGTCACCCAAGCTCAACAGCAAATACTGCAAACGCTCTTACAGGTAACAGGCGATCCCGAATGGGTGGTACGCTATGCGGCAGTGGTGGGATTAGAATTGCTGGCATTAACGCTAAAAGACACGCAACCTCAATGGATTGAGTCAATTACCGTCAGATTGCAGCAATTACAGCAAAGCGATCCAGTTATGGCTGTCCGCGCTCGCATTTGTCTGGTCTGGCAGCAGATTTCTCAGTTTTAAAACATCATTTCAACGCCGCTTTCCCTCGGTTGAACAGTTCTCGCGCATAGTCCGTCCAAATTCCCTGACCCCAATAGCGAAAACAACTGGTCTGTACCAACAAGTTATACAGCAAAGCCTCCTGATAAGCAGGTAGTCGAGTATTAACAGGGTCTTGCTGCACTAATGGGTCATATTTGGCGTGAAAATCAACGCTGAGTTGGTTCATGGGACCGAGGACGTTCTCGTATCCTCGCACCCAACTGAGATCGTTCGTCCAAGAAGCCCCATCCATGTGAAACTGAGGATTAGTTGCTTTTAACGCCTCAATCGCTTTTTCTACCGCTTCGGGGGTAGAATTGTCGGGATTAACCCCTTGCCAAATTTTGTGTTGATTGACTGCCTGACAAGTGGGATAGTCATTACAGTTAACGCCTGAAGCTTCTAGCAGTTCGATATATTCAGTTCCGTTAAATCCAGCAACCTCTCCACCGTCTCGAATTTGATACCAAACCGGTGAGAAATCACGGGGAAACTCATTCATCATCACGCCGCCGTTTTCTCCGTCCGCAATTTGACTAACGCAACCAGGAACGCTAACACCGCCGATTAACTGCCTTCCGCGACTTTTTGCTTCGTGATAGGGTTGCATCTGCGCGACTAATTTTGTATCCGACCCCTGTGTTTTAATTAAAACAGTCATACTCAGGGTTTCTCCGTGAGAGTTGCGAGCAATCAGGCGATTAGGGACGTATTTATCATCGTGCCGCAGTCGTGACCCATCGAGGCGTTCAACCGAGTGTTCCTGTACTAGCAACCAACGATAACCACACGCTTTCAAGGCTTTAATATACTCATACAAGGTATCAGGATGGTTGGGGAGGTGCATTTCAGGTGGCGAGAACCCCTTAACCCGTTTGAGGGCATCGTAACCGAAAATAGCCGCAAAATGATGCTGCCACGCTTGAATGTGGAGTTTGATATCGGGAATGGGGGTAGAAGGAATGACGGCATGACTCCACATCGTACCCAACCACTCAACATAGGGATAGTAATGGGGGTCGCAGGTAATACGCTTGAGGTTGTTGAGGATGTCTTCTCGCCTCATTTGCTCAAATCCCCACAAGAGATTGCCAGAATAATCGAGCATAATACGCGGATTGCAGCCATTAGCAACTAATTCGGGGATGAAATCTGCCATGCGACTGTAACACCCAGCAAAAACCCCCGCATTGTGATTGTCTCCTTCGCCAGGATGTTCAAACATATATTGCAGGTTGCTGATCAGTCCGCCATTCAACCCTGCCGGAATGGTTGGTTGGTGCATATGCAGCGCACAGGCAAATCCCGATTTAATCGCGTTTAGAGAGAGGTTTGTAACGGGTAAAAAAATCGGTTCGTCGTGGTTGACCGCAGAGGCAATTTCTGCCTCCCAACCGCAAATCGGCGGTAAATCGGGGTTTAATTGGGTGATAGCTGTTTGATGGGAAGAAGGTGTAGCAATCATATCATAATGCTCATATACCTGGCAGGGTAGCCGATTAAAGTGATAAACAGTGACCTATTTTCTTTGTGTCGTTTCTATCATTCCCCAAAATACGAGTATAACGATATATCAAGCAATTATTTAGTGAAAATTTTACGTAAATGTTAAAACTAGTAACAATTTTTTCAACCAAGACTACGCATCGATCATTAGACTTCTTGCATAAGTGCAGTTTGATCTCCCTAAATCCCCCTTAAAAAGGAGATCATTGTAGGGTGGGCATTGCCCACCAATAGCTTGAGGAAAGGATTTCAGCCTTCTGATGGGCGATGCCCATCCTACGTTTAATTATGACCAGGTACTTAGCACATCCTACAAGGGCTGTCACAGGCTAGAAGCCTGTGTTACTATAGCGTCCCAAGGCAATTAAGGGAAAATAATGACGGTAGAGATGGTAGCGGATGTAAAAATGTCCAGGAAACCCCGTTCCGGTAAATTCCACTTCTTCCCAGGTTCCTTGGGGTGTTTGGGTAGAGAGAAGATAAGTAATTCCCTTTTCTATCGCATCTATAGCAAACTTGTCTAACGCTTTACCTGCATCGATTAAACCAATTAATGCCCAAGCAGTTTGAGAAGCGGTACTGTTACCTTTGCCTTTGAGAGAAGGATCATTGTAACTCCAACAGGTTTCCCCCCATCCTCCATCAGCATTCTGACAACTCACTAGCCAGTTTAGCGCTTTTTCCATCTGCGATCGCTGCTTATTCGGAGCAATGACAGCTAGTGCAGACAGTACGCCACTGGTTCCATAAATATAGTTTACGCCCCATCGTCCAAACCAGCTACCATCAGTTTCTTGTTCCCTTTCTAAATAACTTAACGCTCTTGCCACGCGATCCGCAAAGCGGGACTCGCTTTCGGCGAGCGCGCCTGCCATTTTTAACCCGCACGATCCTAGCATTTCCAGTACTCTAGCAGTAACATCCGCCGTATTGGGGTCGATCATCGCTCTAAGATCGCCGTAGGGAAGCTCATTGAGCCATTCTTGGTCATTATCTAGGTCAAAAGCTGCCCATCCCCCTGCTTTGCACTGCATGGATGCCATCCACGCTACCCCACGAGCGATCACGGCTTGTTTTTTGGCTTCATCAGGCATTTTTACCGCATCTAACGCCATAACAACCACCGCAGAGTCGTCTAAGTCGGGATAGAAGCGATTGACAAACTCAAACGCCCAACCACCCGGTTTTCCGGTTTTATTTTTGATCGCCCAATCGCCATAGTCAAGGATTTGCTTGTCAATTAACCACTGTCCTCCTTTGACTAAAGCAGGATTGTCCGGTTCCATACCAGAGTCTACCAGCGATCGTAACACCCACGCAGTATCCCATACCGGAGAGACGCAAGCTTGTACGCGATAGGTGGTTTCGTCTTCAATGGCAAAGTGATAGATTGCCTGCAAACCCCGCACCACAACCGGATCGTGGACATCATAGTTTAACACCCGAAAAGCAATCAGAGAATTGAGCATCGGCGGAATAATGCCGCCCCAATCGCCGGTTTCTTCTTGGTGTTCGAGTATCCATTTTTCAGCTATATCTAAGCTTTTTTGACGGAAGGGAACGAAATTGTTTTTTTCTTGGAATTTAAATAGTCTATCTAATACTAAAAAAATATCAGCCCAATTGCCACTTTTCGGCAGTTCGTATTTAATCTGTTCAATGCCTTCGCTGTAGAGTTCATCGAGAGAAACGGCAGGATTCAGCTTAAAGACGGGTTTTTGGTCGAAAACAAGCAATAGAGGCACTGTACTTTCCCGCGCCCAACTAGACATTTCATAAATGGTGAAGGGGAAATTGTCGGGAAATAACATAATCCAGGGCGGAATCGAGGGAATGCCCCGCCAATCGTAGCAACCGATGAGGGCAAGGTGAAATTTGGTAAAGATACGGGTTTTACTAATACCACCTTTTTTGAGAATGAACTCTTTTGCCCGAATTAAAGCAGAATCGCTCTGAGGAACGCCTAACAAGCGCAACGCCATGTACGCTTCAACCGAAGTACTGATTTCTCCTCCATCGCCGTAAAAGAGTTCCCATCCGCCGTGTTCGCGCTGTTGCGATCGCAAGTATGCTTCAATTTTGGGCAAGGGTAGCTGCTGTTCAATAGCCCAAATTTTGTGCAGCAAGACGACTTCAGCCGTTAAAGTAATATTAGATTCTAATTCTGCCCACCAGTACCCATCAGGATATTGAAGGGACATCAGATAATTTTGGCTGGCACTAATCGCTTGTTTGAGGCGGGATTCATCAACGCCAGGAATCTGAGTGACGCTATCTTGTGTCTGCATCTGTTTGCCGTTCATCTCCGTTAACTTTTTTATAAGGTAGCAGATTCGGCAAATTTGTTCCGATTGCCTAGTTTCTTGAGCGATCGCAGGGTTAGGGTTATGATATAGCTGTGAAATATCTACATTGCCTATATTTGCGCCGGAGGGTAGGTGTAGAAATAAGACAGTCTTCTAAAATCGCCAGGAGTATTGCAGCATATGTGTTTGATGGCAACTGTCCAGTCTAATGTGCGGCGCACCTTACTACACAAGGGTTTCAGCCTTTTTGACGAGTTGGGTGTCATCGCTTATACTAGATACAGATGGGCTGCGGCGCAACTGAACCTAGAAAACTTCATAGATTCTCGCTTTCAGCCTCCCGCCGTCACAATTAACTTAATTCCCTATTAGGGATTGAAACAACCAATCTACTTATTATCATGTCCTACTTGTCAACGTCACAATTAACTTAATTCCCTATTAGGGATTGAAACTTCGATGTAGGTTGATCCGCAGTGGGGGCAGCAAGAGTCACAATTAACTTAAGTCCCTATTAGGGATTGAAACACAGGTGAAGTGGGAGGCGCTTACCTTTGACGGTAGTCACAATTAACTTAATTCCCTATTAGGGATTGAAACTGGGCATAGTTGGAGTGAGATTCAAAACTATAGCTATGGTCACAATTAACTTAATTCCCTATTAGGGATTGAAACAGGGTAACTTTTGAGATAAAACCATCGTAAATTTCAGGTCACAATTAACTTAATTCCCTATTAGGGATTGAAACTGATTTCTAATCCGGTGGCTGACTCAAATTCTGCCTTGTCACAATTAACTTAATTCCCTATTAGGGATTGAAA
>JBGTNM010000154.1:0-10338 GCA_041743025.1 Microcystaceae cyanobacterium
ATAAATTGGGTGAATCAACAACCTTTGTCAGACCCCCTTACTTGTTTAGGAGATGGTCATCCAGGAATTTGGAATCTAGTGAAACAATTTCATTGCCAAGGAGAAAAATAAGAGATTTTCGACTGGTTTCATCTCGTAGAAAATCTGTCTAAAATAGGAGGGTCATTAAAAAGAATTAAGCTGGCTGAAAGTCTATTATGGCAAGGGAAAGTCTCAGAAACTATTGATATTATATCCTCTTTAAAAAAGAAGCAAGCACAGAATTTTTGTCATTATTTGGAGACTCATCGCCAGCGAATTATTAATGATGATTATTGTCAGCAAGAAGAGATTTGTGCCATTGCTTCTGGCGCAGTAGAATCGACTACAAAAATAACTTACCAAGAATTGGCAGATTGTTTAGGTATTGATGAACAGAAGGTCAAACAGTATGAAGAGACAGATTATCAACAGGCTAGTTTTTCAGAATTGTTGAAAGTGAGCGAAGTTTTAGCAATAGAATTAGAATCAATCTCGATCATGGTTGATTTTACTGAACTAGTACGCTGCAAAAAGATTACCGAAAGATACACTACTGAATCTCAACACTAAAAACTAGACAAATGATATAATAGCGATCGCAGTCACAATCACTATTTTTGATAAAAGCTGCGGTAAATGGGAAACCTTATGAGATTACCAAGTCATCTTATTAGGGAATGCTCTCACTCACGATGATGAGTATAATAACTTTAATAAACATCTGCCTTCAGAAGTGTAACCATTTTCGATCTATGTGTGGGTTCAATGATGTCTGACTTAATTTTATTTTGGCACCGTCGGGATTTACGAATTGCAGATAATGTGGGACTGGCTGCTGCGCGATCGCACAGTGCAAAAGTTGTCGGCGTTTTCTGTCTAGATCCTAATCTTTTAAACCGAGATGATATTGCTCCTGCTAGAGTCAGTTATATGATAGGTTGCTTGCAACACTTACAGCAACGTTACCAGCAAGCAGGTAGTCAATTATTCATCCTCAAAGGAGAACCCACTCAAGCCATTCCCCATCTAGCAGAAATCTTCAAAGCAAAAGCCGTGTTTTGGAATTGGGATGTAGAACCCTATGCCAAACAGCGAGATCAACAAGTTTTGGAAGCTTTAAAAACTCAAGGCATTTCGACACATAATTGCTGGGATCAGATATTACACGCGCCGGGAGATGTCGTAACTCAATCTAAAGATCCCTATAAAGTTTACACCCCCTTTTGGCGAAACTGGAAGCAACAAAAAAAAGCCGCGATCGCAGAAGAATTAAGCCAACTAGAAGGACTCAGTGACGAGGAAATAACGGCAGCCAAAACAAACGCTACGATTGTCTTACCGTTGGCTAAAGATCTAGGCTATCATTGGAACAATCCGTTAGTATTAGAGCCAGGAGAAACCGCCGCTCAAGATAGATTAGAAGCATTCTGTCAGTCGGCGATTCATGAGTATCAAGAACAACGAAACTTTCCGGCAGTTGAGGGAACTTCTCAACTCAGTGCGGCTCTCAAATTTGGCGCGATCGGCATTCGCAGCGTTTGGCAAGCCACCATTAATGCCTTAGAAAATAGCCGTAGTGAGGAAGTGCAAAAAAGTATTGAAACCTGGCAGCAAGAATTAGCTTGGCGAGAATTTTATCAACACTGTCTATACTTTTTTCCAGACCTAGCAGACGGCCCCTATCGACCTGAATTTGAGAAGTTAATCTGGGACAATAATGAAGATTATTTTCAGGCATGGTGTGAAGGAAAAACAGGTTATCCTATTGTGGATGCTGCCATGCGCCAGTTAAATGAAATCGGCTGGATGCACAATCGCTGCCGCATGATTGTCGCCAGTTTTCTTACCAAAGATTTAATGATTAATTGGCAGTGGGGAGAAAAATATTTCATGCAAAAATTAATCGATGGCGATTTGGCAGCTAATAATGGAGGGTGGCAGTGGAGTGCTTCAAGTGGCATGGATCCCAAACCGTTAAGAATCTTTAATCCAGCCAGCCAAGCCCAAAAATTTGACCCCGAAGGCGAGTATATTCGGCAGTGGTTGCCAGAAATAAGCTCTCTTGACACCGAAAATTTAGTCACTGGCAAAATTCCCCCGCTAGACTGCCATCAATGCGGCTATCCGCAACCCATTGTCGATCACAAAATCCAACAAAAGGAATTTAAACGGCGATATCAGGCAATTAAAGGGTGATAGGTAATGGATAATGGGTAATAGAGCATCAGTCTTAAGATTTATTTTCTGACACAAAGGTTGTTAATTTCTATAGAATTTGGGGGAACCCTAAAGGCAAGAGATTGATTGACTCATTGCGAGCCTACTTATGAGTGTCCTAAAAATTCTCGGTGTTGCTGTTGTTACAGGCAGCATGACGACTTTAACTCCCCTTTCTCCTGCTCTCCAAGCTCAGCAAACTTGCTTCCTGCAAGGGGCAAACGGCCAGCACGTTGATTTAGGTTATCTTTGTGGCGACAGCAAGCCATCCCAACCGTCAGCCGTTCCTGCTGGCGTTTTTCAAGTGCCTATCAAGCGTCGAGAAGCTGGCATTCCGGTTGTCGAGGTGACTTTTAATGGCAAGCACACCTTTGAGATGATGTTTGATACAGGGGCTAGTGGCATCACCATTACGCAGAAAATGGCCAAGACGATTGGCGTTAAGCCAGAACGAGGAGGATTTTCCAGTACGGCGGGGGGAACAATTCCCATTGAATTCGGTCGCGTTTCTACGGTCAAAGTCGGGGCGTTAGTCTCTAAAAATCTAGAAGTTTCGATCAATCCTGCCTTACCTGACATCGGACTGCTCGGACAGAGTTTTTACGGGCACTACGATATCACCATCAAACAAAAAGCGATCGAACTGCGTGCGCGTTGATAAACTATTGGGAATTGAGAATCCGCTCAAACCAAGCCTCAGCGCGATCGCCCATTGCAACGAGGGAATAGTCTTCCTCTGCTGAGGAGCGGCAGTCAGCGCGATTTATTTTATCTAGGCGACTTATTGCCTCGATTAAGCCGTTCACGCTGTCAGGTTCGACCAAAAACCCTGTTTTTCCTTCTCGCACGATTTCTGTGAGTCCACCTTGTCGGTAAGCAATGACTGGCACACCACAGGCAAGAGCCTCAATTGCCACGTTGCCAAATGCCTCTAGCCAACGGGGAGTCACCAATAAAGCGCGACTCTGGCGTAAGATGGGTTGCAGTTCGGCAGTCGAGAGAAATCCCTTGTATTCGATAGGCGCGTTGGGATAATCTTGCTGAATTTGCTGCCAGTAATCAGCATCTTGCAGTTTGCCTAAGATTTTAAGCGGAATTCTGGTCACCTCCGCCGCCGCTACTGCATCTTCTAAGGCTTTTTCTGGGGAAATTCGCCCCATCCAAGTCAAATACTCGGCAGGCTCTCGGCAAAATTGATACAACGATAAATCAATGGCACTGCCTAAACAGATAGAGCCTTCTGTCAGACCAAAAGTTGCCGCTTGCGATCGCGTATAAAAACCCACTTGCTGTGGGAAGCGTTCGGCTGTCTGTCTGACCGCTTGTTCGATAACGGCACTCAGCGAGGCCATCGTTACCCAATGCGCTACCGGACGACTGAAAAAGGGAGTTAGATAAAATGGCAACCAATCGTAGGCGAAATTAACAATAATATCGTATTGTGCTTGATTTTGTCGGGAATATTCCCACATATTAGCTAAGACTGCATCTTTCGGCATCATAATGGCTGCATCAGATGGTTGCGTTTGCATAGAACTTTGTAACTGACCGGGAATTTCGATAAGGGGAATACCTGGGAGTTGAGAACCCATAGGCGCAATTACTTTGACAGCATGACCGCGCCGTAACATTTCCTGCGCTAAGGTTTTGAGGGTCAATTCTACGCCACCCCCTTCCCCCGATCCTAATGCTCCCACTGGGGTTGACATCAATAAAAGTTTTAACATGAGCAATTTACAAGTTAATAAAAATGCCTTTATGGACGTATTTGAACATGAGGATAGCCTTGAATATCGTTATTCATTGTCACTAGGGAATAATTGTAAGAGATCTAAACATCATTATTGACACATTCATAATTTCCTGTTCTCTAGAGTGCCTGTAGTAAGTTTCAGCACAGGCTTTCACCTTTATTGCACCATTTTGGTTCTTATTTTGCACCAAAATTTACTTGCTTGATGTACAATAGAAGATGTACGGAAGATAGCCCCATCCGTATGGTCAATCTAGGCAGTCTCTACTTAATTGGGTTCTGATAGATTGGCAAAAACTCAATGAGTCCTGTTGCTCAGACATCGGGTTCTAGATAGATTAGTTGATGAACATGGGGAACTAATGTACATGGATGAGAAGCATCTTGAGCGTGTCTCATCCTCCATAAAGGAGATAGGTGGCTATGGCCAACTCTAAAATTATTGCGAAAGAAACAGGAAAAGGTGGCTCTGCCGCTCGTCCATCTACTTCTGTTAAGCGCATGTCTGTCAGTTTGTCTGACGACGCAGCTCGAATGCTAGAAGTTCTTGCTAAAACACAAGGGATTACCCAGAATGAAGCTCTTCGTAAAGCTATTGCGACAGAAGCCTATCTGCAACAGGAAATAAAGCTGGGTACTAAGGTTCTGCTTCAGAAATCCGACAAGGAAATCCGGGAAGTGATTTTTAGATAGTTCAACAGAGCGGCTCTTGTAAAAACCAAAGGAGTCATCAATGGAAACCGAAAGCAAAGCCCAACCTGATACACAAACTTCCCTGATGGAAATCCCAGGGGAAGTTATTGAGGGACAAGCTCAAACTGAGTCTTACTTGACATTAGATGGAGATTTAAATCTCTCTGACTATGTTCAGGATACAAAGCCAACACTAGAGACTACTCGGAATATCTCTGCTTGGGCTAATCAAAATAGGGAGACAACTCGGACTCGGCTAGCAATATGGCTAGTGAAGATTTTTGGTTGTTCTTTGGGAGTTACCTTCTTGTTAATTGGAGTAGCTGCCTTCAACCCTAATGTTGATAAAACCCTCATCAAGGAGATTATTCCGCAAGTCATTACCCCCCAGGTAACTCTGCTTGGGGTAGCTTTGGGCTTCTATTTTGGTTCTAAAGACTAGTAGCTACTAGAGCAATTCATGTGAAGCGAATTACAGAACCAGGTGCAACATCATCTGGTTCTTTTTCATGTTTGTTTCAGCAGTTCCTCAATTTCTCGAATCAGAATCGGTAAGTTTGGATGTGTAAAGCTCATATCTGGTGCTGGAATACGATTGCGCTTGATGTCAGGTGGTACATGTTTGTGGTGTGGAAGGGTTGAGGCAAGCGATGGATCATGCGGATGTGGAAAGTCATCGTACCAGTACAGTTTCTCGTCATCTCTGTAAACTTCGTACCCGTAGGAAGTAATCAATACTGCATCGAAATCGAGTTCTTCCCTTATGCGAAGCCTGATGTTCCCTGTGAAAAATACCTCGCCTTCTGCGGTTCCTGTGTACGAACTGTTAGACCAAACCACAATGGTTGATCGCTCAACATTAGAGTGGTTAAAAAGCTGTGACACAAAGCGACTGTATTCAGCAAGAGACTTCAGGGGAGATTCACTCATTTCAGTAAGTCGGCTGAAAACGAAGAGTTTCAGCTAGTTCGCGTTGCTCCATCTGCTTCGTGTATGCTTGCTTACGACGCAGCCATGTTTCATAAATTCCTTTCCAACGACTGAAATCAGTACGGGTTTCATCATACTCGTCGTAGTGGGAGAGTTTTCCCGACATAAGTGCAGAGTAAAAATCCTCACTGAGAACACCATATTTTTCTTCATAAAGTGTCAGACGGCGTTCGAGTAGCTTCATTTCAATAACCAGTTCGTGAATTTCCATTATCTATACGAAGAATCATTAAATACAGGGTAACAACTTGAATGAACAATTATTATTAATTATCTTCACCTGATTCGCTATAGGACTGTTCGACTGTCACCGATGGCTCTTGGGGTTGGCGGGAGATCAAATCTAAGCGCGGCGGCATTTGCAGGTTAATTTGGTTGAGGGCCCATTTTGCCGTTTCTTGAACATCTAAATCGGCATCGTCAATGGCGTGGCACAGCAGTTGACTAATTTGGGACATGAGGTCGTAAATCCGCGTCAAATCCCGCATGGCGTTTTTGCGGACTTGAGGGTTTTTATCTTGCAAAGAGATCGCGAGTGCCTGATTCATGGGTTTGAGGGTACGGCCACTAATTTGGGAAAGAGCCTCTAAAATCAGGCTGCGTTCTTGAGAATCAGTGTCAATCATCAGATCGACAAGCGGTTTCATCGCTCTAGAATCTGCTTTTTGGGCGAGTTCCCAGATAGCTTTGCGGCGTTTTTTCGGGTCAGATTCCCGCAAATCGCCGATCAATTGAGCAATCGGGTCGAGGTTAGGCAGGCGGGTTGTTTGTTGGAGAGGAAGAAGGCTATCGGCAGCAGCGTCAGTCGCTCCGTCAGCGAGTCCATTTTGGTCATTGGCACTGTGTTCGCTTTTTAAGCGCTTTTGGGCAATGGCGGTTTCAGTTTCTGGTAACGTTTCTGACTCTAACAAGACATCCGAGCGAGTCGATTTCTGGGGCACTTTAGTGGCAGAAAGCCGCCGCCACAACAGCCAAAAAGCTAACCCTAATCCTCCTAAAATCGCCAGCAAACCGAGCAACAACCACAACGGATTGATCTGTCTGGCTAAATAAGCTTCAATGTTGTGAATGGCTTGCTGAGCATAGATATCATTAGGACGTTCTTTGAGGGCGTTTTGAAAGGCTTCTAAGGCTTTTTGATAGTCTTTTTCCCCAGTAGCGCGGTAGCCAGCCTGCATCTGGCGATCGTAAGCGGGAGAAGCGTTAACAACAGAGGGTTGGGTAGATTTCGTGGCTGGGGTTTGGGCAACGATCACCGTCTGTGGCGCTGGAGACACCGCTAGAACTCGCGGACTGCTGGAAGCTAGCCCCCATCCAATCGCATAAATGGCGAGGAAAAGAGGTAAACGAAGGTCGTACATAGGGGGTTTGGGTGTCTCAAGCATCTTTATCTTAGAGGATGTCTGTCAACTTTTAAGGAAAGTTGCCTCTCTATCCTAAGTCTTCCCACTTCAACTTCGTTCAGTTTACTCTGACTTCAAAAAATTTACTTTATACCCTATGTTTCAGTTAACGGGTTCGGTTGCCCAGCGATCGCCCTCGACTACCGTATGAACTTGCCAATCGGCGGCAGCTTGAGGATAATCGCTGCGATAATGTCCTCCTCGGCTTTCGCGGCGGAATAGGGCACTTTTGAGGATTAAATGGGCAATATCGAGTAAATTGAGGGTTTCAGCACAGGTTTTTAACTGGACTGGAGCGGCAGGCAAAACCAAGTCAACGCTTTGATGGCAAGCGGATTGGCGGACGCGATCGCTAATGCTCAATCCTGTCATTTCCTGCTGCCAAGCTCGTACTTGTTCTAAAGCAGTTGTTAAATCCGTCTGATGGCGACAGATACCGGCACTTTGCCACATTAATATGGGTAAATCTTGTCGGATTTGGCAAATTTTCTCAAATTCTCCCGTCCAATCGTTGGTTTCCGGCAGGGACGGCCAATCATTTTCCCTGACTGGCGGCGGCATGACCTCTAGGCACGACAGTTGCCCGGCAAAAACAACACACTCTAGCAAGGAATTACTGGCTAGGCGGTTGCCCCCGTGAACTCCCGTACTTGCCGTCTCTCCAATCGCATAGAGTCCGGCAATCGAGGTGCGATTGTTTCGATCAACTTTCACCCCTCCCATCCAATAATGGGCGGCAGGCGCGACCGGAATGGGTTGTGTTAAAACATCCACCCCCCACTGTTGGCACACCGCGATGATATTGGGAAAGCGACGGCGCAGGCGTTCTGATTCAATCGGGCGCAAATCGAGATAAACGCAAGCGCGAGCAGGATCGGCAGTGTTTTTTTGCAAATGCGTAAAAATAGCACGGCTGACAACATCTCTTGGGGCGAGTTCCCCGGACGGATGGTAATCGAAGGCAAAGCGGCGGCTTTTTTCATCAACCAGATAGGCTCCTTCTCCTCGAACAGCTTCACTGATCAAAAAGTGAGGTGCGTTTGGCTTGGTTAAGGCAGTCGGATGAAATTGAAAAAACTCTAAATCCCGTACAATAGCTCCTGCTCGCCAGGCCAAAGCCACCCCATCCCCCGTACTGACCGATGGGTTGGTCGTTCGGGCGTAAACTTGTCCTCCTCCGCCCGTTGCCAAGATTACCGCGCTGGAGCGAATTGAGCGAATTTGTTGCCTATAGAGAACGCTTGCTCCCTGGCATTGGTTGGTTTGGGGGTCAATCCACAAGCTTAAAGCCACTGCCTGAGCAATAATCTTAATATGGGGACGCGCAAGCACTTTGGTGGTGAGGGTGCTGACAATGGCCCGTCCGGTCGTGTCAGCAGCATGAAGGACGCGAGGGTGGGAGTGTGCCGCTTCTAGGGTCATGGCTAATTGACTGCCTTGGCGGTCGAAGGCCACGCCCATCTCGACGAGAGATTGAATGGCCTCTGGTGCTTGCTCGACCAGAAATTGAACGCTGGAGCGATCGCACAGTCCGGCCCCAGCGATTAGCGTATCTTCTAGGTGAAAGCGAGGCGAATCGTTCGAGGCAATCGCCGCCGCAATTCCCCCTTGCGCCCAATCACTCGCACCGGTTTTGAGGGATTCTTTGGTGATTAACCCGACCTGCAAGTGGTCTGGCAAGCACAAAGCAGCATACAGACCAGCAGCCCCCGAACCGATAACCAGCACGTCAAATTGATCGGGCATCGATTGTTCATTGTTCATTGAAAAAAACACCCCGCAAGTGCGAGGTGAGAAAGTGAAAAATTAGACGAGCTTGCGTGTTTTAGTAAACGCCAGGATTAATGCGATCGTCTCCTTGAATTAATTCATTAGAAGGCGAGGTGACGGTAAATTTGTCTAAATTTGCTTGCAGGCGTTGTTTTTGGCTGTCGCTCAGTCCGGGAATATCTAAGACATCTTCAACCTTTTCGTAAGGCGCGTTTTTAATGATTTTAGCGGCTAAATTGGGATACATACCCCGAATTTGACGAAAATGACGAATGTCGGTGTTATTTAAATCAATAAATTGACCAAATTCGGTAGTAAGTTTGACATCAGCCGCGTTCATGCGAGCTTGTGCGAGTAATGGCGAAGTTGTGGGGACAGCCTGCGCTTGCAGTTGGAAGCTAACCAGAGTGCCGACTACTAAAATCAATAAAGCCAGGATGCGAGCTAAACGTTTCATCAAAGGGATTCCTCCTAACAAGATAAAATTCTCTCTCGTGAGTACGATGTGACCCAAGACAACAGATTCGGATTTTGAAAAATTTATATCAATGCCAAATGATAAATTGATCATACCGCAGGTGGGGACGCAAGCAGTCATCTAACGCACCCCGTTCCGATGGCAAGATCACTGGAGGTGATGGGGGCGATCGCATTAGTGTATGAATAACAGCCGATTCTTCCCTTCTTAGGTTAGGTGGGAGCGATATTTTAACAGGCGATGTCGGCAACGATACTCTGATGGGTGGTGCTGGCAGCGATACTCTTACCGGAGGATTGGGTCAAGACCAGTTCGTTTATACCAATTTGCTAGATAGTGGCGATATCATTAAAGACTTTAAAGTGGGGGAAGATCAGATGGTTTTGAGCGAACTGATGAATAACTTGGGCTATGGTGGGAATAATCCTCTAGCAGATGGCTACGTGCGGCTGGTACAGGGGAATTCTCATACCAGTGTTCAGATTGATTCAGATGGTCAAGCTGGGAATGAAATATTTAGACAGTTGGCCACGTTAGAAAATGTCTCCGCAGCTACTCTAGGGAGCAGGTCAGTTTTGTAAGAACAAAAATACTAAACAACTCCTAAAGCGCGTCATTAAGATAAGCACATCGATGTTTGAGAACTTGAGAAACATTTTCCTCGCTTGCTTCTTTTTTAAAGAGGATATAATATCAATAGTTTCTGAGACTTTCCCTTGCCATAATAGACTTTCAGCCAGCTTAATTCTTTTTAATGACCCTCCTACCTTATACAGATTTTCTACGAGATGAAACCAGTCGAGAATCTCTCGTTTTTCTCCTTGACAATGAAATTGTTTTACTAGATTCCAAATTCCTGGATGACCATCTCCTAAACAAGTAAGGGGGTCTGACAAAGGTTGTTGATTCACCCAATTTATGAGGGCTTCATTCTCGTGAAACCAGGCTTTTTTCTGGTGTTTATGAACACAGATTGCTTTATAATCTTTCCAGATACAAGGTTCTCCTTTTTT
>JBGTNM010000155.1:0-9565 GCA_041743025.1 Microcystaceae cyanobacterium
TCGCGCATAACGATATAATCCAATAAACTCATCTAAACGTTCTTTGATATGAGAATCACCACCCGCAATATCGATCGCACAAACATATTCTCTCATCTGGGCGGCTAGATCAACGATCGCTTTATTCACTTCATAGGGAAGACGAGAGTGCATACACAAAATTTGACTCGTCACAATTGGATATTCTTTCACCTTAGAGGCTTGGCCAACAATTTCTACAATCATTTGCATTTGTTCAATGCGTTCTGACTGATTCAAAGCCTCGGAGGTTCGATAATAAGGAGTATAACGTAATTCTAAGTAGGCCAAATTTTCAAAAATATAGGCTCCTCGAATCAGTCGATAGATAAAATAAGGAAGTGTCTGTTCGGTTTGGACTTTTTCGACTAACGTGTGTAATTCCAGATATTCATCTAACGTTTTGCGTTCGCGAGTATAAAATTCCTCAAATTCAGGATACTGAGGAAATTGCTGCGCCATTTGAGTGTCGTGACGTTGGAAATACCGCCAAAGAATGCGCGGAACGACAGAACCCCCTAAATGGCGATGTAAGTCTGCGTATAAAGACACAATAACCTCCTGCTTGGGCAGTTTTTAAATTATTTTAATTTGTAAGAGTAGGGGCATAGCATTGCCATGCCCCTACTCCGCCAATTGTAACCTTTTGTAAAAAGAGGCGGAAAATTACGTAAATTTTTTTGTGCTAATGTAGTTATAATTGGGTGACTATACTGAAGCAAGCTTTAACCTGCTATGAAACTAGGACAAATTTTGCTCAAAAGACGCTGGATTTCGCCTATAGACCTAGAGAACGCAATCGACCTGCAAACTTCCCATCGGCAAAAGTTGGGAGAACTGCTTATTGGGCGAGGTGTTATTGCCAACGACCAACTAGAACAAGCACTCCAAGAACAATATTGGCGTAAAAATGGCTTTTGGGTAATCGATTAGGTTGTAGGATATAGCAGTTTTCAGATGAATGAAGCCACTTCACTCGCGCATGACGGTAGTACAGTCGCCCATGATTCCCATTGTCGGACAACTTATTCGAGACAATCCAGGAACCATTTCTTTAGGGCAGGGAATCGTCTCTTATCCACCCCCACCCACAGCCATCGAAGGGATTTCAGAATTTCTTAAAAAGCCAGACAATCATCAGTATAAAGCGGTTCAAGGCATTTCTCCCCTGCTCGATAAGATTGCCAGCAAACTTGCGGCTGAAAATGGCATTGAAATCAACGCTCAAAAGGCAATTGTTGTTACGGCAGGCAGCAACATGGCTTTTATGAATGCTGTTTTAGCGATTACCCAGGCTGGAGATGAAATTATTCTCAATACGCCTTACTATTTCAATCACGAAATGGCTATTAGGATGGCTGATTGCCGTCCTGTTTTAGTTCCTACCGATGATGAGTATCAGTTACAATTTGAGGCGATCGCAAGAGCTATTAATGACCGAACTCGCGCTGTCGTAACTATTTCTCCTAACAATCCTACAGGCGTGATCTATTCAGAATCTATTTTGCGAGAAGTTAACCAACTCTGTCAACAAAAAGGTATTTATCACATTACAGACGAAACTTATGAATATTTTGCAAATGACGAGATTAAACACTTTTCTCCTGGCTCCATTTTAGGCAGTGAAAATAATACTATTTCTCTATTTAGCTTGTCAAAAGCTTACGGATTTGCTAGCTGGCGAATTGGTTATATGGTCATCCCTAAATCACTATTAGTTGATATCGAAAAGATTCAAGATACCATTCTAATTTGTCCTCCTGTTATTTCCCAATATGCAGCCATAGGCGCACTGCAAGCCGGCATTAATTACTGTCAGCCTTATTTGCAAGAAATTACTAAAGTTAGAGCGACTGTACTCAAATCTTTAAAAGCTCTAGAAAATCTAGGTCGAGTTGTGCCTGCTGAGGGTGCTTTTTATTTTTTTCTAAAAGTTCATACTTCAATAAACGATTTTGAATTAGTTAAAACCCTGATTGAAAATTACAAAATTGCGGCTCTACCAGGGACAACTTTTGGTATGACAGAAGGGTGCTATTTACGCATTGCTTATGGTGCATTACAAAAAGAAACTGTTGCCGAAGGAATTGAAAGATTAATACAGGGATTGAAGAAGATTGTCTAAAAGTAAACGGATTTTATATTTATCTTCTTTCGCCAAAAATAATGCGTCCTAAGCGAATCATTGTTGCACCAGCGCGAACAGCCAATAGGTAATCATCAGACATTCCCATCGAAAGCTCTACTAATGATAGATGAGAATGCCCCGTCAAGGTTTGAGACAAATCTCGAACTGACTCAAAAGCAGCTAAGCTCTCTGATTCGGATAATCCTAACGGCAGAATTGACATCAATCCACGAATTTTCAAATGGCAGCAGGTTTCTAATTTAGGTAAATCAGCGATTAATTCGTTAACTTCCCAGCCATATTTATTCGGATCTTTTAAGATTTTAACCTGAAGGCAGATTTGAGGAGAATGAGCCATATCCGACGCTAGAAAATCCAGCCTTTGCGCGAGTTTGAGGCTGTCAACTGAGTGAATCCATTGAAAATGGTCGAGAACTTTTTGGGCTTTATTGGTTTGCAAGTGTCCGATAAAATGCCAACAAACATCGGTTAAATCTGATAACTGTTCTTGTTTGGCTAAAGCCTCTTGCAGGCGATTTTCCCCAAAATCTCGAATTCCAATAGTATAAGCTTCTCGCATTGCGTCGAGAGAAACCTGTTTCGTCACGGCAATCAAACGGATATTGTCGGGAAGAGACTGGCGAAGGCGATGGATGCGTTGAGCGATCGTCATGTCAGTTAATAGTTAATAGTTAATAGTTAATAGTGATCAACTTCCCATTTCCCATTTCCCATTCCCCATTCCCCATTATTGAAAGGTTCGTTGGTAAGAACTGTAGAGGTTTTTATAGTCTTGTCCAATTCCTACACGACGCATCTCGCGAAGGCGACTTTCTACTAATAGCTTAGCATCTGAGCGCCCGATGGATTCAAAGATGGTATCGTCTGGGGTGGTGGTAACAATAAAAAACAAGCGTTGCGCGTAAAGGGTGGTAAATAACTCTCGATTTTCAGCTAACAGACAGACGCGATAGAGGAGTCCGAGAGTGGGATGGTTAAGGTAGATTTCGTTGCTCATCAAATTTCCTAAAATTGCCTAACCTCAAGACGGAGGCAGTCAGATTTTTCATCGTATGTCATTTTAACCGTTCTACTCATTTTTTTTCGCTTGAATCCGGGATTTTAAAAGTTTTATTGTATAAGGATCAGCATCTTTACGCCACTGCAATCGGTGTCCTTGTAATTGAGCGCAGTGTTCCTCCAAACATTGTAACCAACCTGAGCGCTGGGCGATCGCAGGATAATTGTCTAGCAATCCCCAGGCTTTTTCTTGTTGGGTTAACTTAGCAAACTTGTCATAATGGGGATAATCGGGCGCAACCAGAGCTTCTTTTTCATGCAAAATCGGTGGGTTATCGTCAGCCGTAAAGTCATGGTATTTCACGCGGATATCCCCTAAATAAACTTCCATCTTAGTTTCTAGAGAAGGATGGGGTTGTGTGTCAAAATCCCGGTAGTAGAGATAGGAAATTTTGGGATGCCGCCAAGACAGTTGAATGACATTGGCATCTTCCATGCGTCCTATCACTCGACTGGCACAGCCTTCATACAACCGCAATAGTGGCGCGAGAGTTGCCAAAGCACTGACATGAACGAGCAAAGAATTTTTTAAGCGTTTGCCGACGGGGGAATCTTGGCAGACTTGAGCAATGGTTTTTAACTCTTGGAGACGGTAGAGCAGGTTATCTGCCAACAGGCAAGCATACTGATAACTGCCAAATAACGTTTTAATATCTTGTCGGACGGTTGGGGATAGATGTCGGGAAGTCGGACGCTGACTGAAGCGACTCAGCGCTAAATAGAGCAGCAAATCGTCGCGGCGTTTTTCAGTAATTTTATCCCAATCTTGGCGATCGCTCACTTGTAAAATGAGTTCAAAGGCTCGGTTAAAGGTTCTCAATTCTTGCTTTAATTCTGCCTCATTTTTTAATTCATCTTTGATCGGCAGCCGTCCTCTTTCGGTGACAAATTGCATCAACGGTTGCAGTAACTCGGCGTAATCTTCAAAGCGCCGCAGACTGACTTGAATTTTGGGCGAAGATAGGCGAGAACGATAGCGAGAAGCCCGAAACGCTTGCGCTTGATTTTCTTGACGAAAGACAAAATAAATGCCCAATCCTGCCGCCATCGCCTCCACGCCGAGAACTTGCTCGATGTAGGTTTTTAATTCTTCTTGTTCGTAATATTTCTGAAAGGTATTGCGGCGGGTAATGATGCCATCTCCGTAAGCAACAATACCGCGATCGCGATCATCTATCAAGACTTGGGCGGCGACAATCAGCACTCGGCACGTCAGTTCCCACGCCTGCACCAATGCCTCTCGCCGTTCGGCTAAATCTTCGACAACGTTAATTATGTAGCCTAAATTGACAATATCCGCCGATATTTTGACAGCATCAGCGTGATAATAAGGATCCCATCCCAAAGCGGCAAAACCTTTCTCGGCAATGCGTTCGATATCACCCCCATAACCACAGCCATAGTCAAAAAAGCTCGTATCAGGTTCAAATAATTCGGCTTCCCAAGCTAAACGAACGGGACGCGATAGGCTCTTGCGAACGATAGCCGCTTTATGGCGTTCGATGGCGATGGGTAAGGTGTCACTGCACTCTAGCGGCAGCAAGCAGACGAGAGAATGTCCTTCAAAAGCCAGTCGATAGCGCTTGAGACGCGCCTCCCATTCTAATCGCGTACCAATGAAGCGCGAATTGTCTAACAACCCCAAGGCTGCCTCTAGCTGGGTGAGGTGTTCAAACTGTTCGTACTCAGGATAGTCAGGGGTAACGAAAGCATCCTTGCGGTGGAGAATCGGCGGGTTGTCGCTATCGCCGTAATCCCAGTAGTTAACCTGAGCGGATTCTACATCAACTACGATACTTAAAACAAGTGCGGGATGGGGATGGGTATCAAAGTCGGGATAGAATAAATAGGAAATTTTCGCTCGTTCAGTGCTGAATTTGATCAGAGTAGCGTGTTGGATGTCATCTATCACTCTGGCTTGGCGTTCGTAGGCTTGTACGATAGGAGCGAGGGAAGACAAAGCACTGCGATGGATGTAGAGCGCGTTAGGGAGAAGTTTGCCAACTGAGCTATTCTGGCAAGTGGTGGCAATGACAGGGAAATCCTGGCTGGTGAGGAGCATGGCGGTAGTTAACTCATCTCAAATCCGGTTGATTAATCATTTTATTAAGAAATAAATCGCGATTATTATAACTATTACGCTTCTCTTGTCAATCATTTATAATTAAAGTGTTACAAAAATTTAATAAGCAGATTTAAAAATATGGCGGCTAGCGATCGCAAACGACGCATTTTAGAGCATATCAAGCGCAGTTCCGGCGGCATACAATATGCCTCAGCTTCTCAAGAGATGCCTGCTTCACCGGAAATCTCTGCCTTACCTCCCCCACCGCCGACACCGGAACCCCCTCCTCCCAAGCTCACCGCACGCGAACAAAAACAGCGAATTATCAACCACACCAAGCTCAGCAGTGGTGAATTTGGCGATTTTTCTGTTTCTGGTGAGCAACGCAAAAGGCAAATCGAAGAACACCTTCGCAAAAGCATCGCTCAAAGCTGACAGGGGAATACACCGAATTAATTCGTACTACCCCTGTTTTAGCAATTTCTAGCAGTTGTCTAAGTCTCTTCTCCTGTTTTAGCAATCGTGATTTAGGTTTCTACAAAATCAATATTGTCGTAAAGATCGGCAATCTGGATTTGAAACTCAAAAGAGCTAAAAGACAATGTAGTAGGCTCATCATATTCTGAAAACAGCCATTGATTAACGGCGGTTTTAACATGATGCTCAAGGTGGATTCGGTATTGATCGATAAGAAGATATTCTTGGAAGCTAGGAATGGTGCGGTAGGCGGCGAATTTGTCAACGCGATCGTAGTTTTGGGTAGATTTAGATAACACTTCGGCAATAAAGCAGGGATTCACCAGTGTATCTGTCCGTCCAGTTTGAAACTCTAACGGTTTGGGTACGACCATAACATCAGGATAAGTATAGATATTAGCGGCTGGAATCCAGAGACGTTGATCGACGTAGAAAGTACGATAATTCTTTCTTTTCAGAGCAGATTTCAGCAAGATATAGAGGTTTCCAGCAATGTCGTTATGGTTGGGTGTACCGCCAGTCATTGGGACAATTTCTCCATTGCGGTATTCGCTGCGGGTTTCATATTCCAGTTCAAGATCTATATACTCTTCGATGGTGTAGTTTTTTTTCTCAGTCTGAGCAATCATGTCAGTCTTACCCCCAAGGTTTCAAGTTGCTGGTTCATCCAAGTGGTTGCCGTCGCTTCATTAATTTCAATCGCTCGTTCTACTCCTGCTTTAGCAATTGTCCTCATTGCCCCCCTTTTTAAGGGGGGATCAAGGGGGGATCAATCCCTGTATCTCCTCACAAACACTCTCAAAATCTCGTAAAATCTGCTGGTTCGTAAATCTTATAACTCTTAAACCATAGCCTTCTAATCTCTGAGTTCTTTCTTGGTCATACTCTTTTCCTTCATCAGTGAAGTGACTATCCCCGTCAATTTCAATCACCAACTTAAGGCTGGAACAATAGAAATCAACGATAAAATGCTCAATTGGTCTTTGCCTTAAAACTTTGAATTTGAAGGTTCTCAAGTATCCGTACCAAAGCTTCTTTTCAGCAGCAGTCATGTTTTTACGGAGTTCTTTTGCCCTAGTGACTAAAACAGGGTTATAGGGAAGATGAAAATCGCTATTGTTTAGGTTTGTCATGGTTGATCCCCCCTGCCCCCCTTAAAAAGGGGGGTAATGCCTAATGCTTTTAGTTGCTGGTTCATCCAAGTGGTTGCCGTCGCTTCGTCGGTTTCAATCGCTCGTTCTACTCCTGTTTTAGCAATTTCTAGTAGTTGTTTGGATTGTTCCCTCTTTTTGTGAGAGACTTCAACTTTGTTTCTGATTTTTTGTTGAATGGATTCAGGCGCATTCCAAACTAGAAACTGAGCAATTTCGTTGGGGTATAACTCAATTTGTCCTGATGAACCTTTGAAATGCTTCTCAACCTGTAGTTTTCCAATAATGCTATTGAGATAAATAGACAGATAAACCGGATCGAGTGAATCAGTTCTCAGAATCGTAACGTGGTTATCTGGCAAGGCTTCTTGTTCGTAAAAATAAGGCGCACAACGTCCAATCGTGCCGACACCTGTACCATTGATCAAAACATCGTCTGTTTGAATTGTGAGCGGATCATCGGTTTCTGGTAGATACGCATAGCGATTGTCTGTCAGAATTACTTCACCTTCTCGAACGTGTTTGGAATTAACAACAGTTAAACCTAATTCATATTCTTCATCTTCAATGTATTGAGGTTGTTTTCCTCGTTGATTCAGTGTAAGTAAATCACCAAGGGGTGTTAGTTCAACTTTTTCTTCAAGTCGTTCAATTAGTTGGTCAAATTTTGGCTGGTAATACTCAGCGTCGAGGCGACCAGAAGACAGGAACGACTCGGCAAAACTCTTGACGGCAATAGTTTCTGCGATCGGTTGCCAATTTTTTAAGCCAAGTTCCGATAACAGCAAATCTTCAGCTTGTTGATAGAATTCTTTTCCTGTTATTTCTATCTCGAAAGCATACATTATTAATCTTTCGCATTGCCCTTGAAACTGTTTACTTATTTCTGGTAACTTTAAGCGTCTAACAGTATCCGTTGATATTGTTGGCTGAGCCACTGTTTTAACTTCTCTAAGGATTTGTAGCAGTCCAAACCTTGAATTAAAGAATGCACTAAGGAAATAGGCGCTGTATTGATCACTCTTAAGTTCAGCAGCAATGATATTTGGACTGATAGTTACTTTGTTTTTTGTAAGAACACCACATCTAACATCGCCAACTCTAGAAAAAAATAAAGTGCCTTTGTTAAAAAGTTTTAATCCTTTTTTTGCAATGTCGTCTTCAGAGATATAAACCAGATTACTGTCTTCAATTTTCAGATTTACTAAGTTAAAAGGTCTGACTACTATTACCCCAGTTTCTTGATAAGTCTCATCCTGAATAGTCGATCCAAATGGTCCACATATAACTGATTTTGTGTACTCTTCTAGGCATTTATTACTTCTAAATTTTTTGCTAATTGAGAGAAATTTTTTTTGAAAAAAATCATTGTCAAGCCTGAATACTTCATTCTCACTTATGATTTCAGAGAGTTTCAATTCAACCGCCTCTAGCCTATCTATTAACTGCTGATACCTCACAGCATCAAACGATCCCCCCCTGCCCCCCTTATTAAGGTGGGTGGCGCTAGCCGGGGGGATCTCAAAAAAACTGAGGTTCTCCTTTTTGGCAAACTCAATGAAGGCTTCAGCGATACCGTCTTCTGTGAGTCCTTCGTGATTATACAGGTCATGATCTATGACTAAATGACCGTGAATATCTTGCAAGAAATCGCCCTCTACACCCACCATTCGTTCCACTGGAGAGGGTGGCATCAATTCGCTGATTGCGTCATCAGGCGGTGAAGCCGTAGAGGATGAAATTTTGCGCCAGATCTTGTCCCCAGAGTTATCCTTACCCGACTTTCGCATTGTGGCAAAAAAGATGTTGTAATCCTCCTTTCGTGGGCAGAGTGCGCCTGCTTTAGCGTCGTCGTTCCACTTCTGCACAAACAGTAGCGAGGTTTTTGTACCTGTGTGGGGCTTAAACGTGTTGCCGTGCAGTCCTACTACCGCCAGAATTCGGCAACGTTCCGCGATAAAATCTCGAATATTCTTATCTGAGGAGTTGTTAAACCGTCCTTGTGGGAGAACGATCGCCATTCTGCCGCCTGGTTTCAAAAAGTCCAAGTTGCGTTCAATAAACAAAATATCGCGCCCCACCTTCGTTTGCCATTTACCATCATTCTTTTTTGCCAGGTCATAGCGGGCAATCATGCGTGGTTCTTTTATGTCACCAGCAAAGGGCGGATTTGCCATCAACACATCAAACTGAAACTCTCGATAGTCTCTACTGCCTTTCGGTCGCAGCCGTTTTAGGCGTTTGAATCCGGCATTGTAAATGTCATCCCATTCTTCTTGAGCAGTAACTTCATCCCACAGTTCATAGTCCAGCGTGTTTAGGTGCAAGACATTCGTTTGTCCATCTCCCGCAATCAGGTTCAGCGTCCGCGCCACCCGCACTGCCTTTTCATCAAAATCAATGGCAAACACCTTTTCTTCCACATATTCCTTGCAGCGAGGCGGTTTATCTTCTAGTGAAAACAAATGACTGGCTTTTAATCCCTCATCTTGCAAAATCTGTCGCCATACATGGAAAATTGTATGCACTGGAAAACCCGATGACCCTGCTGCTGTGTCGATCATATACTCATCCTCTTGGGGGTTGAGCATCTTCACACATAGATCAATCACATAGCGGGGCGTGAAAAACTGTCCTTTTTCACCT
>JBGTNM010000156.1:0-12419 GCA_041743025.1 Microcystaceae cyanobacterium
ATCCCTTAAGCAATAGGGAATTCAACACAATAAAAAGCTTTTTGTTTTAAAATTGCTTTTTTATATTTTTAAAAGCCTTGCACAGCAAGGCTTTTAGGGGTGATTTTGTATGAATATAGCATACTCAACCTAGAAGAGCCATAACGTATCGATTCCAGCCCCTTTGGACGGATCGGAAAACGATTTTCCTGAACAATAACGGTTTTTTGATTTTTGACTTTTTATGTTTACCCGTACTACTGTTTGCGTCATCTTAGCTTCACTTCTGAGTCTAGATTTACCCGTTCAAGCCCAAACTTGTACGCCTATTTCTGTGGTGGGTGGACAGGGAAACGAAGTCACCAAAACGGTTGCTCAACCGACGATTCCTGGCCCGCTTGGCATTAATATTACTCGTAATAACTGGAATACCGATTGGGCAGTTCCTGGGAATGCTAACTTTCGTCGTTTTGTTGCCACCATCACCTCTAATGATAGAGGGCCTTTTGATATCAAAATGTACCTCAAATACAGCGACCAAACGGCAGATGAGTTCTTCAACCAACAGGGAGTAGAACTAACCCCAGGTACACCCTTAAAAATTGAAGCCGCACCGCGACCTGAAGATAGCCCCTATCAAGTCAACCTGTTTGTCAACGGGATAGCGTCTCTGGGTAGAACCTATACTGCTTCAGTCGTCGGTTGTCGCTAATCAAAGTTATCCATCCTGATGAACATTAAACAAAGGTTCAAAACAATGAAAAAAAATCGTCTAATTTCGTGGCTTGCCGTTGGTTCTCTAACCCTGAGTTTCTCGGCTGTTGGCGTGATTTTTCAGAGTCGTGTCCAAGCCGAACCAACCCCTCAATCGGCTGAAACGTCCGATCCGGTTCAATTGCTTTTCGTACAAAATGCTGTTTCTGGGGCTTTTGACGGTAAAACATTAACTTTAAAGGGAATTGGGTCAACTATCTTCTTCTCGGATCGACCTGAGCGAATTAGCGGACAAGTTCGTACCTCAGAGTTTATTAGTCATTGGGACAAAGGCTCAGACAACTTTGCGGCTAATCCCCCGAATGCGACCCTTTCCCTCTTAAGTGAAAAAGGCGTAGAGAGTATTGTCGTTGAACTGAGCGAACCTAAACTGCAAGACGGTACGCTTTCTTATACTGTCAAAATTCTACAAGGCAAATTGCCCGCCACTTTTAAGGAGTCTTCTTTGTTTATTGACATTCTGGGACGCTGGAGAATGTACTCCTATGGAGTCGCGGCGGGGGCTGCTGCTGCTAGCGGGGCTAACTATTACTATCATCCTACCGTTGTTGTTCCTTCAGCATCAGTTGTTGTTCCAGGAGTTCCGGTTGTCACTTCTCAACCCATCTATGTTGCGCCACGTCCCATTGTCGTTTACTAAAGATGATGCAATTGAGTTAACTAGGAAAATTAGGGAAAAATAACTTGACTGCCCCTGCACCCACAGCTAAGACAAATCCAACAATTACGGAACGGTTAATAAATTCTTGAGTATCTAAACGTTTACTAATTCCCTTAACTTCTGCCTCAAGGGTTTTGATTTCTCCACTGAGTTTAGCATCGAGAGTTTTGATTTCTCCCTTAATTTCTTTGATCGCTACTTTCGTTTCAGTCCTAAAATCACTAACATCTTTGTGTAAATCGTCTAGCTTCTGATTAATTTGCCCTAAGACTTCACGGACGGCTGAAATGTCGGAGGTTTCCTCCGACATCGCGTCCTCTTCTAATGAATAACTAACTGTAACTGGTGTTTGACTCATGGTTTAAACTCCCAATTTTGGGTTTATCTCAATAAATTTTAACCCTGTCGCTTATAATTAGAGTTATATGAGGAGTTAAATTATGTTCAAATCATCAAAATTACAACCACTTAACTTGATTACTCCTATGTTTGGAGGAGTCTTGTTAGGCATCATTGGACTACAGACCCCCAACACTCTTGCTAATCCCATTGTATCTAACTCGACTTTGGTAGATAAGATACAGGTAGATCTCCCTTCTCAAGTTTCCCCTTCCTGTCCGAGTTTTACGCCGATACCTAATACGTACTCGCCTAATGATTCTACGGTTAACAATAAAAATACTGAAAATCTAGTCGTGCCAACCAGTGTCTGTGCTGCTGACTTAGCTGACGAGTCTAGTCCACTTCTAGAAAAGCGACAATACACCCCTTTTCTGGTCGGAGAGGAGACAGGGGTGAGGTTTGTCTTTCCTGCCTCTGAGAACCTGTACATCGTCCAAGAAAGTGTCCCCAGCGAGGAAATACAGCCTATCACAGCCAGCGAAAATGAGGACGAATGGCACTTCAAATTTCAACCCTACGCTACTATCCCAATCAGTACTTATGGTACGGCAACAGCCAGAGGACGTACTATCGATTACAGTCTCAGTCTAGGAGAGGTACTGCAAAACCTCCGCGCAACAGCTAGTGGACGGTTTGAAGCCTGGAAAGGTCGCTGGGGCTTTATTGTTGACGGCTATTATGTCAGCTTGCAAGGGATTGCGAGTTTTCAAAGAACGGCAGAGAGAATCCCCAATACGATTGATGCGCTAAATTATGTACTGAGCAAAGATGTTAACACTAGAGTACAAGAAATTGCTAATACCCTCGAGCAAGATGTTGAGAAATTGCAGCAAATTCAAGCTTTGCGCGAAAGTGAGCCGCTTCAATCTCTTGACCAAAGAGTTCAGACTCTACAAGCAACTGCCGCACAAGATGCTCAAGCATTGCGCGATGCTCTCGACCAAAGAGTGCAGACTATCCAAGCAACTGCCGCACAAGATGCTCAAACGTTGCGCGAGTTAGACCAAGAAATCCAGTTCTTCGACCAAAGAGTGCAGACTATCCAAGCAACTGCCGCACAAGATGCTCAAACATTGCGCGATGCTCTCGGACAAAGGGTTCAAACACTTCAAGAAACTGCCGCACAAGATGCTCAAACGTTGCGCGATTTAGACCAACAAATTCAGTCCTTTCGAGATACGGTAGTCGCTCAAGATGAGCCAAGATTACAGGCATTAGACTTTAAGCTTCAAGATTTCCAACAATTAGGCTTAAATTCACAAGCACTCAAAGAGATTATCACCTTAAACAATCGAGATGTAGATAGACTTCCCAGAGAGCAACAGTTAGATACTAAAATTCAAAATGCCCTCACCAAACTTAATAATCTAGAACAGTTACAACAAGAATTAACTGATATCAAAGAACTGCTCGAACAAACCCGCCAAGAAATTCGAGAACAGCGAGCGATAAAAGAGAGTGAAGACTTACAAAAACTCGAAACAGACATTGAAAATGTCCAAGCTACTCTAGAGCGAGATATTGCAGCAATTGACAAAATTAAAGACTTCTCTGAGAACAGGCTGCCGCAAGAACTAGATGCTAGTTCAACAACAGATTTACAATTTGATCAAGGGATTTATGATTTTGCCCTCAGCTATCACATTGGCGATCTACCGATGTACGAACTGCCTGAAAAACCCTCCAATCGTTCCTATCCTCTCCTTTGGTTTCAACCCATTGCCGGGGTTCGCCTCAATGATATCAGTATCCAAATTGACGAAACAATCGGTCTTTCGCTAACAAGCAGTTTGATTAGCTTTCAAGGCACGTTTCAACAGACATTCACGCAAGGACGAACTTGGTTTGAACCGATGTTAGGCGGTAAGATAGGGTTGCAAATTGCCGATCCTGTGATCTTTTGGGTGCGGGGAGATGTTTCGGGTTTTGGACTCGCAGGCGACACCGATCTCAGTTGGAATGTTTTCTTCGGAATAGATTGGTGGGTGCGTCAAAATATTTCGCTTCAGTTTGCCTATCATTTCTATGAAATTAGTTACAAAAACGGAAGTGGAAATAATGCTTTCGGATTGGAGCAAAATTTAAATGGCCCCTATCTCTCTGCTACCTTTCATTTTTAAAGGTTTTTACAGTAAAATAGAGAAACCCTTTGTTTATTTCCCAAATAAACTTGTTTGATCTATTACTATGGCTTACAAGGAATCGAATCAAAAATTAATAACTGAAATTTACAGTGCATTTGAGCCTTTTTTCCCTCCAGCTAAAGAAGCCTATGTAGATTGTGAAGAAGTTCGTGGGAAGTGGAATGTAATACGAGAATTGGGACGCAAAATTACTCGCTCTAAGCAACCAACTTGTCAACTTTATACCGGACATCGAGGGGTAGGTAAGTCTACAGAACTCCTGAGACTCAGAGAATATTTGGAGCAACAGCAATATTTTGTCGTCTATTTTGCAGCAGATGAGCAAGATATCGAGCCTCAAGATGCAGAGTATGCTGATATTCTATTCGCCTGTACGCGCCATTTAGTCGAGGAAATTAAGATTGCAAACCATAACCCCCTGCTCAACTGGATGAAAGAGCGTTGGGAATCCTTAAAAGACTTAGCCTTCACAGAAGTATCGTTTGAGGGACTGAGTTTGGAGGGACAAGTTTCTCAGTTTGCTAAAATTACAGCCAATCTCAAGGCAGTACCGGACAAAAGGCGAGAAATGCGCCAGAAAATTAATGCTAACACGCCTTCACTAGTAGAAGCCCTCAATAGTTTTATTATAGAAGCCCAAAAGGAATTACCTAGCGATCGACATCGAGGATTGGTGGTGATTGTCGATAATCTTGATCGAATTGTAGAGACGAGAGAAGCTGGAAAACCGAGTAACTACGACGAAATTTACCTTAATCGCAGTGAAATTCTCCGAGGATTGGAGTGTCATGTAATTTACACTGTACCAATTGCAATGGTTTACTCAGAACGAGCAACCCGTCTAGAGGACAACTATGACAAGCCTGACATACTACCAATGGTCATGGTACGCAACCCTGATGGTAGTGTTAATATCCAAGGATTAGCCAAATTACGAGAACTCATTTGGCGGCGCATTCAGTTAATCGATCCAAGACTAACGCAAACGCTTGATGGTGCTATTGAGGAATTAGAAATTCCCGTCGTTTTTGATAGTTCTGAGACTGTAAATCAACTTTGTTTGATGAGTGGCGGACACGTCCGTAATTTGATGCAGTTAATTCAGAAAGCAATTGATTGGACAGATGAGCTACCCATCACGCTTCAAGCGGCAAAACGAGCCATTGAAGAAGCCAGAGAAACCTATCGAAAGACAGTTCAAGAGCATCAATGGGAGATTTTAGCCAATACCTGTCATCAACAACGAGCGAAAAGTAATGAGGAGCATTTGCAATTATTACTCAATCGCTGTCTGTTAGAATATCGCTACTATGATGAAAATGAAGAATTACAAATTTGGTGTAATGTGCATCCGTTAATCCAAGGAATTCGCCAATTTCAAGAAGCACTAACAAATGTGCAAGAACCATGAGAACATTAGAAACTATTCACGATTATCATCCATCTGCTGAGGAGATTTATCAAGCGCTCCTGCGTTCTTTGCGACGGAGAAAAGGCTTTGGTATTGTCTTTATTCAAAGCTCTCCTGCTCAGGCAAATCGACTTATTTCTCAACTTCAATCGGATATTCCTCAGAAAAAATTTTCTGTTTTACAGCTTACAAAACCTATTAAAAAGCTTTATAATCTTATTGATGAACAGCCAGATATTTTCTTTATTCAAGGATTAGAAAAGTCTTTAGAGTCAGATATTCGCCCCGGATATGGAGGAGAAGGAGATTATTACAATTTAAGTACAGTCCCTCCTGTCCTCAGTCACCTCAATCAACAGCGAGAAAACTTTCGCGATCGCTTCAGCAATACCTGTTTTGTTTTTATTTTACCTTTGTTTGCTATCAAATATTTTATTCGACGCGCCCCAGATTTTTTCGACTGGAGTTCAGGCGTATTTGAGTTTTCAGCAGGTGGAGAACTAGATCGGTATTTGGACTCTAAAATTGGCATTAGCAATAGCATACAAGCTAAAATACAACAAGAGCTTGAAAACGCTCGTATTGTTTGTTCTATAGACGATGAAAATAGTGGAGAATGTGCTGCTGCTTGGGATGCCGTTGAAGAATTACAAGCTGAAGCCTCTTATCAGCGACAGAATCATCTACCGAAAAACGACTTTGTCTCGTATGGTGAGGCTAACCCTGACGCATCCGAGTATCGGGTTGATGATAGTCATGGCGATGAAACTCAATTCGTAGCAGAGGGAAAACAGTTTCTTGAATCTGAAAATTACCATCAAGCAATCGCCTGCTATGATAAAGCGATTCTATCTAACCCGAACTGTCTAGAAGCTTGGTACAATCGTAGCCTTGCACTCGTCAAATTAAAACAGTATTCTGAAGCAATTGAGGGTTTTGACTGTGTTCTTCAACTCAAACCAGACTACTCTGAAGCTTGGTACAATCGAGGCGTTGTACTCTCGAAGTTAAAACGCTATCCTGAAGCAGTTGACAGCTATACTAAAGCCATTAAGAATGAACAAGACTATGCTAAAGCTTGGTATAATCGAGGCGTTGTTCTCTCTAACCTCAACCGCTATTCTGAAGCTATCGATAATTACAATAAAGCGTTAGAACTCAAGCCAGACTACCCTGAAGCACGGAATAATTTAAGCATCGCACTTGTTGAATTAGAACGCTACGAAGAAGCGATTGATAGCTTTGATTTTCTTCTAGAACTTAAACCGGACTATCCCGAAGCCTGGTACAACCGAGGGATTGCACTGCGAAACTTAGGGCATTACAAAGAATCCATTGATAGCTATAACAGAGCAATTGAGTTTAAGCCAGATTTCCTTGAAGCTTGGTACAATCGAGGACTTGCCTTAAAAAACTTAGAACGCTATGAGGAAGCGATCGCTAGTTACAATCAAGCTATTAACATTGCCTGTCATGAATCTAATTCTCACTACAAAAAAGCTTGCTGCTATGGTTTAAAGGGAGATGTAAAAGGGGCAGTTGAGTCTCTGCAACAGGCGATTACTCTCAACCCAGAATGTCAACAGACAGCCAAGACAGATTCAGATTTTGATGGCATCCGTAACGACAATCGATTTCAGGCTTTAGTTCAGGCGTAAAAAATGTCATCTCTACTTAACTTCTTTTTGCCTTTTGTTTTGCTGGCTGTCTTACTTGCCGCTTGCAGTCAAGATTTATCGGAGCAACCAGGACAATTTCAGGGAAGTCTCCTGATTTGGCATCCGTTCCAAGGGGAGCTTGTCAAGCTTGTCACGCTTAGTTTCCAGGACTTTCAACAACTCAACCCCGACGTTGATCTTGTTAGCGAATACATTCCCCAAAATGAACTCTCCTCACGCTTCATTAAACAGGCGAAAGACGGATTAGGTGCGAGTACGATTATTGATCTTGCTCGAACGATTCCTGAATTGGTTAAAGCAGGACGCATTCAATCGATTGATGAGAAGGCGATTAACGCATCTACCTACTTCACGCCAACGCTGACTCAAGTTCGCTATCAAAAGAAAATCTACGGTGTGCCTTTAGGTTCTCAAGTTCGTATACTTTGTTATAACCAAGCTAAGCTGGCTGCAAGTAGCAATGAAACTTTTAGTCAGCCACCTAAGCATTTAGCTGGGCTGATTGAACGAGCGCAGAAGGGCTATTCCGTTGGGATAGTTTCAGCTTTTGAAGATACTTTTTGGGGAATGGGACTTTTTGGAGCGCGATTTTTTGACGATCAAAGGTTAGTCAAGTCTCAAGTTGAGGGTTGGGCGAAGTGGCTCGAATGGCTTAAAGGAGCTTCTACGCAGCCCAATTTCATTCTCCTGCGCGATCGCGATATCCTTCACAACGCTTTTGCCCAAGGCCAATTAGCTTACTATGTCTGCAATACCAATGAGATCGCTGACTTGAAAGACGTTTTAAAAGATGATTTGCGCGTCGCCCTTCTACCAGAAGAAGGCGATCGCAAGGCTACTCCGCTTCTTTATACCAAAGTCATGATGTTGAATCGCAGTGATAGCCCAGATGAAACGCGCTTGGCAGTAAAACTAGCCAAGTTTATGACCAATCCCGAACAGCAACTCCAAGGAATTGCTCTGACTCAAAGCTTCATTCCTACTCATAAAGGTGTCAGAATTGACAGGGATTTGTTGCCCATCGAAGCCGTTTTATTAGAACAGGCAAAAACCGCCGTTGCTATTCCCCTTGACTATCTAGAGCAATTTATCCCGGTTTTTGAACGAGGAGAGCTTTTGTATCAGCAAGTGCTCGCGGGTGATATCATCTCGTCGGAAGCAGCTAGGCAACTGAGTGCCAGCATCAATCAACAGCAACCATAAAGGAAAATGTCGATGGAAGAACGCTTACCCACGCTTTCGGAAGTTGTCATCAAACAACAGATTTTTCTGGGACGATCTGACGTTCAGCGCCAGTTGGTAGCGATCGCCCTTGCTCTTACGCTTGGTTGGTTACTGTCAAAATGGCTCTGGGGCTGGCTTGAGCAAACCTTTCCTCAAGCAACTGCCTTTATTTGGGGAGATGCTAAACTTTCTCCTCGTCAATATTTGGCAGTATTGCTCCAACATCTCGATTTTCCTCTGATTAATTTAATTGTACTCAATTTGGTTCAAATTATTTTTAAATCTCAAGATTGGACGAGAGGGCTTCTGAATCTTGCCATACAACTCATGTGGGTTTATTTAGCCTTCCGCTTCTTTCTGGCTTCTTTATATGCAATTTTTTCTCTCTCGTGGGTCAGGCAGTATCATTATCGCCTTTTTGCCCCTTTATTCATTCTTTACGTTCTTGGAACGATTGGTAATCTCACTAATAATCTAGAACACCTGTCGCAAATCTCACCTTTCAAGCTGTTTAATAGTCCAGTCACTTTGGGTAGCATTTTTATTCTCTTTGCAGGACTGTATTTCTGGATAGTAATAGCCTTCCTTTTAGAAGATCTTTTGCTGAAATTTTTTTGGACTAGCAATCAACTAGAATTTGGAACCGTACAGGCAACATTTTTACTCATTCGCTATTTTCTGATTGCTTTGGGAATTGTTCTGATTTTGGGCTATATTGGTGTAAATGGAACGGCTGTCGCTGCGATTACAGGCGGGCTATCTGTCGGCATTGGTTTCGGTTTACAGCAGGTCGTTAGTAACTTTGTCAGTGGTATTTTATTATTATTTGAAGGCGTATTAAGACCAGGAGATATTATCAACATTGAAGGTCAAACGAGCGAAGTTAAAAAACTAGGAGTTCGGGCAACTACCGTAAAAATATTAAAAGATAATTCCGAAAAAATTATTCCTAATCAGACTTTTTTTACAACGGATGTAACGACTTATACGGGAAGCGATCGCTTGGTTAATTGTTCGATAAAGATAGGAGTAGGTTATAACTCTAAGGCTAAACAAGTAATGAATTTACTCTTGGAAATCGCCAAGGAGCATCCTCATGTGCTTAAAGATCCCTCTCCCTTAGCTTTTTTTATTGATTTCGGTGATTCAAGTTTGAACTTTGAGCTAAAATTTTGGTTAGATAATATTAATATTAGAGGGCGAGTAATTAGCGATCTTAGTTGTGAAATTTTAGAAAAGTTTGCCGAACACAAAATTGAACTTCCTTTTCCGCAAAGAGATATTCATATTCGCCCGTAGGGGCATAATATATTATGCCCCTACCCATTTTTGTATTTCTCAAATTGTATGAAATTAACACTACTTACAATCTTATCAACCTTAAGCCTTTGTGCCTTGCCTATTCAAGCACAGGAAACATTTGATACTCGGATTCAAACAGTCCTCTCTCAACACTACCAAACCTACCGCGATCGCGAATACTTTTCCGCTATTCAAAGCTCGATTCAAATCGACGGGCAACCCATCAAAACCTACGTTATTGGTCAAATTAGCCGTGATATCAATAGTCGCCCCATTGACGCTCAAACCTTATTTCAGCTTGGCAGTATCACCAAATCCTTTACGGCGGCTCTGATGTTGATGGCTGAAAAAGAACAAAAACTCAACCTAGAAACAGATTTTACGCAATACTTGCCAGAATATGCCAAATGGTCGGGACTTCCTCTCACTCGCTTACTGAATATGAGTACAGGTTTGCCGAACTACACAGATAGCCCAACAATGAACTATCTAGTGACGCAAGATTTGAGACGAATTTGGGACGAGCGAGAGCTTATTGATATCGTTTATCCTCAAAATCTTCCGGTTACCCCCCCGTTAAAACCGGGCTATTTTTATACGAATACTGCCTATATTTTGAGTGGACTGATTCTGGAAAAACAGTTTAAGCAACCCTTTAAAGCTGTACTGGAAAATTATCTCCTAAAACCTTATGATCTCACACAAACCTTCTACCCCATCCCAGCTTATTCTCAAGACGTTCAAAATCGACTGGCGAGGGGATACAGCTATAATAATTACGATAATCCTGAGTTAACTGGCCAGGACGTGACGGAAAACAACCTATCTTGGGCAGGAGCCGCCGGCGGTTTAGTGGCGAATAGTGAAGATCTGGTGCGATGGGTAAGGGTGTTATTCATCGAGAATCAGTTACTCGATATTCAGCAAAAACAAAAGCTTATGCAAATGGTTTCGCTCAAAACTGGACAACCGCTTGCTGTTACTACAGCAGACGATCCAAGAGGCTTTGGCTTGGGAGTGGTACAAGGTCATGATGAAGAATTAGGCCGATATTGGTTTTATCAGGGAGAAACGCTCGGATATCGCAGTGTATATTTGTATTTCCCCTGCAATCAAATTATTGTTTCTGCTTTATTTAATAGCGCTGTCGATGGGGACAATGACCATGCTGGAGCGTTAATCAAACAGATCTATAAAACGATTTTGACTGAATATCCCCAATTTCAATGTAAAAGTTAGTAGCTGTGTTAGGGTAAGTATCATGTTATCCCAACCAGCCCTCGCCGAACAAGCTAAAACCTGGAAGTTCTTGGAACTTTGGGTTGATCTAGTTCTTTTTCCTCCTAAAATTCTCATGCTAGTTGACGATCAAGACGGCACTTGTCGTATTTTTAACCCAACCTCTGACTACAAGCTTGTGGTTGCCCACTCAAACTATCAAGCAGCGCAGAAATGGTTGCTTGAGGATGAATATGAACGAGTTCACGGTCAACTTTTGGCAGAAAAAGTCCTGTAATCTAAAAGAAGAACATAAGTTAAAACCTTAGCATCCGTCGGGCGATCGCTTTTATTAGAAAATTTGTCATAAAATAAGATACATACACTAACAAACGCTAGCGCACGGACGGACGAGCGATTACTAGTGACCTATCTCTAAAATTAAAACTGTGGTGTTTTGAGGACAAGGTAATTTTACCAACTGGTGAACAGGGAAAATCTTGTATCAGAGTTTGTCAATATCTGACGAATTTCTATCGTTCTATAGAGCTTGTACGATTTGATGAACGTACAGGAATTGTATATATCTTTGCGGGTGAAAATCTGCAAGTTGTAATTTACCGTGATGGTAAGTGGAGGTTTAAATGAAACCAGACTTTGACACGATGAGCATCCCTGAACTGCGAGCATACCTGCTTTCGCATCGAAACGACGACGCAGCATTTTACAAACTTGCCGATCGCCTCGAAGCGAGTTGTGACGATAGCTACCTGTACCCCATTCCAGACACACCTGAAAATATTGCCATCATGGAAACAGCGATCCGCGAACACGTTAAGAAGTTGGAAGAAAGAGAAAAATAATTCTAATGTTTAAACAATCCAAAATCGCCTTATTCTTTTTAGGACTTGCCTCCGCTTGTCTAACATCAATTCCCGTCCAGGCAGCCGAAAAGTTATTTTTATCTTACGGGCCGCTGATACTATCTTTGCAGGTAGAATCCTTAGAAACCTTCGCCAAAGAGGGGATAATTAATCCAGATTTAGCGTTTTATCTGGAACGAGCCACACCCGAACAACAAGCAGAATTCCGCGAAGCACTACTGAAAAAGGTTGATGTCAATCCGGTACTTATCTCTCGCTTTTTCAATACTAAAATCGGCGAGGATATTTTAACTCGTCTTGGCAAAGGCATCACCATTCAAGGCGGAACCAATGGGAAATACGCACTGCGCGGGGCATTAATACAAGCTGCTTTCGATCCTGAAGGGCTAACCTTGCTCAATGTTTTCAAAAAATATCCTACCAACATTCAGTTCCAAGGAGAATTGATTGAAGGATTTGCCCAATACTCCGAGTTGGTCTTTTTAGCAACAGAAACTGTGGTCAAAGATATGCGTGCTTGGACTGCCGAAGAAGCCGCAGCCGCTCCCAGTGTCAATTATGCTACTCTAAGCGATCTCCGCAAACCAGGACAGTATAAAGTCACCAAACAAGTATGGCATTTAAGCGATCAAAGCCGCAACCGACAATTTTATGTAGATGTGTACGTGCCGCAAGGACTGCGAGCGGGAAAAACCCCCGTTATCGTGTTCTCTCATGGATTATCTTCTCGACCAGAAGATT
>JBGTNM010000157.1:0-63275 GCA_041743025.1 Microcystaceae cyanobacterium
AGCTATTCATTAAAAGCTCAATTCAATTGTTTTATATTTTAGTTAAATCAGATTTTAATTAAAGCTTAATTCTCTAATTCATAATTATAAATACCCGCGATTAAGTTGACTCTTAATCCAAATCGTCGATGTCGATTACGATAGGGATAAGAAAGAATTTTAAAAATCTTTAAGCGACGATTAATGTGTTCGATAATAATTCGTAATTGATTGAGTTTTCGATTATATTGTTTTTCTGATTTAGTTAACTTTCCCCCCTTTTTTTTCTTAATAGGAGTTTCACTTAACCGATGAATTTTGGCGATTCCTTGATAGCCTTTATCAGCAATCACTTTGAGTAATTCTGCGAATTTAACCCCACTCGTCTTAAAAAGACGAAAATCATGAGTTCTCCCCTTTCCATGTCCTAAGCAAATAATTTTAAAAGTTTTTTGAGATTTTCGATCTTATGAATGAGGCGACAGACAGATGATTCTGAAATTTTCCAGTCGCTGCCAATATGATAATAAGTTCGATATTCTCTCAAATACTGAAGAGTTATCAAAATTTGGTCTTCAATTCTTAATTGAGGAGGACGACCTGATTTCTTTTTCTTTTTCTCTTCAGCTTTGACGACCCTAACCATCACTTGAAAAGTTTTTCTTTTAACTCCAGTTAGGCGTTTAAATTTAGTTGCAGATAATTGCTTTACTTTCCAATATTTCATGAAAAATTCCTGTTTATTAGCTTAAGTAAGTTCACAATATTATCTCATTTTTTGTCTCAATAAATTCTCTTTTTTAAATTCACAAGAGAACTTATCCTGAATATTAATTCAGGAGAAAAGGCAAATTTTAGGTAGGGTTAAATTAGTTTAGGGCAAGCTTTTAAACTTTGCTATTATACCATAAAAAACTTTTGCAAGAGGTCTAAGATGCGGAATCCTATCAAGCACTTCTTGAGGCTGCTGAATTGGTTGAGACGCTCAAAGGAATCAAGCGCGGACTTGAACAGATGAAGGAAGGCAAGGGCAAGACGGCAGAGAACTTCTTCTCTGAATTGTTCGATAAGCTAGACAGTTCTCAATGAGTCAAAAGTATCAAGTCGTCATACAACCCGAAGCGCAACAGGGAATTGAAGAAGCTTATTTATGGTTTAGTAACGATTCTCCCCGAAAAGCTAGGTTGTGGCTAGAAGGATTGTACAAAGCCATTCTGTCCCTAGAGCAAATGCCTTACCGTTGTTCACTTGCTTTTGAAAATAATTTCTTGAAGGAATATCCTTCATTCCCCCAAAGACTTGAGCATGAGGCGCGATTGAGTTTGAAATCCTAAGCGCTGGTAAAGATTGAGGGCGCTTAGGTTATTATCAAAGACGTGGAGTCCAAGTTGACGATCGCCTCTAGCAATTGCCCAATGTTGCGCCTGTTCGATTAAAGCGGTAGCAATGCCGTGGCAGCGATGCTGGGGGGTGACGTAGAGGAGGAAAATGTGTGCGTAGCGATCGCCACTGACTTGATCAATTGCTGTCCCCAACCACAAACAGGCGATAGGATGGAGATCTTGCGGGGAAGGAACCACCCACCATAGGGGAGTTTGCTGAGCAAAATATTGTTCGACGGTTGCTGCTAAGTGAGAAAAGGATGGCTGTTGGGGAAAGAGTTCTTGATAAGTTAACTGAAGAAACCTTACCAGTAGCGCTCTGTTTTGTGTCGTTCCAGCACACAATTGATAGCCATCTGGCAAGTTCGGCGGTGGGAGAAGTAGTTTCAAATTTTCCCTCACAAGCTGGTTTTGATGGGATAGTTACACAGCAACTAAAAACGGTTTAATCGAGATAATAGGTTGGGTTTTTCTAATAGAAGGAGTATAATCAGACACTGACAAATACTTACACACAGGTTGCTTTAGCAAAATTTCAATAACCATTTCTTGGAATTCTTCTGATAACGCCTTAAGTCTAGTCAAAGGAAAACTGCGGATTCCTAAGTTCGTTTTTTGAGTGAGGATAGAATAATCAAAAAATACTATACTAATAGCTTTGTGTTCAGCTAGATTAACTCGTAATAAAATTTGGTCAGTTAATTCGATTCCAGTCGCCGGTACACCTGTTTCAAAAGAAACGGTCAGGCTATCACTCTTTTCATCGTATTTTATCTTAGGCTGACTCATTTTCTTAATCTAATCACTTTTTGATAGGCAGTGACAATATAATTATTGGGTACAGGTTGACCTCGCTCATTTTCACTCAAGCGAAAGAGAACAATAGCGACCAGATGGGTATTTCTCTCAGCTAAGTTATCAAATGCCTTACTATACTATAGCGATACTTTTGAGGATTTAATGAGTCTTGCTGGCGATCACCCTGGCGAATGGTTTCCTCTAGTTGAGCTTCACATCCTGCCATTTCAGGATGGTTATCAGGATCGATAATATGTTCCCATCGCTCCTCTGTTAAGTATATATCATTGCCATAGCGATCACGGACTGTCCAACGTTTTTGCACAATCAAATGTTTTTGTCTTTCCTATAATAGGATAGGTAATTTAACTATTTCATAGCTCACTTCATCTAAAGGCGCAGGAGCAGCCATATCTGAGGGTAAGAAAGCACGAATACTTACAGCCACTAAAGCTACTAAAAACACCAAAAAAATGAGCAGAGGGGCGATATATTGCCGGAGAAAGGCCATATTATTAGATAATACTAACTTTCTTTCAAGTTTACCATAAATTTAATCCAAAGCAATAACGTTAACCCAATCTTGATATTTTGAATGGCGATTTTCAGTAATTTCGCTCAATGTTTCGCGTAATTGATTGGCGATAGGACGATGTTCGGGTAATTTGAAATTTTCAATCTGTTTGACAGGGGAAATTTTAGCTGCTGTACCGCATAAAAAGACCTCATCGGCAATGAATAACTCTGACTTATCTATCGGACGTTCTATTGTAGGAATGCCAAGGTCTTTAGCAATCGTCAAAACACTATCTCTAGTAATACCTTCTAGAATATCTTGATCGAAACCCGGCGTAATTAATTTGCCATTTCTCACGAGAAAAATATTCATGCCGGTAGCTTCACAAATTTTTCCTTGAGAATTCATTAAAATAGCTTCATCAAAACCCGATTCTACCGCCTCAGTTTTGGCTAAAGCAGAGGTAATATAAGCAGCACTAATTTTACCTCTTAAAGGAAAACTGCGGTCTTCTTGACGATACCAAGAACTCATGCGGCAGCTAATACCATCAGGAGAAAGATATTCTCCCATTTCGAGTCCATAAACAAAAAAATCTTTTTCAATATTGTGCAGTCGGGGAGCGATACCTAACCCAGAACTATAAACGAGGGGACGAATATAAAAGGGTTCAGATGGCTTATTCTTTTTGACAAAATCAATAATAATTTGCTCAATTTTATCCGATGGTAAGTCGTGATGGAGAAACTTAGCACTTTGACTGAGGCGCTGGCAGTGGCGGTCAAGGCGAAACAGTAAAATTTGTTGAGAGTTGCTAGGATTGGGAATACCTCGCATTCCGCCAAAAGCTGCCGTACCATAGTGTAAAGCATGGGTTGCGATCGAAATTTTTGCCTCCTCAAAGGGAAGGAACTGATTGTTAAAATAAGCGATTGGCAGAAAAGTGCTCATTGATTGTCCAGTCATCAGTTAAGTACCTGTGCTAAATTATTTACCCATGACTATCCTTACTACGCAAGGCTTTCAGCCCTGTTCGATAGGTAATTTATTTTGCACGACTACTTAAGTAGTTGTACAAAATAAATCAATTACACCGCACCCAACCAATTAACCAAGTTTTGCTGTTGGCGGTTGGATGGATTGTCTATCCGCACGACTTCGTAGCGATTGGGTTGAGGGTCTGCTAGTTGGAGGCTAAGCAATTTTAATTCATCTTGATGAAATACCGCAACTTGAATGATATCACCCGATCGGTAGTCTTTAAGACGGTCGTTTAATTGTTCAGCACTCACGCGAATGCCGTCAATTGCCAGTAATTCGTCTTCTGGGTCAATTCCGGCGATTCTAGCTGGCGAATTCGCTTCAACAAACTTAACCCATTCTTTCCCATTTTCGCTTTGTACTCGCATTCCCAGATAAGGAACTGCTTCCGATTCAATGACAGCTTTTAGGGTTAAACCGAAAAGTTCGAGGGTTTTCTGTAAAGGTAACTCCTCAGTTCCATCTACATAACGTGCAAAAAAGTCTTGTAAATCTACGCCTGCTATCGTTTCAATGGTGGCTTGTAATTGTTGTGGCGTAAAGCCGATTTCTGTCTGTCCAAATTGTTGCCACATCTGGCGCATTACGTCATCAAGTGATCGCGTGTTTTGATGGCGCGATCGGATTTCCAAATCCAGCAGTAATGACACTAATTCCCCTTTTAAATAGTAAGAAATTTGTGAGTTATCACTATTGGCATCCCGCCGATATAACTTAATCCAGGCATCAAAACTAGACTCACTCAAAGATTGTACTTTTCGTCCGTGTGTTAAGAAAAAGCGAGTAATTTCTTTCCCTAAAAGATCTAAGAAGGTTTTGCTATTATAAATTCCTGTTCGCAAGGGAATTAAAAGATCGTAATAGCTAGTAGTGCCTTCCGAAAACCATAAAGATGTCGTGTAATTTTCTTGTTCGTAGTCAAAATTTTCTAATGCTTGAGGACGGATTCGCTTGACATTCCACAAATGGAAAAATTCATGAGCAACTAATTGAAGGAAGCGGTTATATTTATCTCTGTCGCGAAAACCAAAACGAGAATAAATTAAAGTACAAGAGTTTTTATGTTCTAGTCCACCAAATCCGTTACTGGTCTGATGGAGAATGAATAGATAGCGATTATAGGGAAGTCCCCCATATAATTTAGCTTCTGTTTCTACGATTTTTTGAGTATCTTTAATTAGCTTTTCTGGTTGGACATTTCCTTTACCCCATATCGCATACTGATGAGGTTTTCCCAATACGTCAAACTCATAAATTTCGTGTTGACCAATCTCAAAAGGACTGTCAATTAATGTATCAAAATCGGCTGCGATAAAGGTGTTAATTTCAGCTAGAGAGGGTAAAGCGGTACTAATTTTCCAAGTGGCATCGGGAGGGATAATCGTCACGGCGATCGCTTGTTTTTCTTGTCCAGGAATCCAAAAGAATAATCCGGCACCATTAAAAAAACCATGCGTTGCATCAAGATGACAAGTTCTCACGGTTAATTCATTGGCAAAAACGCGATATTGAATGGTTAATTCTGAGCTTTCTTCGACGGCTATTTGCCAGTGATTTTTACTGACTTTTTGACTGATTAGTGGCTTGGATGTCTGACTGTTGTGGGCTGAAAAATCTTGAATGTGTCTGGCATATTCTCGTACTAAATATGAGCCTGGTGTCCAAACAGGCATTTTTAAATCGAGCGTAGATGATGCCCAGTTGTTGACAGTTAAAGTCACCTCAAATAAGTGGGAATACGGTTGAGGCATAGCCACTCGATAGTGGATAGTTGGGCTGGTTTTAGTCAGAGTAGGACGTTCAATCGCGATCACTTCAGTCATAGAGTAATAGGGAATAGGGAATTACAATTGTTTTGCAAAGTGGTGAATTTTCTTGATATTGGTTAGATACAGTGCTGGAGCTGATGAATCAATTTCCAGCCAACCATGATTTTGGAGTTGAGACAATATTTGCTGAGAGTCTTCTATTTCAATACTGGCAAGATCGGCTAGATCGTGGGCAGAAATATTAAAAATTTCAGTGCCTTGTTCGGTGATTTGTCCGTAGTTCTGTGCGAGATTGATGAGGGTTTTAATGAGCTTGGTTTTAGGAGGTTGCTGAAGCAGTTGAAAGCGACGGTATAATTGGCGCACTCGACTGACAGTCAACTGTAACATTCGGTGATGCAGTTGAGGATCTTTAAAGAGTAACTGCAAAAATCTTTGAGCAGAAATACTTAGTAAATGAACCTCTGACAGCGCAATAGCCTCTATTGCAGGCAAAGATTCTTCTAAAACTGCTATTTCTCCAAAAAAATCGCCTCGACCGAGAATTTCGAGGGTAACTGAGCGATCGCTCTCCAGAGAGTAAATCTTAACCCAGCCAGATACAATAAAATTAACCGTCTTGCCCCAGTCATCTTCCTTAATAATTTCCTGATTGGGTGGGTAAATTTCTTCACTAGCCGTTGATAGCAACCGTTCTATCGTCTCAGGGTTAGCTGGGTTGAATAGCGGAAAATGCTCACTAATCGCTTGAGGTTCCATTCAGTATCAGTTGAGGTTGCTCTAAATTACAGTTTAGAGCAAAACAATTATCTATCACCCCATTATAAGGCAGGAGGCGGTGATTGCCCTTGAGAAGGTCTAGCAGAGAGACGAGACAGCTTGAGATATTTGGTGAAATTGACTATAATATTATGGTAATATTAACTATAATTATCGCAGGAGTTATCCGTCACCGTGTTTACAACTGCACCACCGCAACTATCCGTCACTCATAATTTTTTTCCTGATGACCTATTTTCAGCGATTGATAAACTAAAACGAGAATTAAACGCCGTCATATTAGCTCATTACTATCAAAACCCTGATCTTCAAGATATTGCTGACTACATCGGGGATTCTCTCGGATTATCTCAACAAGCAGCCCAGACAAACGCCGATGTCATTGTCTTTGCTGGCGTTCACTTTATGGCAGAAACGGCTAAAATTCTCAATCCTGATAAATTGGTGCTTTTACCGGATTTGAACGCCGGATGTTCTCTAGCAGATAGCTGTCCTCCTGAAGCATTTACTCGGTTTATTGCCCAATATCCTAATTCTCTTGTAGTTTCTTACATCAACTGTAGTGCCGAAATCAAGGCGTTGAGTGATGTTATCTGTACTAGTTCGAATGCCGTTAGAATTGTCAGCCAGCTTCCTTCAGATAAAACCATTATCTTCGCGCCCGATCGCAATTTGGGACGCTATGTGATGGAACAAACCGGGCGATCGCTAGTCCTCTGGCAAGGCAGTTGTATCGTTCACGAAACCTTTTCCGAAAAGAAAATCGTTCAGCTAAAAATCCAACATCCCGACGCTGAAATCCTCGCCCATCCCGAATGCGAACCTTCTGTATTGCGCCACGCCAACTATATCGGTTCGACGACTGCCTTGCTAAAATACTGTCAAATTAGTCCTAGTAATACCTTTATCATAGCAACAGAACCCGGAATTATTCACCAAATGCAAAAAGAAGCACCTGGCAAGCAATTTATTCCTGCCCCAGCTATCAATAATTGTGCTTGCAATGAATGCCCTTATATGCGCCTCAATACCCTAGAGAAACTGTATTTAGCGATGAAGTTCCGCCAACCCGAAATAACCATTCCCGAACCGATTCGTATAGCTGCTTTACGTCCCATTCAACGAATGTTGGAACTTTCAGCTTAAAGAGTATTTATAAATGAAGTTGGCCGTTACGAAAGTCAATGGTCAAACTCATCCCACGAAAAAAGTCAAAACCAAGAAGACCATCAACGCTTGCACTGGGCGGTAGTGTGTGACACAACACAGGAAAATTCGTGCGTTCTCGGCCTAAAGCTACAATTTTACTCAGGGTTAGGCGGGCAACAAACTCAATGCCGCTCCCAGTAGTCATTTGAAACCGCTCTAACTGAGATGCCGGATCGTAACCCAGTTGCATTAATCGGCTTTGGTTGACTAAAGTAGAAGTTGCACCTGTATCCAATGCCAGCGACAAAACTGCACTCCTAAACAGTCCCCATAACTCTACTTGAACGATAACTAAGTCCATGCTCAGGCTGAAAAGTGAAGCTCACAAAACGAACTCCATACCTTCGCTTGCCTTGCCGGTGTATAGAACAGCAAATCGCTTGGGATGAAACTCTAAAACCTTGCGGTCAAATTCATCCCGATTGTCGCTATGATAAAGCACTTTACCGCTCTGCACTTCTAGCGCTTCGTTAGTCTGCGGGTTCTCAATTAAGACCCACTCTCCCTGGAACTGTGTTTCGATTTGGGCAAGGGTCAGTACTTCATCCCTATCAATTTCTCTAAATATAGCTTTATCTTCGGTCACTTCCACAACTCCACAAGAACGATGAAAACTTTTCGGATATCAGCCTATTCTAACACATTTAGTCGCCTAAGCACTTCAATCCAAAATTAGGTATTAAATGCTATATTATCTCTACTATATTGAAGTCAAAAGTTTAAGAACAAGGAACTCGATACTTTAAACAAACAGTCTCTAATGAATGCTGATCGTTTTCTACCTCCTCAAAATATTGAAGCAGAAGAATCAATTCTGGGTGGCATTTTGCTAGATCCCGAAGCAATCGGGCGCGTCGTTGATTTAATCATGCCAGAAGCCTTTTATGTTAAGGCGCACAAAGACATTTATGAGGCTTCCCTCAAGCTTTATGCACAAGGAAAACCGACTGATTTAATGACCGTTACGAGTTGGTTACAAGACCATCATTTGCTCGACTCTGTAGGAGGGATGGGAAAATTAGCCCAATTGGTTGATCGCACCGTTTCGGCGGTTAATATAGACCGTTATGCAGCGTTAGTGATGGATAAATATTTGCGCCGTCAATTAATCGCTGCTGGTCATGAAATTGTCGAGTTGGGTTATGATACGACACTTGAGTTAGATAATGTTTTTGATGACTCTGAGAGGAAAATTTTTCGTCTCACTCAGAAGCGTCCTCAAGAGGGCTTGATTTCGATTTCTGATACGCTCGTACAAACCTTTAATCAAATTGAAAAACTGCATCAAAAAATTGCGCTTCCTGGCATCCCTTGTAACTTTTATGACCTTGATGCCATAACCAGTGGTTTCGGGCGATCAGATTTAATTATTATAGCAGGAAGACCGTCAATGGGAAAAACCTCGCTGGCTCTCAATATGGCCCACAATATTGCCAAAGAAAATAACCTTCCTGTGGCAATTTTTAGCTTAGAAATGTCTAAAGAACAACTGGCACAAAGGTTACTAGCAAGTGAGGCAGGAATTGAAAGTAATCGGTTGCGATCAGGACGCTTGAGCCAAAATGAATTAGAACCGCTTAGTATTGCCTTGGGAACCCTATCAAGTCTGCCTATTTTTATTGATGATACGGCTAATATCAGTGTCATGCAAATGCGATCGCAAGTCCGTAAATTGCAATCAGAACAAAAGGGACAGTTAGGTTTAGTTTTAATTGATTATTTACAATTAATGGAAGGTAGTGGCAGCGATAACCGAGTTCAAGAACTGTCAAAAATTACCCGTTCTTTAAAGGGATTGGCGCGTGAAATTAATGCTCCGGTGATAGCCTTATCTCAGTTAAGTCGTGCAGTAGAATCGCGCAATAATAAACGTCCGATGATGTCAGATTTGAGAGAATCAGGCTGCTTGAGTGGAGATAGTTTAGTAACCTTAGCAGATTCAGGAAAACAAGTACCTATTCGGGATTTAGTCAGCAAATCTGATTTTACTGTATGGGCTTTAAATGAGTCTACTTGGAAGCTAGAAAAAGCGACAGTTAATCAGTCTTTTTCAACTGGAACTCAGCCAATATTTCAATTGAAGACTCGACTAGGGCGTGCCGTTAGAGCAACAGCAAATCACAAGTTTTTAACAATTCAAGGATGGAAACGACTAGACGAATTACAAATTGGAGAACATATTGCTCTTCACAAACAACATCTTAGTCGTGAACGAGCAGCACGTCTCGCTAGAGTTGTTAATTCAGAAATAATTCAATATTTAGCTGAAAGTGATGTTTACTGGGATGCAGTTTTATCTATTCAAGCTGATGGTATTACAGATGTTTATGATTTAACTGTTCCTGTTTATCATAATTTCGTTGCTAATAATATAATTGTTCACAATTCAATTGAACAAGATGCGGATTTAGTTATTATGTTATATCGCGATGAGTATTATAATCCAGATACTCCTGATCGCGGAATTGCTGAAGTGATTGTTACTAAGCATAGAAATGGCCCTACAGGAACCGTTAGACTACTATTTCAACCAGAATTAACTAAGTTTCTCAATATGCAAACTCGACAAACGTATTAAATAGGTTTATTTGAATGCTGAAAAAATCGATTCAACAAACTTTAGGTATTAATTTAATCATTATCATTACCCTCGTCCTGGCTATATTTTTTCGCTTTTTTAACTTAGATCAAAAACTCTACTGGCACGATGAGGTTTATACTTCTATTCGAGCGGCAGGTTATACCGGTGAGGAAATTTACTTAAATTTATTTAATAACACTCTATCAACTCCGAATGATTTACAAAAATATCAAAATATTAAACCAGAAAGTAGTTTATTCGATACGATTGATTCACTTGCTAAGGAAGATCCTCATCATCCTCCCTTATATTTTTTACTATCGCGTTTTTGGTTGAAAATGTTTGGATCTTCTTTAACGGCTGTACGAACTTTACCTATTTTGATTAGCTTAATATCACTTCCTTTAATATATTGGTTGGCAATCGAGTTATTTAAATCAAAATTAGTTGCCACAATTTCTACAATCTTATTAGCACTATCTCCCTTTGATATTTTATTTGCTCAAATTAACCGTCAGTATGCTTTATTAACGTTAACTGTCATTCTGAGTAGTTTGTTTTTAGTAAAAGCGTTAAAACAATCTAGTTGGAAAAACTGGCTTTTTTATACGATTGCTTGTACGTTAGGATTTTACACACATATCTTTTTTATTTTAACTTATATTGCTCAAGGGCTATTTATTAGTATTGATGCTATCCGGAATAAAAAATGGAGACAAACTATCTTGCCTTATATCGGTTGCACTGTCGCGGTATTTCTAATATTTAGACCTTGGATTACGGTATTAGCGGGAAATTTCAAAAAAGCTCATGATTCGACTAGTTGGGCATATAGAGATAAATTAGAACCAATTTTTTTAATTAAACAATGGATTTTAGGTTTTACATCTCTTTTTATCGATATTGATCTAGGATATGATAATATCTGGAACTATATTATTAGAGTTCCTTTTTTAATTTTAATTATTTTGGCTGTATATACTATCTGCAAAAAAACACAATGGCAAACAAAATTATTTATAGTCACTTCTATTGTCATCCCCTTTTTATTGTTAGTCATTCCTGATTTGTTAATGACTTCTCACCGTTCAGCAGTTACTCGTTATCTTATCTCTTGTTTCCCTGCTATACAACTTGCTGTCGCCTATTTCCTTACTACTAAACTTTTAGAAGGTAGTAAGGTTGGAAAACTGCTTTTTAGTTTAGTGCTTACAACCAGTGTTATTTCTAATACGATTAATGCTTTTTCGGATACCTCGTGGAGTAAAATACCAAGTCAATATAATGCAGAAATTGCCAGAACAATTAATACGAGTTACTCGCCATTATTAATCAGCGATCGCGGCGATAGTTATACCAATCTAGGAGATTTGCTTTCTCTCAGTTATTTTCTAGAAAAAGATACTAAATTATTACTATTGTCTTATCCTCCACAAATTGATAAACTGAGTCCTTTTTTAGCCTTATCAGATACAGATATATATATTTTTCGTCCTACTCAAAAGCTTGTACTAGCCTTGGAAAAACTTCAGCTTAAAGATAATATAAAGACAATTTCAAAGGATGGTAGTTTGTGGAAAATTGTTAATTAAAAAGATTGTTTTAGATTTTTTTGTTTTTTAAATGAAAATTTTAAAGGGCGTAATAATTGCCGGATTAAAAGCCAAAGTGAATGCCATTCACCAGGCGTTTTCTTGAGTTTCCATTGACCAAAACGACAGTATAATAACTCAATTAATTGTCTTTGTTGAATCAGATTAATATTTTCAAACTCAATTTTAATTTTAGGATGCTTATACGCTCTATCAACCTCAACAACTTTACCTGATAAAATTAACCCTTCGCCTAAAATTTCTAGCTGTATATTTGACAGTGAAGTCGGTAAAGATTTTAATTCAACGATCGCACCTATTTCTGATAACTTCATGCTAACGCCTTCAATAACTTGCTTCCCATCTGTTAGACGAACTATCTTTTGTAAATCAAACCATTCATAAAGATTGGGTTTGGGTGCATCTACCATAATTAAAATAGCAATGCTGAGGATGAGTATATTGTAACAACTCCAGAAAAACGTTAATAGAAATTCGCTCAGTTGTAAGTAATCATTGGAAGAAAAAAGATTTGCGTTATTTTGAATCAAAAAACTCAGATTGTAGCCAAAGCTAAAGAGCGTTAACAACAGAATAATGATGAGAGGTAATGCTAATTTCCAGTTAAATACATAACGAGTGTGCGTCAATCCTTTGGGTGTTACTTGAAATCCTTGAGAAAAAGGATTAAGCATAACTTGAATCGCATTCATTGCCAGAGGAAAACATTGTACTACTGAGTATAGATCGGATAGGATTGCCGAGCGCGATCGCTTATTTAGCCAAGCAAATGTACTAAGGCTTATTAGATAGTAAGGGACAAAAAAGTATAAAGATTCGGCAAAAGTTACCTGTACGGGAATGACTTTAAAAAAAGTAATAAGTATCGGTATTAAAAGAAAAAATGAACGAGGAATACAAGCAATCCATTGAGATAAACCCTCTAAATGTGCCAGTCTTTGCATCAGACTCAATCCAGGAATAGTTAACGGATTAGAATCAATAAAAAAGGCTTGCAGTGTTCCTCGACTCCACCGCAAACGCTGTAAAATATGAGCAGCCATATTTTCTGCGGCAAGTCCAGAACTTAATTTTTCATCTAAATAAATAAAATGATAGCCTTGAGCGACTAGACGAATTCCGGTAAAATAATCTTCACTCAGAGAATCCGTGACGAATTCTCCCACTTCTTCTAAATAGCTTCTCCGTACAACAAATGAGCTTCCATAGCATACAGTTGTTGCTATGCCATCGCGTATGGGTTGATAGTAACGAGAAAAAATTTCAACTTCTTCTGTTAAAATATTTTCTAAGCCTAAATTGCGAGCGATGGGATCGGTATTGTAAAAATTTTGATTAGTTTGTACCAATGCCATTTTAATATCTTGAAAAAAACCGACAGTTCGCTGAAGAAAGTTAGTAGTCGGTATAAAATCAGCATCAAAAACAGCAATTAATTCTCCTGAAGTCTGCTTCAAGGCATTATTTAAATTTCCAGCTTTTGCATGAATGTTATCTGGTCTTGTTATGTATTGACAACCTAATTCTCTAGCAAGCTGTTGAATTTCTGCTCGCCTTCCATCATCTAATACATAGATCGTTTTATGGGGATATAAGAGTGCTTGACAGCCAATAATAGTTCGTTTAAGAATAAAAGCAGGTTCGTTATAAGTCGGAATAAAAATATCGACTGAAGGAGTGAAATCACCTTCAACCACTGATGATGATAGAAAATCTGCTTGCCGCCGCCGATCTTTAATTTTCAGAACTAAATAAAGTTGTACGCAGCTACTAAAAATAAACAACAGTTCCATCCCTAGCAAGGCAATACTAAATATTCCATTGAGAGGAGTATCTAGATTGAGGGTTGAGAGCGATCGCCATAAAAGATAGCGAATCGTCAAAGCTAATAAGATTGAAACCATAATAACTCTCGACCAAGTTTTTTGCTGAGGTGAGAGTTTCATCACTATCCAGGTGATAACAAAAAAAATAAGCGTCGGTAAATATAAATAAAATGGGTGATTAAAATCTGGAACTTCTAACCAAAAGGGAGGATTGGTTTGTAAGACTTCAAGTTGATAAACAACCTCTACAATTGTTTTTTCTCCGAATAACCAGGCAATGGCAAGGGCACTCAGCAAACCCGTCATTGCCAGCACGACTAACGTGGCGATACGTAGCTGGAAAGTTGAGGCAAAAGGCAGGAGGTTTGACAGTTTTCGGCTTAGTCGTGACACAGAATTGAATGTCTGCATATAAGTTAGGAATACTTCAGTTTGTTGAAAAAGTCAGAAGCCATTTAAGTTAAACCTCACTGAAAAGTTAAGGATTTCCAGAGCATTTTAATCTCTTTGTGAGAAGCCCTTTTATTTTACTGTTTTTAACACTCAATCTGCTCAACCATTGTTACTGTTTGTTGAGTGTCCAATTGTAATCAAGATAGTTGATTTTATAATTCCCTTGCCTTAAATATTCTTTATCTTGGGTATTTAGAGCGTTACTCAGGAAATTTAAAACAGATCGCTCACTCTCGCTGCCAGTAAATTGATTGGATTTAACGGCGTAGCTGGATTTCCAGTCATCTCCAAACCATTTAAAGATTGAAGATAAATAAACCTGTCCTTGCTGTCTGTCAAGGCGAAAACCGTGAGGACTGGCTATAAATTTTTGAACTTGATCGTCAAGTTGTCTGTCGAGTTTGTCGGCGGTGTAGGGTTCTTGGCGCAGAGTAGGACAACTGATTGCCGCACACACCAAAGCAACATGGATGCGAGGTTCGCTAAAATCTGTTCTGAGGGTATCGTGTTCGATATTGTCTAGGGTTTTTTCTTGTCCGGCAATTTTAAACTTCCGCCGCTTCCAAACGCCAGGAATATCGCGAATGCTCGCTTTTAGCGGTTTTTGATCGATGATGGATTGGAGGGTAAACGCATTGTAGGCGTTGATGAGAAAGGCAATTTTCTCTGAATCACTCCACGCTTGATAGGTAGCAGGAGAAACAGCACCGATTGAGGCGTTAAAGCGCTCAAGGTGTTGGCGGTTGGCTTGCAATCCGTTATAGTCTACTAAGCCGCGATCGCTCACGTAGGCTTTCAAGACTTCGGCATAGTCATCGTAGCTGAAGCTTTGGTTAGCGGTTGTGGTAGAACTAGACGGGGTTGGAGAATTCTCACCGTTGGAAAGCAGTGGAATCGTTTTCGCACACCCAGAGATAAGGGTTAGCGTCAGCAAAAAAGCAAGATAGCGATTGAGAACATTTCTTGCAGAAGTTAGGCAAAAGACAAGAGGCAAAAGGCAAAAGGGGGGATTTTTCACGGCAAATAGTGGGGAAAACGATTATTCTTTCACTTTTATTGGTGTATCTAGGGATTTTATAGGTAAATTTTCGCTTTTATTTATTATTAGAGCGATCAAAAGTGAGTTTTTAGTGAGAAAAATCTGAGAGTTTAAGTCAACGGCCAACTGTAGTGTTATTGCTATTTTACTCTCTGTTCAAGGATGCCTAACGCTTGACGTGCAGTTATGACGGGAATATCCTCAACCATTCTCAGTTCGAGTAAATCCGATTTATCACCACTAATAATGTAACCAGCATCACCCGCAATAGCAGTGGCTAAAATGATATTGTCATCAGGATCGGGTGAATAAGATACGCTAGGAAGTGATGTAACCCATATTGCGTAAGTTGTGATCCCTGCTAACATTTTCCTGGCTTCTTCTGGCGTAAAATAACGTTGTAATTTAGGATAAGCCATTACTCGCTGTAATTCTTCGAGTTGCTAGGAGCGATGTCACTAGATCAAACCGACTCTCTCGCCATGCTTGATAAAGTAAATAAGGTGGTGTATTTTCGCGTAACAGTGCTGAAATCAGAATGTTAGTATCAAGAACGAGACGCAGCACGGGTTTCTCTGATAGCCTCATTGATAGATTCTTCGATTTCTTCCTCGGAATAACGCAAGTTACGCTCTTGAACACAGGCGACTGTTTCTTCAAAGCTTAATCTTTGTTTGACAGCTTCCTCAACGTATTGGGATAGACTTCCTTTTTTTGCTCCTTTTTGTCCTAAGAAAGCTCGTAAACGTTGATCGGTTTCCAATGATACGGTTAATGACCAGCGTGCCATGATTTTTCTCCTTTAGCACATAAACACATAGACGCATAAATATTATAACCCATGCGCTTAGTCTTCTGGAATTCCCCAAATTTTGATGGTGTTATCGCAACTTCCACTAACAATCTTTGTACCATCGAGTGTGATAGCGACTGAATTAACCGAATCTAAATGACCTTCTAAAGTTCGCAAGCATTCACCTGTGGCTAAATTCCAAATTTTGATGGTATAGTCCCAACTTCCACTAACAATCTTGGTACTATCGGGGGTGATAGTAACTGTATTAACCGAATCTAAATGACCTTCTAGCATCTGTAAACAATCGTCTAGAAAATTAGTGAATATTTAATTTTTACGGCGTTTTTCTTCGTAAAAACACTGAGCCTAAGACTTTCAACTAACTCTGGAGTGGTAGCTAGCAACTTCGGTTATTAGATTTCACTAAGATGCTAACTGCAAACGACAGCGAACGGTTCCCGCCCTTTCTGCAACGGCACTCACTTCCACCTCACTGAACGCTTTTGCTTTAACAACCCACTCCACATGACGGCGGAAATCATTCCCCTGTGCCATTTTCTCAAAGACTTTGTTGGAACGTCCTTCTAAGTGTCCAATTTCTTGTTCGAGATGTCCACTAATTAAGCTTGCTCCTTCCGGCAACGTCAAGATCACTTCAATGGGACGCACCACTTTACCTTCCAAGGCTTTTTGGCTGGTATAAGTCGGCAAGAAACCTTGATTTTCCCATTGAACAGTAATGTGATAAATATCGCCTCCTTGATAGGTGACTTGAGTACGGGCAACTGCCAAACGAGGCGACATCAAGGCATGGGCGATCGCAAAACGGCATTGCTTCTGGCACAAGTCGGGTAAGTATTGGGCAGGCGCATTCTGCCAGACGGCTTTCTCGTTCCAACCACCGATTTCGACTCGTCCTAGTTGCGGGTGAGCGAAAGGCTGCCAATTGATGAACCCGTTTCCGCCCAATTGCTCATCATTCCACTTCAACAACTGGCGGGCATCTTCGGGGGAGTGCCAGCGAAACCAACGCGCGTAATCCTCTTTTTTAATACCAGCAGCCGTCGGGGCATCCCAAAGCTCGACAGTAAAACCCAACCAACCAAAGCGATCGTAACCGTAGTCATCCATTGCCCCATAAACGACTTCTTTGGGGTGGTAGCGAAAGTCATGATAGACCGAAACGCATTTATAGCCCGTAATTTGGCTGCCTTTTTCGCCAATAAATCGGTAAATTTCTAAATCCTCAACCGGAAAGTGTTCGTCGGGGTGGGTGCTGTAGGGACGCAGGATGACAGCCGAAAAGGTATGATAGCTAATAAAGCCATTAATATTGCGGTTCTGATGCCAAAATTCCGCTTCGGCGCGGGTTTCTGGTTCTGAAAACGGAAAGTCCCCTGCTCCTTTCTGCTGACCTTCTGGCGACCATTGGTGGGGATAGTTGCGGTTGAAGTCCATGCCTTCTAAAGGCGGGGCTAGTTCAATCTCGTAGCCGTCATAGTTGCGGATAAATCCTTCTGGCAGCAGCGTGTAGTAAATTCCGCCAAATTCTTCGGGTTCACGGCGTAGCATCAGGCGAGAGTCTTCTTCAGAGACTTTCCAGGCTCCACACTCATCTTCAAGGCGCATCTGCAAGATCAACCCGTCCCCATTGATGTCTTCTTGATAGAGTCCGTCTCGCTCGTCAGGATAGGGATAGGGACGGATGCTAGAGCGAAGTTGGTAAGGCGTGGTCAAATATTTTTCGGCCCCATCAACTGCCAGTCGCGGCAGCACGTAGACGGTGTAGTTATCCAGGAGGCGCGTAGCTTGGGAGTCGCGATCGTATTGAGTCAATAAGTAATCGATAATATAGCAGGCAACGGCTGACCCCGTTACTTCGCCAGCATGAGTGTTAGCATCAATCCAATAGCCCGGTTTTTCTAAATAATTGCCGGTTTTTGAGTGGGTAAGAATCGCCAGCCAAATGTCTCGTCCAGCATAACTTTTACCGATCGCTTTTAAACTGATTAACTGAGGATAAGCCTCTGCCATTTGCTGAAGGTAGCTCACTAATTCCGCATAAGTGTAGTAGTGACTGAAATCAAACTCTTTCATGGCAATGACGTGATGGCTGATAGTACTTTATCAGTGAACTATAGCAATAGACTTTTTGCACAATTGAATTTTCTCTCAATTCTCTTGCCTTTTGCCTTTTGCCTTTTGCCTCTTGCCTGACTTCTGCAAGAAGTCTAATCTTTTGACTGAGCCAGTTTAAGGCAGGTTCGAGCCGTTGAGGTTGTATCTGAGTCTGATAGGCGGGTTTTTGAAGAATTACTGGCAAAATTTGCTCCAAAGCGGCATTTCCTCGCCTCGCTCCCAATCCCTTTAAAGAACACTCAATTTGTCTGACTCCTACTGCTAAGCCAGCTAGAGAATTATTGAGCGCTTGCCCCAAATCGTCATGACAGTGAACAGAAACGATAACGTCTTCGAGTTGAGGCACTTGATCAAAAAGTCGCTCAATGAGTTGACAAAAATCTGCTGGCATGGCTTGTCCGAGACTATCAGGAATGTTGAGCGTAGTTGCCCCACTGCCTAGAGCTACCTCAACCGCTTGAGTTAAGAAATCAAAATCACTGCGAGTCGCATCAAAAGCTGTCCATTCTACATCGTCACAGAAGTTTCTCGCCAGCGTTACACCATATTGAATAGATAATAACGTTTGTTGCCGTTTCACAAAAGCTGAGGCAGGGAGATTTATATTAGTATAGAGGTGAATTCGCCCTCTTTGGGCTTTTTTAAGCGACTTAGCAACCGCCAAGATTTCGGCTTCACGCGAATTGGCTAGTCCACAAGCGATCGCGTTTTTCAATAACGGAGCAATGGTTGAGAGTTCTGCAAAATCTTTTTTCGACTGCCCTGGATAGCTGATTTCGATCACGTCAACGCCCGCTTCATCAAGCCAACAAGCGAGTTGAAGCTTTTCGGCTAAATCGAAAGTAATGCCAGGCATGAGTTCCCCATCCCGCAGTGTCGTGTCGAGAAAAATAATAGGTTGGAGAAGCGTTGACATGAGGGATTAGTTTTGGCTCTCACGACAGGAAAATGCTTCGAGTTTCGGGGCGATCGCTCATCCCAAATCTTTCCACTCGCTAATATATTGTGGCATCTACAATGATAATGTGGCACTAAGATGATTAATATGTCTGAATTATCTTCACACACTGAAGTCCATTTGGGTCGCCAAGGTCGTTTAGTAATTCCTGCACCGCTAAGGCGATCGCTCGGCTTTGAAGTAGGTGACACCCTAATCGCTCACAATGAAGAAGGGAGACTCGTGCTGGAAAAGCAGGAAACCATTAAGCAGCGACTTAAAGCTCGCTTCTCCCAATTGCCCAAGAGCCTGAGTCTGGCAGATGAGTTGATAGCAGAACGTCGTGAAGAAGCGAAAAAAGAGGCTCATGAATGAAGGTAGTTCTTGATGCTTCGGCTCTGCTTGCCTATTTGCAGGATGAACCGGGTAGTGAAGCGGTTGAGGCACTGTTGGCTGAGTCGGTTATGTCGAGTGTCAATTGGGCTGAAGTCGTACAGAAATCTATCGCGGTGGGTGTAGTAGTGGAGAGGATGCGGGAAGATTTAGAGTCTTTGGGACTGGCAATCGTTCCTTTTACCCCTGAAGATGCACAGATGGCAGGGCAACTCTGGTTGCAAACTCGGCAGGCTGGGTTGTCGCTGGGTGATCGTGCTTGTTTGAGTTTGGGGCTGAGATTGGGTGTTCCTGTGTTGACGAGCGATCGCGTGTGGACTAGCCTCGATCTCACTTTGGAGGTTCGTGTCATTCGTTAATGAGGTGATCGCAGTAAAGCTTTTGATAATCTAATGCAGTATTTGAGACAGGACAAATGCCACTAAAGCAGAACTTACTAAAGATAGGATGACAATCTGCCAATTCGCTTTTTCCATGCCAGTAACCAGACAAGAATGCAACTCCATCTAAAATAACACGCTTTTAAATTGACAAAAGTTCTGTACAAAGCTGATTGCTATAAATACTGCTCAAAAACCTCTTTAGCGGCACGATACAAGAGAGAATGGCGGTAAACTAACGCTGGGATATCGTTTGCATACCCCCCACCTATTACGCAAGCCACTGGATAACCTGCCGCCACACAAGTACTCAAAACTTGCATTTCCCGCCGATAAATTCCTGTATCGCTGAGTGCTAATTTTCCTAGGCGATCGCTAACATGGGTATCAACTCCCGCATCATATAATACCAAGTCTGGTTTAACTTGAGAGAGTAAATCGGGTAGATATTGCGCTAGAATTTGTAAATAGCCTTCATCGTCTAATCCTTCGGGTAAAGAAACGTCTAAGTCACTTTTTTGCTTTTTTAGTGGAAAATTCGCCTCGCAATGCATGGAAAATGTAAAGACGCTCGGATCGTTTTGAAAAATCCAGGCAGTTCCATCCCCTTGATGTACGTCGAGATCAATAATCAGGACAGTTTTCACGACTTCGAGATGTTGTAGCGTCCGCGCAGCGATCGCCAAATCGTTAAAAATACAAAACCCTGAACCGTAGCTAGGAAAAGCATGGTGCGTTCCGCCTGCGGTATTGCAAGCGATCCCGCACTGTAGGGCCAATTTGGCCGTTAAAATGCTGCCGCCTACAGCAATACAAGTCCTTTGCACGAGTGCCTGACTCCAAGGCAACCCGATTCGGCGCATCGCTTGGGCATCGAGGGTTCCTTCACAGTAGGCATTTACGTAATCGGGAGTATGAACGAATTTAATCCATTCTGGAGGAGGAAATTGAGGAATATAGGCGTTTTGGGGCTTAATAACATCATCAGCTAGCAACAGCTCATACAATAACCTAAATTTAGCCATCGGAAAACGGTGCCCTTCCGGTAGCGGTGCGACATATTGCGGGTGATAAACGACAGGTAACAGCATATAAATATAATTAATATTAATTAATCTGCCGTTTGTCGGGAACTTATGTAACAGACGAGAATCGGCAAATCCCCATTATTACAGGATTGTAATGAATGTTGCTAATTGCAAATTTCTGTCGCGTTTTCTCAGCAAAAGTCATAAGAGAAACTTATTTTAAGTTTGATTAAGAATTTCATTACTAATCCCTCTCAATCTAAGGAGAGTTTTCTCGTAGTATCAGAAAAGAAGCTTACAAACGAAGCTAAAAGGTTCCCTCATCAGGATTTGCTTAGCTTCGCCGTAAGACCTGTCGTTTTACTTGAGAAAAGGAGTCTTATTCATGGCAGAGTTCAAAGTTACCTTAAAAATGCCAGAGGGAGAACAGACGATTACTGTTCCTGATGATGAATACATTCTAGACGCTGCTGAAGAGCAAGGTGTGGATCTGCCTTACTCCTGCCGTGCGGGTGCTTGCTCTACCTGCGCTGGTACACTCGTGTCTGGTAAGGTGAATCAGTCCGATCAATCTTTCTTGGATGACGAGCAGATTGAAGCAGGTTACGTTCTCACCTGCGTTGCTTATCCCGAATCTGACTGCGTAATCGAGACTCACAAAGAGGATGAGCTCTACTAAATTATCCCAACGGAGTCGGAAGACGAACCGTTGCCAAGGCTAGATATGGAAGCAGGGGCAAGACAGGCACAGTCCCTGCTTTATTAATCAATCTGTGATGAAATCCCAACAACTCCCAGTCATTGGATGGCGCGAGTGGCTTGACCTGCCTGCGTTAGGAATAATGACAATTAAAGCCAAAATCGATACAGGAGCGCGATCTTCGGCACTGTACGCTTTCGGTATCGAATCCTTCCAACATCAAGGAAAAGACAGAGTCCGTTTTCAAGTCCATCCCTACCAGCGAGATAATCACTACACCGTCGTCTCAGAGGCAGACCTCTTAGAGTGGCGGCACGTCAAAAATTCGGGAGGACACGCCCAACTGCGTCCGGTCATTCGTACTTCGGTAGCGTTGGGGGGACAGCAGTGGAAAATCGATCTCACCTTAACCAATCGCGATGTGATGGGATTTCGCATGTTACTAGGACGTGAAGCTTTGAGAGGGCGTTTTTTAGTCAACCCTGGAAAATCTTATGTTATATCTAGGGAACAGTTTTAAAAAGCGGCTAATGGTCGAAACTTCTCAAAGCGTTCAACTGCCAAGTCACGAAAGCGCGATCGCTCTGGCGGGCGTTGCCGAAGAAAACCTCAAATTTCTCGCCCGCCACACGGGGGCTAATTTAGTCCTGCGCGGTCAGGAATTGCAGATCTATGGAGAAAGCCAACTGGTCGAACGAGTTTTGCAAATAGTGCGATCGCTTCAACCTTACTGGCAAGAAGCTAAAACGATTTCCCGTCCCGATCTTATGACAGCTTTTCAAGCCATCGACACGGGCAGAATTGAGGAATACCAGCAGTTACAGCAGTTCGTTTTGGGGCGTACCCGTCGCGGCGAGTCGATTCGAGCTAAAACCTTCCGCCAACAACAGTATATCCGGGCAATGCAAACCCACGACATTACCTTTTGCATCGGCCCGGCGGGAACCGGTAAGACCTTTCTAGCAGCAGTCTTAGCCGTTCAGTCATTGTTAAATAATGAATGCGATCGCCTGATTCTCACCCGTCCTGCTGTCGAAGCGGGGGAAAAACTAGGCTTTCTCCCTGGCGACTTACAACAAAAGGTCAATCCTTTTTTGCGCCCCCTTTATGATGCCCTCTATGAATTTATCGACCCCGAAAAAATCCCCGATTTGATGGAACGGGGAAAAATCGAAGTCGCACCGCTTGCCTATATGCGAGGACGGACGTTAAGCAATGCCTTTGTCATTGTAGACGAAGCCCAAAATACCACCCCCGCCCAACTGAAAATGGTGTTGACTCGCTTGGGATTGGGGTCGCGCATGGTCGTGACGGGAGACATCACGCAAACAGACTTGCCCAGTCACCAAGAATCCGGTTTAGTGGTCGCTCGCAAAATTTTACAATCTGTCGAAGGCATTGCCTTTTGTCAATTATCCCAGACAGATGTCGTGCGCCATCCTCTCGTCGGGCGCATTGTGGAGGCTTACGAACAGTTTGAAAAATAACATGGTTTTGGTCAACATTTAATTAACTCCTATATACTTTATACTTTTGTCAAAATAGTAATTTGGGTTGTGTTGTAGGTTTACTATTTGGCTCTCCCGTAGGGGACGTCCGGCAGTAAGTCTTCAAACTTAACCAGAAATTATCAATCCGTCGTAACCCATCTTTCAAGCATTTGTAACATCACGAACATTTTACCTCAAGCACCTCAGAGAGCCTAATATTGGGCATTTTCAGCAGGTTCAAATCGCTGGATATGGTTTAAAATAGAGCTATGTGGATATACTATTTATCAAAACTTAATCAGTCTCAATCTCGTCAAAAACCTCTCAATAAACAGCAATTAGAAACCCTCTTTGCTTCCATTGATAGTCATCTTTGGACACCTCCCAATAATACCCCATCAACATTAATCAGAGAAGATCGTTCTAGATGAAAAATTCCCTAAGATGCGTCATTGATACAAGTGTCAGCATTAAACAATTTATACCTGATGAACTTACTTCAAAAGTTGATCAATTATACGGAGCAAAAGTTTTATGAGTACAACAATTGATATAGGGACATTAATTATAGCAACTCCCGAAACTTGTGGAGGTCGTCCCAGAATCGCAGGAACAAGAATGACAGTCCAAAACATTGCAATGGACTATAAAACAGGAATGAGTGCAGAAGAAATTGCCCAAGAATATCCTCATCTTACCCTAGCACAAATTTACACAGCATTAGCTTATTATCATGCTAACAAAGACCAAATCGAAGCAGACATCTTAGCTTATCAAGTAGATTGTGAAGCATGGGAAAAACAATTATCTCATAAATAAATGACTTTTATGAGTCAAATTTGCTTTTATTTTGATGAGGATGCGGGTAAACGGTCATTAATTGATAGCTTACGTCAGTCACAAGTTGATGTTCTTACCACAGTAGAAACGAATAATCTTCAACAAACCGACGAAGAACAATTAATCTGGGCAACACAACACAAACGGGTAATTTACACTTTTAACATGGGGGATTTTTGCCGTCTGCATAAAAGTTATATGATAGCAGAAAGAACTCATGCAGGAATTATTGTTGTTGCTAAACAGCGTTATTCAGTTGGTGATCAATTACAAGCAATCCACAATATAATAAACGCTTACTCAGCAGAACAGATAGTCGATCAATTGGTCTTTCTTGGTAACGGCGATCTCGTTGGGGAATCAGTCTCATTGTTTCGGTATCCACCGCGATCGCTTCCTCTTCCTGATCCACAAAAATGAAAGTATCGTAGAATAGACTTTAGTGTAAACCTGTCGCCAGTTGAGAAGGCTTGACCCTATTAACGACGGATGTTAACAATAATACCACCACCAAGGGCAATTCTCAAGCTGTTGCATCGCGACAATAAAAGAAAAATGTCTGACTCTTTAATATAGGAAAAGCAGATGAAGATTACACTTAAACCCGCACAGGAAAAATTCATTCAAGAACAGCTAGAAAGAGGTCGGTTTGCCAATGCCGAACAGGTTATAGATGCCGCCTTTCAATTGCTAGAAAACCTCAATGATGATTATCTACAGTGGGTTGAAGAAACTCGTCAAAAGGTAGAAGTGGCGATGGCAGAACTAGAAAAGGGAGAGGGGTTAGATGGGGAAACAGTGGTCAGGGAAATTCTAGAACGATTTAAAGAGGCGCGGACGCAAAGCAAATGAGTCGTTACATTATTTCTCCGTCAGCTAGTCGAGATTTAAACGCTATTGCTGATTATTTTTTGAACAGAAATGTTGAAGCCGGAGAACAATTATTTCAAGAGTTCACTAAAAAATTTCAAAATTTAGCGCAATTTCCCAACCTAGGTCGGAGTTACAGTCAGATCAAACCTTCGTTACGTGATTTACCTTTGAAAGGATACATTATTTTTTATCAGGTAGTTGATGATGAGGTAAAAATTTTACGGGTTGTGAGTGGTCGTCAAGATTTAGAGGCTTTATTTTCTGAATTAGATTCCCAAGAATAAACAGAAGAATTAATGCTCAAAAATGTCTTTATATTGCATCAAATCTAAGCCAACAAAGATAGGAACGCACTCAAAACATTGCTGAGCTAATTCCCATCTTTCCTCCCGTTGCAGCATGGCGATTAATTTTTCCCGAACACCTAATAAATAGCGGACATCATTAGCCGCATAACTCAATTGAGCAGCCGATAAATGGGCGGCATTTCCCCAATCAGAACTCTGAGAACTTTTATCTAGCTCGATCCCTTCTAATTCTAAAACTAATTGTTTTAATCCGTGACTTGAAGTATAGGTTCTTGCTAACTTACTGGCAATTTTAGTACAAAAAATAGGTTGAGTTTTAATCCCAAAATAATAGTTTAATTGAGCCACATCAAATCGCGCAAAATGAAAGACTTTAAAAATATTGGGCGATTCCATCAAAATTTTTAAATTAGGTGCTTCTTGCTGCCCTCTAGCGATGCGGATTGCCGTAACAAAACCATTCGTATCGCACAGTTGAACCAAACAGAGGCGATCGCGTTGGGGTATCAGTCCCATTGTTTCGGTATCGACTGCGATCGCGTCCCCCAGTAAATAGCGAGTCAGGATTTCATCAGACAGATCGCCATCACACATTAAAAAATTATCTAATTCTGTCATTCGTTTAACACCTTAAAACAATCAAATAGAAGTTATTGAGTAGTCGGGTTTTTCACCTAAACCATTCGGATTATAGTTTAAATCCTGCCTTCTGTTCCCTTTTACTGCTATCTTGAGTGAGGGTTATAGCAGTAGTCAGAATGCCTCTTGCCTCTTGCCTCTTGCCTTTTGCCTTTGCCTTTGCCTTTTGCCTTTTGCCTCCAAATGATTGACCTGCGTAAGTTCAGCCAAAACGTTTTACTCAAAGATTTCTTGCTCTTGTTAGCCGTTACCAGTTTTGTCCTGTTGATAAAACTCGGCATCCGTCCGGTGGTAGTTTGGGATGAGGGATTGTACTGCGGCACGACTCAAGATATGCAGTTTCACAGTCAATGGTTGTTTCCGACTGTCAATGGTGAATTTTCAGTCCGTTACGGCAAACCTCCCCTTGCTAACTGGTTTCATGGCGTTTCCGCTTACTTGCTTGGCTGGAGTAAGTTTTCTTTGAGATTGCCGACTGCCCTCGGCGCGATCGCACAAGTGCTTCTCGTTTGGCTGACGGGGATACTCCTAGCAGGGCGGTGGGTAGGACTCGTTTCAGCTTGTTTGCTGTTGCTTTCGCGCAATTTCATCGGCATGGGACGGACAATCTGGCTAGAAAACCTGGTCGCGCCTTTTTTTGCGGCTGCTTTACTCTGCTATGGCAGAACCTTCTTTGCTGCCAGTCGCTTGCCGATTTCTGGCACTGTTCTCGCTGCCCTGTTTTCAGCCTTGGCCATTTTAACTAAACAGAGTTTTGGTTTGTTTGCCCCCGCCGCGATCGTTGTTGTTGAACTGTTGATGCGCCGTCCTGGTTTTATTCGGCGTTTGCTGGTCTACGGCGGCGTTTGCCTCCTCGCCTGCGGTTGGTGGTTTGTGGCGACGGCGGCAGTGGTGGGAGAAGCTTCTTGGCAGTCTTGGTTTGGCTACCATATTTACCAACGGCTGACGGAGACGGTAGAAGGACACGAACTCGAAAGCAGTTCTTTTGCCTTTTCCCTTGAGTGGATTATGGATGGTACACCTTGGGCGGTTGGATTGTTGGGATGGGCTTATTTAACGCTGAAAACGCCGAAAAATACCGAAACTGCTACCCTAGCTTATCTCTGGTCTGCCTTACTCGCCTGGGAATTCTTAATCGTTGGCATTGTTTCTAAAACCTTTTTGCTTTGGTATCAATTTGTCATTACCCTGCCTCTGGCCATTGGTTGCGCCTATCTGATCGTACAATCTTTTACTCAACGCTATCCGGCTTGGATACGCTGGTTAATTCCCTTGCTGATCCTCACCAATCGCTTGCTAGCGGTCAAACGCGATGCTGTTTTGGCGGCGGTTGTGTTTTTGGGGTTAATTTATCTTTTTGAAAAATATCAGTGGAAACAGTTTTTAAAGCCAATTTTGGCCGGATTTCTGGTGGTGTTGTCAGGATTATTTGCACTGAGGGCGGCTGATTCCTTTCGTGGCCAAGATGTAAGGGCGCTTTTGGCCCAGCGATTGAACCCTCAAGCGCAAGTCGTTGTCATTGCCGACAATCCCATTTGGCGGATTTGGAAATGTTATCTTCCCCAGGCTAAAACGGTCGCTGGCCCAATTCCGTGCGATCGCATCCAACCCACTATCGCTCAGGCAGACACGGTGATCGTTGACTCTCAAGTTCCCGCCTGCCCACTTCCGGGCTTTACTTCAGTCCAAAAAGTGGAAAGAATCATGGTTTTTAAGAAAATTTAAGATAAAAAAACAAATGAGTGTAGGGGCATGGCAATGCCAGGCCCCTACGGATAGGTGGGTTATTTACCTAGATTTGGTGTGGTCATCCGAAAACGATTACAGTGCAGCCGAGATTCGATAGACTGGGATATAGCAAGCGAAGCAGCATTAACTATTAACTATTAGGCGTATGACTACTGCTTTTCAATCCCTCGAAACCGACCTCCAAACCCTGCAACAAGAAGCACAACAAGCGATCGCCTCTGCGACGAGTCTAGACCAACTTGAACCGCTACGTGTTAATTATTTAGGCAAAAAAGGGCAATTATCCCAAATTTTGCGAGGCATGGGCAAATTAAGTGAAAGCGATCGCCCCCACATCGGCGCACTGGCTAATCAAGTCAAAGAAGCCCTCCAAAACCAGCTAGAACGCCAACGTCAAACCCTGCAAACCGCTCAAATAAGGGCGCAACTCGCTGCCGAAACCCTCGATGTCACCATGCCTGGAGTCAGCCGCCCTTTAGGCCGCCTCCATCCGCTCAACAGCACCGTTGATCGCATTATCGACATCTTTGTCGGACTTGGCTATACGGTTGCCACCGGGCCTCACGTCGAAACCGATTACTATAACTTTGAAGCCCTTAATATTCCTGCCGACCACCCAGCGCGAGATATGCAGGATACCTTCTTCCTCGATAGTGGCCGCCTGCTTCGCACCCACACCTCACCTGTTCAAATTCGCTACATGGAGAGTCACGAACCGCCCATTCGCATCGTCGCGCCGGGTCGAGTCTACCGCCGCGATACGGTCGATGCCACTCACTCAGCCGTGTTCCATCAGGTAGAAATCCTCGCCGTTGACCGAGGACTGACGTTTACCGACCTCAAAGGAACCCTCAAAGAATTCTTACAACAGATGTTTGGCGCAGAACTCCCTGTCAAGTTTCGGGCTAGTTATTTCCCCTTTACCGAACCGTCGGCAGAGGTAGATGTGCAGTGGAAGGGCAAGTGGTTGGAAGTGATGGGATGCGGTATGGTCGATCCGAACGTACTCAAAGCCGTTGGTTACGATCCTGAAATTTACACCGGATTTGCTGCCGGTTTGGGCGTAGAACGTTTTGCGATGGTTTTGCACGAAATTGACGATATCCGCCGCCTTTATACTAGCGATTTGCGCTTTTTAAAGCAGTTTTAAGAGAAGTTGAGCAGCAACCTACGGTAATTTTCCCGATTTCAAGAGAGATTATTTATAATTGAGTCAAAATTATTATTTTTTGGAAGGTTAGGCGGTAGGTCGTGTCATTACCAGTCGGTCAACTTGTCTACACCAGTTTTCCAGAGGTGGGATTTAAAACGTTAGCCAGTCCAGATATCCCCCCAGACATTCAACAGGTGTTTTTAGAACAAATCGTTCATGAATTTTGGGACGCTTACAACCCGCCGCCAACGGATTATCGAGCGGCTTACTTCTACCAGGTCAACGAACATCAAAGCCTCTTTGGTTGGCTGTACAACGATCTCTCAGACGATCTCGGTCGCTCTCACATTCCTCATTTTGCTAGCTATTACTGGGAAGGGTCGCTCGCTATAGCTCACCTCGATTTTATCCTGACCTGCTTAGAAATTGGCCCGATTACCATCATCGAACGCCTTAAACGACCTACCCCTCTCGACAAAATTATCATTCCCGATTTTTGTAACTATCCTCCCGCTCGTCGAGGGGTTAGATTATCTGCTAGCGTCCGTAAAAACTCTCATCATTGCCTACAACAACACCAATTGCTGGCACTTTTTGTCCCGCACGAAACCAATGAGTCGGTAAACACTTTGCTACAGTTGCCGCCAGAACATTCTGTCCAGCAACTTTCCCCAGTTATATTGGAGTTGCCGCCAACGCCAACTCCACCGACGATAACCCAATCCGTTGAGCATCTTTTACAAGAATTAATGGCTAAACCCATCGGCATCCAAGGGGTAGTTCTCGTTTCGCCTGAAGGACAGCTTATTACTGCACCAATGGGGATGGATGAAAATAGTGCTTTGATTGCGGCAGGAACAATGCTGTATTTAGGCAAAAACACTATAGATGAGTTAAATTTGCCAGAAATCGAGCAAATTTCTATTCGCGCTCAAGAGGGACACATGATTTTAACCAACCTTAACTTCGGGGCTTATTTATTAGTCAAGGCAGGTAAGGTTTTGAGTGGATTGTTAGAAGGAGAAATCAATCGCTGCGTCAAGAAACTCCAAGAACAGTTGCAATCAAGCGGATCAGCTACTACTGTATCCGACTCCTTAGTGCCTTCAGTGCTAGCAACACAACCGGCGATTGATGAAGTTATTGCTGAGTTTAGTGATGCCTTTGATGAGATAGAATCAGCCCCAGATCGCTCAGATGACAGCGAAGTGAGGTATCGTGGTCGCCGCACCAATTTATGAAAAGATAATGAGGAATTTACCTGATGGACAAAGATACTAAATTTGCGTTACTGGTTATTGGCGTTCCCTTGTTGGGACTGACCTATTGCGCGATAATTCTGGGAGTGATGTTCATGTCGCCTTGGGCGCGATCGCATCCTATCATTACGGCTACGGTTTTTATCCTGACTCCCTCTCTGATTTCGGGTTCAATTTGGCTTTTTTCGTCTTTTAAGGCGAGAAATAAAGAACGTTTGGGATTATAGGATGGGCATCGCCCACCAATGGCTGCTATAAGTGTTCTAAACGGTTGACATTCCGCAATTCAATGTCAGGGCAGGTTTTGCCGATCAAACCTGTCAACACTTTGCCAGGCCCCACTTCTACGGCTTGCGTGATACCTTTAGTCGATAACTGGAGCATAATTTCTCGCCAGCGAACTGACCCTGTCATTTGAGCAATCAATCGTTGTTTTAGTCCATCTGCGCCTGTGGTTGGCGTGGGGTCAACGTTAGATAAGACAGGAATCTCAGCATCGGCGAAGTGGCAAGACTTCAGTAATTCCTGGAACGCTTCGGCCGCCGCCGCCATCAAGGGGGAATGAAAGGCCCCAGAGACTTTTAGGGGAATGGCACGTCTGGCTTTAACTTGGCTAATAAGGGCATCTACGGCTTCTGGCGTACCCGAAATCACCACTTGTTCAGCACTGTTATCGTTAGCTAGCACGACTTCTGGGGTGGCGGCGATCGCAGATTCGAGTTGGTTGCGGTCGAATTTCATTAAAGCGGCCATTTTGCCGCCTGCTGCACTGTCCATTAATTCGGCCCGGCATTGGACTAAGCGCAATCCGGTCGCAAAATCGAAGACTTTTGCGGTATAAAGGGCGGAATATTCTCCCAAGCTGTGGCCTGCAACTAAATCGGGGTTTTGTCCTTGTTCTTGCAGTAAATCTGCCAAAATACTTTCAATGACGTACAGACAGGGTTGAGTGTAGAGGGTGCGCGATAATTCGGCTTCATCGCTGTTGCACTTTTCGAGAACAGACCAGCCTAAAATGTCTTGAGCTTGTTCAAATTTCGCTTTGCCAACGGGTGTATCTTTTAAATCTAACCCCATGCCAACGGCTTGCGAACCTTGTCCTGGAAATACCCACGCAGTTTTGGTCATCTTAAAATAGGGAATAAATGTAGAATAATGGCTAGCGACCCGTTATTACTGTTCTTAGAACAATGCCAACCAGAGCGATCGCAGCACTAATAGATAAACCTGCCGATATACCGCCTACCCATTTAATAACATCCCATGTTCTGTCCTGCCATTTTTGGGATTGATTCTGCTCTTTGGCGACTTGCTCAACCTCTTTAGCGAGTTGGCCCACCTTTTGATCGAGTTGACCCACCTTTTGATCGAGTTGACCCACCTCCTGAGTTAAATGCTCAACCTTTCCGGTTAGAGTATCTAGCTTATCGGACAAGTCACGTAAAGTCGGTTCATTAGATTGCATCTGAGATCCCTCCTGCCTAGATTCTAAAGGATACCAAGAATTGATAGCAGCTTAATAGGGGCGTTAAACTTTACAATAAACTTAGACACATCAATTTTTTGAAGAGAGAGAAGCTATGACGGTACTTGAACAAGGCAACATTACGATCCATACCGAAAATATCTTCCCCATTATTAAAAAATCCCTCTACACCGATCACGAAATCTTCTTACGAGAGTTGATTTCTAATGCGGTCGATGCCATCGCTAAGTTAAAAATGGCATCCCTAGCAGGCGAAGTCAAAGGCGACCTGAGCGAACCCGAAATTAGCCTCGCCATTGATAAAGACAAGAAAACGCTAACGGTGTCCGATACGGGAATTGGCATGACCGCCGAAGAAGTGAAAAAATACATTAACCAAGTCGCTTTTTCGAGTGCCGAAGAATTCGTGCAAAAGTACCAAAAATCGGCTAACGACCTCATAGGTCACTTTGGATTGGGGTTTTACTCCGCTTTTATGGTAGCCAAGCAAGTTGAAATCGATACCCTTTCTTATCAAGAAGGAGCGCAAGCGATACACTGGTCTTGTGATGGATCGCCAGCCTTTGAAATTAGTGACTCAGGGCGATCGCAAATTGGCACGACTGTCACCCTTACACTGCTTGATGACGAAACCGAATACCTCGAACCCTCTCGCATCCGCCAGTTAGTCAAGACCTATTCTGACTTTTTGACTGTTCCCATCAAGTTTGAAGGGGAAGTCATCAACAAACAACGAGCCTCCTGGAAAGAATCGCCGCAAAACCTGAGCAAAGACGACTATTTAGAACTCTATCGCTATCTTTACCCTTTTCAAGAAGACCCTTTACTCTGGGTTCACCTCAAAACCGACTATCCTTTCCTCCTCGATGGCATCCTCTACTTCCCCAAACTCCGTCCCGACGTGGATGTTTCAAAAGGACAGATTAAACTCTTTTGCAATCAAGTTTTCGTCAGCGACCACTGTGAAGAGATTATCCCCGATTTCCTCATGCCGTTGCGCGGAGTCATCGACAGTCCCGACATTCCCCTTAATGTCTCTCGCAGCACACTGACCAACCACCGTACTGTGCGCCGCATTGCTGATTTTATCGCCAAAAAAATTGGCGATCGTTTAAAATCTCTGTATCACGAAAACGCCGAAGAATACTTTCGCTGCTGGGAAGATATAGGAACCTTTGTTAAATTTGGCTCACTCAAAGACGACAAATTTAAACAGCAAGTCGAAGACATTTTAATCTATCGCACGACCTACCAACCCACTGACAGCGACCCAAAACCTGAAAGCGAAACGCCTAAAGTAGAAGTTCAATCGGAAGAAGGCGATGTCTGGCAAGATGTTGGTGCACAACCACCCGCCGATAACAGCGAAGTTACCTATGCCAAAGCGGGGTACACGACCCTTAAAGCTTACCTCGCTCGCAACAAAGACCGCCAGGAAAACCGCGTCTTCTACTGTAGCGACCCCGCTACCCAGTCTACTTATGTCGAACTTTACAAAAGTCAGGGGGTAGAAATTCTCTATCTAGACTCCTTTATCGACACCAACTACTTCATTCCCTTTTTAGAGAGGGAATACGACCAAGTGAAATTTACCCGCGTTGATGCGGAACTCGATAAAACTCTGCTGCAAGAGGAAAACAAGAGCGAAATTGTTGACCCAAATACCAACAAAACACGCAGCGAACAAATTAAAGAGTTGTTTGACAAGTCCCTTAACAAACCCCAAGTCAACGTTCGTACCGAATCTCTCAAGTCGGATGACCCCAGCGTTCCCCCAGCAATGGTACTTCTTCCCGAAGCGATGCGCCGCCTACGAGAAATGACTGCCTTAATGCAACAGCAAGCGATGGCTTTTCCTGACGACCATGTTTTAGTTGTCAACACCTCCCATCCATTGATTGAAAACATCTACAAGCTAAGTCAGGGAAGCATTATTCAAGGAAGTGGCGAATCTCCCTCTGGAGAACTGGCTAAAATGCTATGCCAGCACGTCTATGACTTGGCACTGATGGCCCAAAAAGGCTTTGACGCAACAGGCATGAAAACGTTTGTCGAACGCTCAAATCAAGTATTGACGAGCTTGACGAAGTAGAGGCATAAGCTGTCATACATTTAAATTGCATTGTCCTGATCGTTAGAATAGATTGTAGGGCGAGCATCTTGCTCGAAGCGCCATCTGTCGTTTAGATGCATCTCAGCTTAGCAATACCGTCCCTACACAACACAACCTATAATTAGAGGCATAGCAATTGCCCATTAATGTCAACTTAACGTGAAAGCCTTATCGTAGGATGGGTTAGCGGCAGCGTAACCCATCAGCTTAAAGCCAGTTAATGATGGGTTACGGCACTAAGTATCATAATTTCCCTACACAACACAACCTATAATTATTGTTCATTGATGAGCCACAGTCGGGCCATCAAAAAGCTGGTAATCGATTTGGCATCAATGGCTTCACCGGCAAGAATGGCGCGTTCAAACTCAGCAAATGACATTAAAACGACCTCGATATCTTCATCCTCATCTTGTGCTGGGGGACGTTCAAGTTTATCAAGTTCTCGTGCGAGAAAAGCATAAATATATTCATCAGAATAGCCCGGTGCAAGGGGAAATTTGCCAAGAAAATGCCATTGATTGGCACGATAGCCCGTTTCTTCTTCAATTTCCCGTTTAATAGTCTCTGCGGGTTCTTCATGAGGTTCGAGGGTTCCTGCCGGAAATTCGAGCAACCTTCCTTCGACGGCAAAGCGATACTGTTTGACCAAGACTAACTCACCCTCTGCGGTAATGGGAACTGCCAGCGCACCTCCAGGATGCCGAATGCATTCCCATTCTCCTTCAACTCCATTGGGCAAGCGGAGTTGGTTGACATCGAAATTAAATTTACGGCCTCGATAAAAGAGGCGTTGCTGTAAATACTGAGGAGGTTCGTTGCCAACTGACATGGTGTTTAGACCCGATAGAGACTGACTTTTGAACAGTCTACCGCCTCCAGGAGTTGAGCGATCGCTTTTTAGGAAACTAGATCGATCCATTCTGTCATTACATCAGTCATTTGAATCGAGATCGCTTTACACTTGACAAATTCCTCTCAATATGAGAGCGTAGGATTATATAATAAAACTATATTCTTAATGCATATTATCTCGATTTGCAACCTTCGCGCTGATGCGGGGCTATTTCCCGATGTTCATTCATCAAATTGAGAGTTGGTATGCGATCGTTAAGAAAGCAACCTGGCAAAACCTGACAGAAGTTCAACCAATTTATCAAAAGGCTGAAGCCGTCGGCAATTTTACTGTTTTTAACCTCAAGGGGAATGATTATCGCCTAATAGTAGGCATTAACTACGAAAGCCAGACAATTTATTACAAATACCTTTTAACTCACGCCGAATATGACAAGGATGGCTGGAAAAATGACCCTTACTATTGACCAATCTCAATATCGCAAGCTGTTAGCAGAAATCGCTCCGGTGGCAATTGAAACTGAAGAAGACTACGATCGCACCTTGGAAATCGTAGAGCGACTGACCTTTACCCAGAATCATACACCAGAAGAACGCGCTCTGTACAAATTGTTAGTTGTGCTAATTGAGGCATACGAGGCAGAAAACTATCCAATGGAACCGTCTGCCCCGCATGAAATCCTTCAACATCTGATGGAAGTCAGTGGAACCCGTCAAGCTGATTTAGTCGGTATCATTGGCTCAAGTGGTGTTGTATCCGAAGTCGTCAATGGCAAGCGAACTATTAGTAAGGCACAAGCTAAGGCATTAGGAGATTATTTCAAAGTGTCACCGACGCTATTTATTTAAGATAGACGCTCAACTCCAGAACAGTCTACCGCCTCAAGAAGTTGAATGATCGCTTTTTGGGAAACTGGCTCAATCCAGGCGGGGGCAATTTCTGCTAAGGGAACTAGCACAAATGCCCTTTCCACCATTTGGGGGTGAGGAATTTGCAGCGTCGGGGTATTGAAGATTAACGCATTGTAGAGAAGTAGGTCTAAATCGAGCGTCCGCGGCCCCCATCTTTCCCGCCTTACCCGCCCAAATTGCCGTTCAATCGCGAGTAATGCCTCTAATAAGTCCTGCGGTGATAAATCGGTTTGGCAAATAGCACAGCCATTGAGGTAGTCGCTTTGAGGCGGCCCAACCGCAGCGGTGCGATACCAGCTAGACCTGGCCATTAAGGTAATGCCCCATGTCTCAGACAAGACTGCCAAAGCGTCTTCTAGCGTCCTCAGTGAATCTCCTAAATTGCTGCCCAGCGCGATCGCACAGTCAACGGTACTCCGCCTTGAAAAGGCGGAGCCTGCGTTGACTTCGTCAATTTTTGTCATGTTATCAAAAATTTACCTTGAGATCCCTTGACATTTTTTCTTAAAACGGTAACAATAGATACAGAAGTAAAAAAAGAAATCGTTCATCCTATCCAGCTTCTTAAGCTGACAGGACGGAAGTAGGGACTTTCCCGAAGGAACGCGCCTCACACCCCTACAAGTTATGAGGAGCGACATCCATGAAATTAATCTATCGCGGCGTTAGCTACGACTACAACCCCCCGGTTGTCGAAGCGGCGACAAGCTCGGCAGTTGGTAAATATCGAGGTCTAGATTGGCGATTCCGCAACCTAGAAAAACCCCCCATTTTGCAACCGAGAGCCAACCTCACCTATCGCGGCGTGACCTACAATCGGTCGAATACCGTTGCACCCCAACAAACAACTTCCGCTATCTCGACGCAAGATAAAGCTCGCACTTTAATGATGCAGCAAACCAAAACGACCAGGAAACGCCAACAATCGCTGTTGAGTCGGGTAGCCTCAGAAATTGGTTTAGGCGCAGAAGCCGTCATGAGTTAAGCTTTGCTCACAAAGCTTTAGAGTAAGTAGGGGCGAACAATTGTTTGCCCCTATTGAATTTGGCTGAAACTCAAAAAGAATAAGGTCACACTGCAAAGCTGACCCGTCGCAAACATCAGCGATCGCGCCCAAGGCACGTCTAGAATGTAGAAAAGAGAATAAAGCAGGCGAGCGAGCAAAAAAGCGATCGCAGCGATGACAGCAACCGGCGAGTCTAACCCCGTTGCGTAAGCCATCAAAGCTGCCGCAACATACACCATAAAGGCTTCAAAAGCGTTTTGATGCGCCCAGGTAGCCCGTTGAGCGTAAGGCGGCAAGCGGTCAAACATGGCACGAGGACTAGAGCGATCGCATCCCACCTTAGCACGAGCATAGCCTACCACGCCAAACGGGACGTAAATGAGGATGTAGGCAGCAAAAATTGAGTAGAGTAAAATTGCAGAAATTGACCCATTCATAAAAACTCTTTAATGGTTTGAAGTTACTTTTTTAATCGCTAGAGAAATATTAACAAGATTGGCTAATCTCCGCCAATCATCAATGACAATTGAAGAAGGAGGGGAAAGAAATTCTTGAGCGAGGGCACTATTTAAAAACCCCGAATAGCCTAACTGTTTTCGCTGTTGCCAAAAACAATCCGCTAAGGCTGAGGCAATTTCAATTTGCTGGTTTTCGCTGAGATGACTGAACAATTTTTGGCTCATTATTTTTCCGAAGTGAGTTTAAACCCCAAGGCAACCGCCGCCTCGACTTTCCCGGTGCGGTTTCGGGCAAAGCCTGAGTGCATAAAGGCATTGCGCTTGAACTCATTCGGAAAAAGTCTTCAAAGTTGGTCGAAGCTTATATTTTACTATTCCCCTGTCTGTCACTGAACTAACATTTGTTCAAATACACCTAGTTTGATGCAGACATTTTATCTTAAGCACGAGCGGATTGCTTCGTGGTGCTTGTGGGAATTTTTGTCAGTCCGTGCGGCTAGCCTTTAATTTAGTGTAAAGTGGTCTAATGTAGAAGATTCGGAGAAAGCAAAACTTGCAAATCGCTAATCAATTAATTAAATTAAGCCAACCGTCTTATTATCATACAGCTTTAGGGGCTGCTTATTTAGGAGACAGCCTAATTTTAATTAAGGAAATTCCTGACGAAAGTATTGATTTAATTTGTACATCTCCTCCTTTTGCTTTAGTCCGTAAAAAAGAATATGGCAATAAAGATCAAAATGAATATATTGAATGGTTTAGAGAATTTGCTAAAGAATTTTACCGAGTGTTAAAGCCAAAGGGATCGCTAGTTATTGATATCGGCGGAAGTTGGATTAAAGGGTATCCTGTGCGATCGCTCTATCATTTTGAATTAGTTATCGATTTATGTAAGCCGCAAAAAGACGGGGGATTAGGCTTTCATTTAGCTCAGGAATTATATTGGTACAATCCTGCTAAATTGCCGACACCTGCTGAATGGGTAACTGTTAGGAGAGAACGGGTAAAAGATGCTGTCAATACAGTTTGGTGGCTCTCTAAAGATCCCCATCCAAAATCTAATAATAAAAGAGTGCTTCGTCCTTATAGCGAAGCGATGAAAAACTTGCTCAAGAATGGTTACGATCCGAAATTACGTCCTTCTGGACATGATATTTCTGATAAGTTTGGCAAAGATCGAGGAGGAGCCATTCCCCCGAATCTGATTAATGCTCAGGTATCTAAAGAATTTGGAGAAATTGGAACGCCAATATTAGGCGTTTTCGATTGGTTAATTCTCAACGATTTAGCCTATCCTGTTAATGTTATTTCAGCTTCAAATACAGCTTCTAATGATTACTATCAAAGAATGTGTAAAAAGGAAGGAATTAAGCCTCATCCTGCTAGATTTCCACAAGCTCTACCGGAATTTGTTATTAATTTATGTACAGAACCAGGCGATTTAATTTTAGATCCTTTTGCGGGTTCTAATATGACAGGTCGTGTGGCAGAAACCCTACAACGTCGATGGTTAGCTTTTGAAGTTGATGAAACTTATTTGAAAGCTTCTCAATTTCGCTTCGATTCAGAAGCTCCTTTTGTTGTCATGCCTTCTCCTGCTCAGACATCAGCTAAACAGAAAGTCATTCAAATTTTTGAATCTATATCAGAACATGAAAACTTCACCCAAGATTCACTATTTATGAAACAATTGACTTTACCTTTTATAGAAGAAAATATAGATATTATGGAACGAACTAATCTTAAATTTACTTATGGACATCAATTTGAACCAGCAAAATTTAATTTAACAGAAATTCTTCAGTTATGTCTTGAATGCGAACCTCATCGACGAACTTTTGAACAGCAGATTGCCAATCAATATTTTTCTGGTCACTCAAAACAAAACATGAATCTAGAAAAAGCGGCTGCAAATGTTGCTAAATTAGCTATGAACACTTATTTGTCTTTACGTGCATATCAGTTAGTTGAAAAAGTTAATGATGATGCTTGGACTTATAAAGTGACAGCGTTATCACATGAAATTTTAGCAAATAGAGATAACCTTGAAGAAGTCAATAGAATTTTTGCTTGCCATATTTTGACAAATCTTACAGGAATGTCATTACTGAAAGCGATTGAGGCGATTAACGCTAGAGGCGATAAACCAGAACTTCAAATTATTGCCTATGAACTTCAAGAAATGGGATATCAAATAGATCCTAAAGCAATTTACATTAGCACAATGCGTCAGTGGTTAGAAAAAGCAGGCATTTTTGAGCGTCAATATGAAATTAACTGGGATACTGTAGCTGAGTTTTTAGAACTAGATAAGGATTATATTGATGAGTTATATACTTTAACGCCAGAGCAGAAATATTTTCTATTAGCCATGATTCATCTTGACACTCCACAAAGTACCCCATCGAATAAAATTGTAGACTATGTAACAAGTGTTTATAAAGTTCGGCTACCGGAAAAACTTCTAGTCAAGCAAGTAATTGAACCTTTAAGAGTATTAGGTTTAATTGAAGCTGAAAAAATGACTGGTGGTAGAGGTGGAGGTCGAGTGGGTACTGCGGTAAAACTGACCAAAATAGCCAGAAATGAGCTTGTTTCTCATCTTCTCGCTAGCATCGCTAAACTGACGGAATTATCACAAATTGAACTTAATAAAAGCTTTGAGGATGTTGTCAACGATCTTGATAGCGAAGACAAACATATTAAAGGTAAAGCATTAGAATTACTAGCCATTTGGATGATTCGGCTAACCAGTTTGCGATTTACAAAATGGCGCAAGCGAGATTATGAGACAGGACAAGGTGAAGTTGATGTGTTAGCTGCCTCAGATCGTTTTGTTTATCATCGTTGGCAAATTCAATGCAAAAATACTAAAAAAGTTGATGTTAATGTACTCGCTAAAGAAGTCGGCATGACTTTTGTTACGGGTGCAGATGTTGTCATGATTGTGACAACGGGTCAGTTCACGAGAGATGCTTTTCAATATGCCTATCGTATGATGGAAATGTCCCGATATTACATGATTTTACTTCAGTCTGAAGATATTGAAGCTATCAAACAAGATCGAACAAATATCATTCAAATTCTCGATAAAAAAGCTCGTCGTGTTTTTGCCAAGAAAGAATTGGGCATGACAGATGAAGATATTAGCGAAATAGACGCAGAAGAAGCTATTTTAAGTAATGGTTATGACGCAGATATGAAGGATGTATAAATTAACATTTTCAACAAAAAAGGTGAGCAACTGCCCACCTTGCAGAAAAGTAGAAAAATATCTTAAGTTCCCGCCGTCCAAGAGTTGATGTATTCAACCTGTTCGGAGGTTAGCGCATCAATGGTAATCCCCATTGCCTTAAGCTTCAATCTGGCAATTTCTTGGTCAATTTCTGTGGGAATGTTGTAGACACCGGGGGCTAATTTGCCTTTATTTTTGACCAAATATTCTACCGCTAAGGCTTGGTTGGCAAAACTCATATCCATGACGGCACTAGGGTGTCCTTCAGCCGCAGCGAGGTTGATTAAGCGCCCTTCCCCTAACACGATAATAGATTTGCCGCTTGGTAGGGTGTATTTTTCGGTAAAATTGCGAACTTCTTTGACTTCCGATGCTTTCGCGCCTAACGTTTTAAGGTCAATTTCGATGTCGAAATGCCCGGAGTTACAAACCATCGCCCCATCTTTCATCACCTCGAAGTGTTCGGCGCGGATGACGTGTTTGTTACCTGTTACGGTGATGAACAGATCACCTTGGGACGCAGCTTCAGACATTGGCATGACGCGGAAGCCATCCATTGCCGCTTCAATGGCTCTGACGGGATTGATTTCAGTGACGATGATGTTAGCCCCCAAGCCTCGCGCCCGCATAGCAACGCCTTTGCCGCACCAGCCATAGCCTGCGACAACGATGCTTTTACCCGCGATTAGCACGTTGGTAGCACGAATAATCCCATCGAGGGTGGATTGTCCAGTTCCGTAGCGATTGTCGAAGAAATGCTTGGTTTCTGCGTCGTTGACGTTGACTGCCGGGAAACTGATTACTCCGTCTCTAAGCATGGCATTTAAACGGACAATGCCTGTGGTGGTTTCTTCGGTGGTGCCGATGAGATCGCTTAATTGGTGCTTGCGTTCTTGTACCAAAGTGACAACGACATCACTGCCGTCATCGATAATAATATTGGGTTTGTGATCGAGGGCTGTTTGAACGTGACGGTGGTAAGTAGCGTTATCTTCGCCTTTAATCGCGTAAACGGGAATGCCGTAGTCAGCGACTAGGCAAGCGGCTACATCATCTTGCGTCGAAAGTGGATTACTGGCAATCAGTACCGCATCAGCCCCCCCAGCTTTGAGGGCGATCGCTAAATTGGCGGTTTCTGTGGTGACGTGGCAGCAGGCAACTAGGCGAATGCCAGCCAGGGGTTTTTCTTGAGCGAAACGCGCTTGAATTTGCTTGACAACGGGCATTTCTCGGCTTGCCCACTCAATGCGCTGCTTTCCTTTAGGAGCTAGAGCTATATCTTTAATTTCGTATGTTTGACGGATGGGAGTTACGGTCATAGAATAGCACTTCCTTTGCAAAACTTTATCGTTGTCAGTTTAGCTTAAGTTAACATTTTCTATCTCAAGTTTTCGAGAGACTAGAGAGAATTAAACGCTCGCCCTGATCAATCCTTCAAACAAACCTCGTCCGTCTGTCGCGCCTAAACTGGGATCGGCAGCGCGTTCGGGATGAGGCATCATCCCCAACACATTGCCTTGGAGGTTAATAACACCCGCAATATTGTGCAAGGAACCGTTGGGGTTGCTTTCTGGCGTAATTTCCCCAGTTTCCGTACCGTAGCGGAACAAAATTTGGTTATTGTCTTCTAAGGCTTTGAGAGTATGTTCATTGGCTTGGTAACGACCTTCTCCGTGAGCGATGGGCAACTCAATGAGGCTTTGAGTTTTATAAGCTTGTGTCCAAGGTAAATCAGTGCGTTCGACTCGGATGAGAACGCGATCGCAGATAAAATGTAAGTCTCGATTGCGCGTTAACACACCCGGTAGCAACCCCACTTCTGTCAGAATTTGAAATCCATTACAAATACCCAATACCCATTTTCCGGCTTGGGCGTGTTCGACAACAGAACGCATCACCGGCGAAAATTGAGCAATCGCTCCACAGCGTAGATAATCACCGTAGCTGAATCCGCCTGGCAAGACGACGACATCGAGATCGCCGAGATCGCTGTCTTGATGCCATACTAAGCGCGTCGGTTGCTCGAATAACCCCTGCGTGACGGTGACAACATCGCGATCGCAATTTGCTCCCGGAAAAACCACTACCCCAACTTTCATTTTTCGCTTTGCCTATAACGAGTGAAGATCAAAAGTTAAATTGAAGCTCTCTGACTCAAAAAATTGTTGAGATTTCGGTCAATGAGAATGGCATGATATTTATGATAACCATTTGAGCCTCTTTAGCTTGGGCGACCACTATCACGATTATGGGCTTTGCCGATCTCTCAATTGCGGACATTGCCGCCGAATACAATCTCCCCGTAGAGGCAGTCTTTCACCTGTGCGATCGCATGGGAGTCACTTATAAAAATCAACAGACTAACCTCGCGCTGGAGGATGCTAAGGCAATTATTTCTCAGATTTTGTCTCAACAATCGGCTGCCGAGTCTCAAAACCAACAGCCATCATCTTGAGGGCTGCTTAATAAGCTCGAATGAGCCAAATTGCTGCACTATGGGGGAAAGATGGTATTCGTCGGGTAGTGGTAGTCGAATCAGAAGTCATTCTAATTTTCAGGCAACAGAGGATGGATGGGACGCAGATAACCAAAAAATTAATTTTTGAGGAGAACGATGGTGAAACGATTCATTTGGGTAGCGATCGCAACCGTATTATTTCTGTTCCAAGTCCAAGTCAGCAGTGCCAGCGCGATCGAACTTGATCGAGAAACTCTCTCAGTTCCCTTAGATGATACTGAGAGAACAACTGTCCTAAGCGAAAAAGAATTAACCAACGGGCAGCGTGTCTTCAACAGTAGCTGCACCAAATGCCACCTCCAAGGCAAAACCAAAACCAACAACAATGTTAGTTTAGGTCTCAGCGATTTAAAAGGAGCCGAACCGCCTCTCGATAATCTCTTAGCATTGGTGGATTTCCTCAAAAAACCGACCAGTTATGACGGCGAAGACGACTACAGCGAGATTCACCCTAACGTTACCCGTACAGATATCTTCTCCGATCTGAAAAATCTCACCGAGGATGATGTCTATGATGTAGCAGGTTACGTTCTAATAGCACCAAAACTTGATTCTCACTGGGGCGGGACTATTTACTTCTAAGCTTCTGGCAACAAGGCACAGGCTGCATCTGCTGATTTTAGTAAAATAAGGGCGCGATAGAATCTATTGCGCCCTTATTTATTAGATTTTTAATGACCATCGTCAAGTTAACTGTCGAAGGGCAAGGCGATCGCCTTGATCGCTGGCTGTCTCAACACTTGAGCGATTTCTCTCGTTCAAGAGTGCAAAAGTCAATCGAGCAGGGAAACGTCTATCTCAATGACGCAGTTTGTCAAGATAAGAACGCAAAAGTGATACCAGGCGATCGCCTAGCGATTTGTCTGCCACCGCCACAACCGTTAGAACTCCAACCAGAAGCGATCGCTCTTGAGATTCTCTACGAAGATGATTCGCTGATTATTATTAATAAACCGGCTGGTTTAGTCGTGCATCCTGCCCCCGGACACGAAACAGGCACCTTAGTCCACGCCTTACTCTATCACTGCCCCCATCTAACAGGCATCGGCGGCGTACAGCGTCCAGGCATCGTCCACCGCCTCGACAAAGACACCACAGGCGCGATCGCCGTCGCTAAAACCGAGGTAGCTCATCACCATCTCCAAGCGCAATTGAAAGCAAAAACGGCCCGGCGCGAGTATTTAGGCGTTGTTTTTGGTCGTCCAAAAACCTCAAGCGGCACGATTGACTTGCCTATTGGCAGACATCGCCTTGATCGCAAAAAAATGGCAGTCGTTCCCCTCGAAAAAGGTGCTCGGCAAGCGATTACCCACTGGGAAGTGTTAGAACCCCTAGGAAACTATACGCTCTTACACTATCGCTTGGAGACGGGGCGCACCCACCAGATACGGGTTCACTCTGCGGCGATGGGACACCCGATTGTCGGCGATCCGCTCTATAGTTCAGGGCGTTCAGTGGGAGTTAATTTGAGCGGGCAAGCTCTCCACGCCTGTAAGCTTACCTTAGAACATCCGGTGACGGGGGAAATCGTTGAAGCGATCGCGCCGCTACCGACGGAATTTCAGAAACTTTTAACCCATCTGCGGCTTAAAAATACTTAGAAATGAATAACCCGACTGCCAACTATGATGAATCATGGAAAGAAGCTTTAAATGAGTATTTTGAAGCCTTTTTAGATTTTTTCTTTCCCCAAGTCTATCATCTAATTGATTGGGCAAAAATCCCTCAATCTCTTGACAAAGAACTACAACAGATTACCGCTTCATCAGCAACAGATAAATGTATTGCCGACAAACTTTATCAAGTTTGGCTATTAGATCAACAAGAAGTTTGGATCTTAATTCATATTGAAGTACAGAGTCAATATGAAAGCGGGTTTACTCAAAGGATGTATATTTATAATTACCGTGCCTTTGATCTGTATCAAAAACCCGTAGTCAGTTTAGCAGTTTTAGGGGATGAACGAATCAATTGGCGACCCAATTCCTATAGCTATAGTTTGGGGGGTTATCGCATCATTATGAAATATCCCATCATCAAGCTATTGGATTACGCATCTCGATGGGATGAACTAGGATCTAACTCTAATCCCTTTGCTATTATAATAATGGCACATCTCAAAACGAAAGCAACTACCGCTAACCCCCAAGCAAGGGAGGAGTCGAAATGGTTGTTAATTCGGGGATTGTATGACAGAGGGTTAAGAAGGGAAAAAATTATCAAACTTTTTCAAATTATTGATAGAATGATGACTTTGCCTAACCAGTTACAACAAAGTTTAAATACTAAAATTAAACAATTTGAGGAGGAAAGAACCATGCCTTTATTAAGTAATATGGAACTGAGAGGAATAGAAATCGGAGCTCTACAAAAAGCGCATGATAACATTAAAATAGTTTTACAAGTTCGACTAGGTGAGATTCCTTCAAATATCGAAGATTCTTTGAATCAGATTTCTGATTTATCTATTTTAGATGAGATGCTAAAATTGGCAGTAACAGTTAATTCTCTAGAAGAATTTAAGCATTCTCTGAATAATAGTTGATTAACTAAACACTAAATCAAACAATTTGAGGAGGAAAAAACGATGCCTTGATCGCAGGTTTTAATGTTAATACCGATGCGATTATTGAAGTCACAGGGTTAAAACGTCTCTACAGGGTTTGATGGGTTATAGAATTAAATAAGAAAGAAATTGACGCAATCCTCCCATCCACCATGCTGTTTAACCGCCACCGCCAGGACATTGATCAAAAATGGCAGCCCCTCATCAAAGAATTTGAAGCAGTGATCGGCTCAGATGGGGTTGTGCGCCGCAAAGACGAACTCCTCACCTACGAATGCGACGGACTGACTGCCTACCGCCAGCGTCCCGCCTTAGTTCTCCTCCCTCGCACGACTGAACAAGTCGCCGCCGCCGTCAAAATTTGCCACACTTATCAAGTGCCTTGGGTAGCCAGAGGGGCAGGAACGGGGCTATCGGGAGGTGCATTGCCCGTCGAAGATGGCGTTCTCATCGTTACAGCCCGTATGCAGCAAATTCTTTCGGTCGATCTCGACAACCAGCGCGTGGTCGTTCAACCGGGAGTTATCAACAATTGGGTAACACAAGCGGTAAGTGGGGCGGGTTTCTATTATGCCCCCGATCCTTCTAGCCAGATTATCTGTTCGATTGGGGGCAACGTGGCCGAAAACTCTGGAGGCGTTCATTGCCTCAAGTACGGCGTGACAGCTAATCACGTTTTGGGCTTAAAATTAGTCATTCCTGACGGTTCTACCGTCGATGTGGGCGGCCCCGTCCCCGAAATGCCCGGTTACGACCTGACAGGCGTGTTTGTCGGCTCGGAAGGCACGCTAGGCATTGCTACCGAAATCACCCTCCGCATCCTCAAAAGTCCTGATACCATCTGCGTCGTGCTAGCAGATTTTACCAGTACCGAAGCGGCAGGACAGTCTGTCACTGATATCATTGGGGCAGGCATCATTCCGGCAGGCATGGAGATTATGGACAATCTTACTATCAACGCTGTTGAAGATGTGGTCGCTACCAATTGCTATCCGAGAGATGCCCAAGCAATTCTGTTAATCGAGTTAGATGGACTACCCGTCGAAGTTGCGGCTAACAAGCACAAAATCGCCGAAATCTGCCGCCAAAACGGAGCAAGAGCCATCAGTTCTGCCCATGATGCCGAAACGCGCCTCAAAATGTGGAAAGGGCGCAAAGCGGCTTTCGCTGCTGCCGGACAGATTAGCCCCAATTATTTTGTCCAGGATGGGGTCATTCCTCGCACGCAATTAGCCAGAATTCTCAAAGAAATTGACGAATTGGGCGAAAAATTCGGCTACCGCATTGCCAATGTCTTTCATGCAGGGGATGGCAACTTGCACCCCCTTATTCTCTACGATAATTCGATCAAAGGTGCTTGGGAAGAAGTGGAAGCCTTGGGGGGAGAAATTCTCAGAAAGTGCGTAGAAGCGGGGGGAAGTCTCTCAGGCGAACACGGCATCGGTTCTGACAAAAATTGCTATATGCCCTATATGTTCAACGAAACCGACTTAGAAACGATGCAATGGGTACGCCAAGTTTTCAATCCTGACAACCTCGCTAACCCCGGCAAGCTATTTCCTACACCTCGGACTTGTGGCGAAGCAGCTAATGCGAAAAAGTTGGAGCAATTTAAAGAGGTTGACTTGTTTTGAATAAGTTATTCGTTATCAGTCTAACTCTGAGCATAAGTAAAGAAGTTGCTAAACATACCTACCGTTTGCATTTTTCCCATGCCAGGAACTTCTGTCGTATAAATACTGAAAAGTCCTAAATTTTGACGTTTAGTCGCAACACCAATGGCCGGTCTCATCAAATTATTTTTAACCGTTTGTTTGACTAAAGTTGGCATTTTGTCTTTTTCACAGTAGCCAGTTTGTTCGCAAACAAGGTTTTCTCCGTTGTCAATCATTCTCTCAGCCGCATAGTCTGTATAAGCTGCTGGTTTGGGATTCGTTGCCCCCATGATCGTAGCCAAGGCAGCGATCGCGATCGCTCCCGTTATTGCTTTACCTGACATCATTAAAAATATCCCAATCAATAAGACTTCCTATTGTCTCAATTATATTCGGCAAAAAATAAATTGCCTACTAGAAAAATCTCCGAGAAAATACTGAATAATTGCTAAAAAACCATGCTTGAAAACAAAACTTTACAGGAAATTTTTACGACAACGCAAGCGATCGCTGTCGTGGGTCATTCGGATAATCTATCTCGCACGAGCTACCAAATTGCTCAATTTTTGCGCTCAGTTGGCTATAATATCTATCCCGTCAACCCCGTCGTCAGCCAAATCGACGCTCAGCCGTGCTATCCTTCTCTAGCTGCTATACCTGCCTCAATTGACCTTGTTAACGTGTTCCGCCGTTCTGAGTTTCTGGCAGCGATTGTCGAAGAAGCGATCGGCGTTGGGGCAAAAACAGTTTGGGCGCAGTTGGGAGTAAGCGATACCGTTGCTGCCCAGAAAGCAAATGCGGCAGGCGTGACAATGATCATGAATACTTGTATTAAAATTGAGTACCTACGATGGTCAAGAGAAACTTTAAATAATTTTTCCTAACGGGAGCATGACAACATGAGTCAAACGCCGATTACAGTAACTTACTCATTAGAAGAAATTCTGGGTCAAATCAATCAAAAGTTGGATAATCTCCAGAAAGACGTTACAGTTATTAAGATTGAGGTCGCTGAAGTCAAGGGAGAAATAAAAGCACTTGACACTAAGTTAACTGGGCAGATTAAAGAGCTTGACGCTAAGTTAACTGGGCAGATTAAAGAGATTGACGCTAAGTTAACTGGGGAGATTAGAGAGCTTGGAGCCACTGTCAATGGCGTTGGCAAGCGATTGGACAAGCAGGAGTTTATCAATCGCTCTGTTATCGTTGGCTTTATTTTAGCAGTCGGGGCAGGGGTTGTGAAGCTGTTTTTCCCTAATTTCCCTAGTAATCCCTAAAAAGATGGCTCGCCAACCACTAAATTAACTAAATTATTGACTAATCGCTCCTCTGACAGAGGCATAATTTCGTGTCCGTGCAGCATTTCTTGTGTCAATAAATGATGAATGAGTGTACCTACAAAAATGCGAGCAGTCACTTCGGCATCGGCAATTTTTAACTCAGGATGGTCTTGAAAATATTTCTTTAAAATACCAATGGCAGGTATGGCTACATTTTTTAAAAAAATCTGCGATAAATCCTGTCTTTTTGCAGATTCGGCAATGATTAGACGCACAAAACCCAAGTATTCGGGGTCGTTAATTTCTTTGAGGAGGCGATGCGCTAGTTCTCGCAAGACACGGTGAGGTTCTCCAAAAAGCGGTTGCGACCACACGAGACGAAATTTCTCACAAGCCATCCGCTTGACCAAAGCGGTAAATAGTCCATCTTTATCGCAAAAGTGGCTGTAAAGAGTTTGTTTGGAGACTCCCGCCGCCTGCGCGACCTTATCCATGCTCGTCCGTTCGTAGCCATACTTGAGGAATTCTGGTAGCGCACCTCGTAAGATTTGTTCGGCTTTCTCTAGAGAACGGGGGGAAAGGGGGTCAGTTCTGGTCATGGTTCTAGCAGTTCTTAAAGGCGATAAGTTAATGATAGCAATCAAACTATACCGTCTAGTTTAGTTTAACGCCTGTCTTTTCTAGAAATGGGACAAACTGCCGTGACTTTAGAAGGACATATTCAGGAAATTTGTCATTACTTTGTCAATCGAACAACCATCCGATTAAACAGACTAAAACTCTTCTTCAACAATGGCTATAATCGTGCCACTTGACCCACTACTGGACTGACACGTCTAAAACGGTGCGTTACGGCGGATTGTTACATCCAAGTTATATCAAAGATTGTAGCCGCCTAACACACCCTACCTAATCTACCAAATTAGCTGAGACAGTCCACTAGGCTTCTATAAGTTGATAAGCTGCACCTAGTCCCGCCGCCATTTCTTCTGGCGTGATTTTACCGTCGTGGTTGATATCTATAGCATCAAATACCGCATCGGTTCCCGCCCATTCTTCGCGGGTGATGAAGCCATCGCCATCAAAGTCATAGACGCGGAAGATATCGACAGCACAAGTGTTGACTCGTTCTTCCCCCTCAAGGCGAGTCAGTCGTTCGGCTAACAAGGCTTCGAGGGCTTCTAACGCTTTGGAGAAGCCTTGAATCCCTTCGGAGAGTTTTTCAGAAGCCATGTGGTCTTCGGCGTGCATTTTGTCGAAGGTGTCTTTGTCGATTGAGATTTTTTCAATGTCCATTTTTGCGGCGGCATCGGGGTCGAGTTTGCGGGGTAAGGGTTCCTCACTGGCTTGCAACTGTTCGAGGAGTTTGGGCGAAATGGTCAACAGGTCACAGCCTGCCAACTCACAAATTTCTCCAATATTGCGGAAGCTAGCCCCCATTACTTCGGTTTTATAGCCAAATTTCTTGTAATAGTTGTAAATTTCGGTCACTGATTGCACGCCAGGATCTTCAGAGGGACTGTAATCCTTTCCGGTTTCTTTTTTGTACCAATCGAGAATGCGACCGACAAACGGTGAAATTAGGGTTATGCCTGCCTCAGCACAAGCGATCGCTTGATGGACACCAAACAACAGCGTTAAGTTGCAGTGAATACCTTCAGTTTCCAACACTTCGGCGGCTTTGATCCCTTCCCAAGTCGAGGCAATTTTAATCAACACGCGATCGCGGGAGATCCCTTTAGCTTCATACTGAGCAATGAGATAGCGAGCCATGTCCAGTGTTCCTTCCGTATCGTAAGATAAACGGGCATCAACCTCCGTTGAAACGCGACCAGGAACAATTTCTAGAATTTTCATCCCAAAAGCAATCGCTAAGCGCTTGAAGGCTAGGCTAGCTACTTCTGAATCTGAGGCGGCTTTTCCCAATTCTGCCCTAGCACTTTTGAGCGTGTCGTCTACAATACTCTGATATTGAGGCATTTGAGCGGCAGCAGTAATCAGAGAAGGGTTTGTAGTAGCATCGCGGGGAGTAAAGGTTTCAATTGCCTGAATATCGCCCGTATCGGCGACAACTATCGTCATTTCCCGAAGTTGTTCGAGTAGGGTAGTTCCCATGATGGCTCCTTTCAATGAACAATAAACAATGATCAATTCATTCTTATCTTACTTATCTTAAAATCTGTGCCCTCAATGTCAAAACAATTCCGCAAAAGGTTTATTTTTCCAGGCGAATCACTCGTCCCGTTGCATCCGTTCGGTAAGTCCAGCTTTGCTTGCCGTCAGTTACGGTAACGCGCCAACCCTCGACAAGGGCTTGAGTACAAATTTCCTCTGTCCGCGCCAGTCCCAAACAACCATCTGGCCAGGTCTGGGCAACCGAGGTCTTGAGGATAATGCGATCGCCCGCTAAACCGGTTCTCCTTGAGAGATCTTGGCGAATTGCTGTGAGAACGGTGGTAGGGAGGGAAGTTTGACGCGAGATCATGACGGCAGGAAGTATCGGCGAGGAAATAGGTTGCGCCGAGGCGGATGAGAGATTGAGTCCAAAAGCGATCGCGATGGCTAACAGGCAGCCAAAACACTGCCATAGCCGTTTCCCATCAAGGTTAGTGCCAATATCTGAGAAATTTTTCATCGCCAATAGATCGATCGCTCCCTCTTTTGGGGCATCCTGAGAATATCAAGGCAGTGTTCGCTCATTGTTGATATGTCCTCCCAATGGTTTTCCAGTCCCTTTCTCCTTGCTCAAACAACCGAAAGTCCTCAAGACTTTACGGCTCCTCCTGTCTCTAAACCTAGTCCTGTTGGTGATTCGGTCTGGATGTCTAGCGTGATCGTCCTAGCTTTTATTTTGGCGGCTACCGTTGTCTTTGGCAAGTTACATCTCAATAAAGCGGACAAGACTCTCAAATTTGAACAGTTTAAAAACAAAGATTTGAAGAAAAAGCTTAAATTAGCCCTCGTCACGATTAGAAAGATGGAATCGAACCCCGATTTAGTTCATGCACGCGGGTTTAACCTAGATTATTTAAGAATGCGAATGGATGAGGAAGTTTTCCATTACGTCATTGTCAACCAAATTAAGATGAAGATTACGCAGTTAATTGGGATTGCTCTGCGTCCAAATACTGATAAAGTTCAGGCGGGAATTGTCGCTGGAGGGCGACAAATTGATGAAAGCTTTGATGTTACCTATGAAGTGGAAACTCAAGACGGCAAGTGGAATAAAGGAATTCTCTTTCGCATTCAAATCAAATTGACTAAACTGCCTACTCAAGCTAGTGCTAACACCGTCAGCCAAATCATCGACTGTATCGAAATCTTTTTAGCGCCTAGTTCCGATCACGAAAGCTGGCAACCTTCGATTCAAGGTCATGTCGTTCACATGAGTTGGGATCAAAAAGCCAGACCTACTCCCTTGCTAGTGCTAGAACAATCCGAAGAAGGGGTCAACGTCAGCGTCAGAACTCATCCTCTACGGGGGAACTCTGTCATTTCTTCAGACGCATAAATTGTGTCAAATCCAGTAGTACAATTAGAAGCGAACTGTAAAGAAAGTATGGCTAGCTCATGGTTCGTTTGTTGCTAACATGGTTGATTGTCGCCGTTTCATTAATTGTCACTGCTCATCTCGTGCCTGGCATTACTATTGAGAACTTTGGGGTAGCTATCATCGCTGCGGTGGTTATGGGAGCCATTAATGCCCTTATTCGGCCAATCTTGGTTTTATTAACCTTGCCTTTGACGTTTTTGACGTTGGGATTATTTTTGTTTGTTGTTAATGCGATTGCTTTCTCGTTGGTGGGATATTTTACGCCTGGATTTACTATTAATTCTTTTTGGGATGCTTTATTAGGATCGATTGTCGTTTCGATTGTTTCTAGCGTTCTCAATCTTATTATTCCGAACAAATAAATGATTAATTAAATTATGGAGGTTAGCGGACTCGAACCGCTGACATCCTGCTTGCAAAGCAGGCGCTCTACCAACTGAGCTAAACCCCCAAGACTCTAATGATTGACAAGCTAATGGCTGTCACCAATTTCTCACCTTTGTTATTATACACAAAGAATAGCAAAACGAGCAAGTCATTTTTTTTAAACTCACCCATGACGCTAACAGTCGCCGCTTTTTACAAATTTGTTAGATTGCCGGATTTTAGAGAACTTAAATCTTTATTGCTGCAATTTTGCCAGGAAAAAGCCTTAAAAGGAACCATTATTCTCGCACCAGAAGGCATTAATGGCACGATCGTCGGAACTCGCCAAGGAATTGAGGCGGTAGTGGATTATTTACGTTCCGATGCTCGCTTGACTGATTTGGTATTGAGAGAATCCCAAACCGATAATTTTCCCTTTGAACGTTTGAAAGTGCGCCTAAAGTCAGAAATCGTGACGCTGGGGATGCCAGAAGTCGATCCTAGTCAAACAGTCGGAACTTACATCAATCCTAGCGATTGGAACCCTTTAATTAGCGATCCTGATGTCCTACTCCTCGACACTCGCAACGCTTACGAAGTGGACATCGGAACTTTTCAAAAAGCGATCAATCCTCAAACTGACTCATTTCGAGAATTTCCTGACTACGTGTTAAAAAATCTCAATCCTGCCAAGCATCAGAAAATTGCTATGTTTTGTACTGGAGGAATTCGCTGTGAAAAAGCTTCAGCTTATTTAATCAGTCAAGGATTTGAGCAAGTTTATCAGCTAAAAGGTGGAATTTTAAACTATTTAGCTGAGATTGCTGTTGATAAAAGTCTCTGGCAGGGGGAATGTTTTGTTTTTGACGAACGAGTTGCCATCAAACACGGATTAGCGGCAGGAAATCATGAAATGTGTTTAGGATGCGGACATCCGATTACCCAGGAAGATAAACTGTCTTCTGAGTATGAAAAAGGGGTATCTTGCCCTTATTGCTTTGCTGGGTTGACTGTTGAAAAACAAGCACGACAGCGTGAAAAACAGCGACAATCCGAGTTAAAAAGGAGTTGATATAACGATTCTGAAAACGTTTAAAGCTTGGTTAAGAGGAAGCCGTTTAGTCTACTGATTTTCGTGTTCATTGCTAAACTTGAGCTTTTCAACCCGTTCGAGACTGATGAACCCGGCGCAGTCTAAGATTTACTTGATAAATATGCTTTTAATGTGCCTTCATGGCTATCGTAATAAGACCTTGTTGACCGAGCAAAATTTCTCGTAAAAGCGTACAAATTCCGACCCAAATAATCGGACTAAGATCGACTCCACCGATAGGGAGAATGATTTGGCGAACGGGAATTAGCAACGGTTCTGTCGGCCAGGCAATGATATTCCAATGCAGACGATTGAGGTCAACTTGAGGATACCAAGACAGCACGATCCGCAAGATAAATAATAATGTCATTAATCCTAAAAAAATACCTAATCCCCAACTAGCGATCGCGATCATCTTAAGAGAACCTTTTGATATTCCATCTTTAACCTATTATAAACTGATAACTGTACAGGCACGAAATTTTGCGTCTTTATCTTTTCACTCCTAACTGATGATGACAACTCCACCTAAACAGAAAATTTTCATTGCCGTCGTGGGTGACATTCACGACCAATGGGAAGAAGCCGATAATTTGGCACTTCAGGCTTTAGGCGTGGATTTAGTGTTATTTGTGGGGGATTTTGGCAATGAATCTGTTTCTGTAGTACACTGCCTTACCCAGTTGCCGATCCCGATCGCGGCGATCGCTGGCAATCACGATGCCTGGTATAGTGCCTCTACCTGGGGACACAAACAATGCCCCTACGATCGCACGCAAGAAGATCGCGTACAACAGCAGTTAGACTTGTTGGGAGAAGCTCACGTCGGTTACGCTCAGCGCGATTTTTCTCAGTTTAATCTCTCAGTCGTCGGCGCACGCCCGTTTAGTTGGGGCGGCCCGGAGTGGAAAAACAAAGAATTCCTACGCGATCGCTACAACGTCACCAATTTTACAGAATCTACTGCTAAAATCGTCGCTTCAGCCCAACGATCCGCTTGTGATACCCTAATTTTCTTAGGACACAATGGCCCAGCAGGATTGGGGGAACAACCCGAAGACATCTGCGGTCGAGACTGGCAGCCCCTCGGCGGCGATCACGGCGATCCCGATTTAAGCGAAGCGATCGCCCAAGTTCGCGTTGCGGGTAAACTGATTCCTCTGGTCACTTTCGGCCATATGCACCACCGCCTGCGCCACACCCAATCTCGACTTCGCACCCCAGTCAAAGTCGATGCGCTAGGGACAGTCTATCTTAATGCAGCTAGCGTTCCCCGCATCAGGCAACACGACGGACAAACACAGCGCAATTTTTGCCTTGTTTCTCTCAAAAATAGCATCGTTGAGGAAATTTCCCTGATTTGGGTGGGACACGATGGGGCGATCGTTTCTCAAGAATGCCTCTTTTCAATGAACACGAACGTAGTGAGTGAGCGAAGCCACAATGAACAATAAACAATGCTCAATTCATTGATCGTTAGCTTAACCAAGGCAAAAAGAGGGTCACAAAATAATAAACTAAAGGAGCCGTGAAAACGTAACTGTCAGTACGATCTAAAATGCCGCCGTGACCTGGAATTAACTGTCCTGAGTCTTTTACCCCAGCATCGCGCTTCATCATCGATTCGGTTAAATCGCCTAGCAAACTGACAATGCCAATTAAAATTCCCAATAACAACCCCGTTACTTGCCAGTAAGGCCATTCCAAATACCAAGCCCCCACTTCAGCAACTGTAATACTGCCTAAAATACCAAAAATAGCCCCTTCGACGGTTTTTTTCGGGCTTATATCCGATAGGCGCGTCCGACCAAACCATTTTCCCATAATATAAGCTCCGATATCTGCGGCCCAAATACAACCAAAAGCGAGGCAGGTAACAGTTAAAGCAGCCGGAAATAGCTTAGGGTGCATCCAAGATTCTGGCCAGTAGCCCATCAAAGGTAAATTATTACTAGCAATGAGCGTGGGAGAGGCATCGGCAAGTCCTACCCGTAACCGAACCCAATAGCTAGGCAGGTAGCCACCGTAAAATAATCCGAGTATAGACGTAGAAATATCGGCAATAGTCGCTAATTTAGGTTGAAATAACAGATAAAAACAAATTAAAGCACCTGTTAAAGGAAAGAGAGCATCGGTGAGCGGCGGTGCGAGGGTTGCTGTCAATAGCAACAATTGAGAGAGAACGAGGGTAGTTTTCGCGGCGGGGGCAATTCCTTTAGCGTGTACCAGTTGGAAATATTCTAACTGACCGAGAAAGACAATCAGGCCAATCCCTACGGTAAAGTACCATCCCCCAATAATCAGCATTCCGAGTGCCAAGGCGATCGCGACGATCGCGCTAATAATCCGAGTCCAAGGCATAAATAGACCGCCTATAACAGCGCAAGTAGGAACTGGCCAAGATTAAGAAAACCTTATCAAAGGTTAACAAATTCTCTTACTCAAATTGTATAAAAATTTAGGGACATCTCGGATGAGTTGGGAAAATCGGCGGCTTAATTTTCTCTTCTGGGCTACCTTAACCTAGTTAACCCATAAGAGCGATCGCTCCTGCGGTAGAGAGTAAGCTCGCTACAATATTAAGTGAGGTTAACTATCCTGAGCGTTATGCTACTCAACTACAACCCCCGCCAATGCTTGCCTTCGGCTGAGGACTTACCCGACTCTGACGATACCCCTGTGGATAATCAATTACAAGTTTTAATTCCCCAAATCCTTCAAGTTATTCTGGCTATGCTTTGGTCAGAGAGAAGGGATTGGTACTTTGGGATTAATATGGGAATTTATTATCATCCCGATGAATCAGCTATTGTCCCTGATGGCTTTTTAAGTATTGGGGTTCCTCGGATTACCCGTGAGAATTTACGCTTATCTTATGTCTTGTGGGAAGAACAAAAAGTGCCGATTATGGTCTTAGAAGTCGTATCCCAAACTAGACGCAAAGAATATACCCAAAAGAAAGAAGATTATGCTCAGATGGGGATTTTGTATTATGTCATTTATAATCCCTTACGCAAACGCAAACCGCGATTAGAGGTGTATCAGTTAGAGAATGGGAACTATCAATTACTAGAAGGTGAACCCGTTTGGTTAGCAGAAATTGGCTTAGGAATCGGCAAAGAACAGAGAATTTATCAAGGAATTGAGCGAGAATGGTTGTATTGGTATGATGAGCAAGGACAACGCTATTTAACCCCCGAAGAAAGGATACAGGAAGCGCAACAACAGACATTAGTAGCACAACAACGGGCAAAACAGTTAGAAGAAAGACTGAGAAGCTTAGGAATTGAGCCTAATGATTGATAAATTAAACTTTTTCACCACTGAGAATAAAAATTGGATCGACTGCGGCTAAAATTTGATGGATGCCTCGCGTTTCGAGTCGATTGACTCCCGCTTGCACCACTTCGACATGGCGTGCTTGCAACTCTGCAAACCCTTCAGAGATGAGATAGAGGGTTTCGAGGTTAGCTGCTGTTGCTACCATCCTGCCTTCTGGTTTAAGCAACTGCCACACCTGTTTGAGAATCTCTTTAATGAGCCGTCCCCCTTCAATGCAGACGCGATCAGGTAGCGGTTGTAAGTCTGCTAAACAGTCAGGGGCATTACCTTCTAAGACTTTAACATTGCTCACCCCAAAGCGATCGCAGTTACGGTGAATTAAATTCACGACTTCTTCATCTCGTTCGATGGCTATAACTGTAGATTCTGGACACAATAAGCCAATTTCCACCGGAATTGTCCCCGTACCTGCCCCAATATCCCACACGACCGAATCCGAGCGCAATCGCAGCGTAGACAGCAACAACAGGCGAATTTCCCGTTGGCTGAGGGGAATTCCAGGCAAGCGTTCAAACAGTTCGTCAGGAATACCAGGAGTTTTGTAGGGCCAGAGCATTACAAGTGTGATCAAGATAGATAATTTAATCTATCTTCAATGTTACGGTGCATCTCCCCATTCTGGGGTTAAGGTACGGTATTTTAAGAAAAATATTAGGGACGGCGTATAAAACCCATTCGAGAGAAGTGATGGTCGAAAGTAAATACCTCTTGGATGTCTTGTTGCTGCATTACTATATAGGAAACGCAGTCAGTAAAAGACCACTGTTTATCTGTATTAAATTGTTCAAATACTTTCCAAGCAAGTTCCGCAACTTCTGGCGAAACCCAGGTAATTTCAAGAAGTTTCTGTTGCAGTAATTGATCCAGTGTTCGCTTGAAAAAAACTGTTTTCTTATAACCACTGTTCATCAACAACAAAGTATAGAGTTCATCCAAAATGTAATTGGTCAGGATGAGTTGATATTTTCCAATGATTGCTTCTCCATATTCGGCAGCCATTAAGTGATTATTATCTTTTGAATCAGCCATAGCTGCTAAAGCACTGGTGTCTATAAATAGCTTTCTCATGTCCCTTTACCGTATAGATAAAGGTCATGATTTTCAGAAGCATTGTGTAACTTTCCAGGTTCAGCATCACGCCATAAAGAACAGAAGGTTTCAGTCGCTTCTTCTGTCCAAACAGATTCGGCGGAATCAGATAATTTTTGTGCTTCTGGTGCAGCAAGGATACGAATTTCACCTTGTACGATGGCGATCTGCAATCGCTCACCTAATCCAGCTTGTTGCAACCAGCGTTTATCAATCCAAATTCCCTCTTGAACGTCTAGGATAGGTTGTTCTGCCATATCAATTCCCCCAGTATTTTGATTGAGATCAATTACCCATTACTTTAACCCGATTTATGATAAACCTTTTTGATCTGTATAGGACAAAAAATATCTGTATGAAAAATTTTTGAAGTAAGATGTAAATTTGGCTGAATAAACTGGGAATACTGTAAATAGAGAATTTTCATCAATTAGCCCCAAAAAAAAGGAAACCATGCCTCCACAAATTCTTTTCCTGGTCATGCAAATAGTTCCAGGTCTGATGCAGCTATTTACTGCTGTTATTATTCCCGTTGCTGGACAACTACTAACCTTTACACTGCCTCGACTGGTCAGAATTCCGCTTTATCTTCGGTTACTCTGGACAATTTACACAGACTCTGAAATGAATTCAGAAAGCAGAAAATATCTTACCAGCGTCCTTCTTGTATTGGGCAGTATTCTGACTTTCATGACCTATTCTTACATTCCCTTAACGGGTGTTCCCATCATCGGAGTTTTGACAACGCCCATCGCTGCCATGATTGCTATGATTGTCAGCTTAGTATCCTTAGATTTTATTCTTTCGCTGCATCAAGACTATTTAATAGCCAAATATCCTGACGAGTTTGATTCAATTCGCTCAGATATTACTGAACTTTCTCAGATAATGGGAAAAAACTGGGAAAAAATGGTCAAACAAACTCAGTCTTTGTTAAATACAGTAAAAGACAAGGTAGATTCTGATGGAAACTACGATGATACGCTGCTAGCTCTCATTAACGCCCTCAATATTTATTTATGGGAGCCTCAAAGTGATAAATCTCTTCCCCCCGATGAAATTAACCGTCGCATCGTCACAGAAGGTCTTCCTCCTGTCGCAAAAATCGGGGGTTCTGTGGCAGAAGGCGCATTAGCCGGAGCGTTAGTCGGTGTAGGCGCACATGGCGCAGCAGCAGGAATGTTCGTTCAAGCGGGATTTTTCACCGGAATTCAAGCTATGTTAGGCATGGCAGGAGGAATTGCGGTTGGCGCACCCGTTTATGCTGGATTAGTGGTTGCTGCGCCCATTGGTCTAGCCGCCGTCGCCGGATTAGGAGTCGTTCACGGTGCAGCAAAGCTCAGAGACGAGGGAGAAAAGCGAAAATTAAGTGCGTTTTTGGCAGATGTGTTAATCGCTGCTTTACCGATGGCTTGGATAGACGATCACTTCTCAATTGAAGAACAAGATACCCTTGAGAAAATGATGCTCCAGCTTCCTCTTAACAAGCAAGATACAGCCCGAATTCGAGAAACCATGAAACAGCATAAAAGCTTTGAGGAAGTTTTACATCAAGGCTTGTTAAAAGAAGAAAATCCCCAGAAAGCACGGATGAAATATCGTCTGTTGTTATGTACTGCTTATGAACTCGCCAAAGCTGACGGAGCAATTAGTCCAGAGGAGATTAAATTACATGATCGCATGGCTAAATTCATGAACATTGAAGAAAAAGAAATTCAGGAAATTCGTCGCTTGATTTTGCTTAAATCTGGGATTAATCTTCATGACCGCATCAGTGTGGTTCAGGGCAATCTTCTTGAGCAACCCGTTGATGCGATCGTTAACTCCACTAATCTTACTCTACTACCAGGGAATAAAATCGGTTGGCTACCCCTCCCTGGAGACAGCCGAAAGGTTGATACCGTTATCCATCGCAGCGCAGGGTCAGAGTTACAAAAGCAGTGTCTAAGTCTTAACGGATGCAAAGTTGGCGAAGCCAAGATTACAGGAGCATATAATCTTCTGGCTAAACAAGTGATTCACACAGTCAGTCCAGCTTGGCAAGGCGGTAATATTCAAGAGGAAAGCCTCTTAGCGCAGTGCTATAACAATAGTTTAAGGCTGGCACACGAACACTCGCTTCGCACCGTTGCTTTTCCCGCTTTAGGAACTGGAACGGGGAAATTTCCCCTTGAAACAGCAGCTAAAGTGGCTGTGACTGAAATTCTGAATTTTCTCAACACCCATTTGAGTGTTGAACAAGTCAACTTAGTGTGCTTGGATGAATCAACCTATCAAGTTTATTTAGCAGTATTAGAAGGAATGATTAGTCCGACTAAGAATATCGCTGCTTTACCTGCTGCTTAGAACTTTTGCTAGTTTTTGTAGCTCTCCCGACATCATGGGGAAAAATGTTCAATTAGGTTACAAATTTAAAGGAGATGGGTTACGACGGATTGATAATTTCTAGTTGAGTTTGAATAATTACTACCGTCTAACCCATCCTACACCAATTTATAAGATTTTATTATCACCACAAGTACAGGAGATCCCGAATCATAACGCTAAACTTAATTGAATACCATGTTTGTGTTCTATTTTTTCTGCTGCTAAATTTGCTGATGGTATGCGATATTCCTCAAACCAAGGTTCAGAGCTACCGGGATATTTTTCATCACGAACAATCCACTGTCTAAAAACATCCTTTCGTTCATCTTGCGGCATTACAACTTGATAGACTTTTACACTCTTTTTATCAACTTTTTGTGTACCAATACAATCTAAGTTGTAGCCAATAGAAGCGAGAAGGCGGCGAATAATCGTGATTGAACTAGCATTTTGAGCAATGCCGATGCCCATAACCATTTTAATTTCTGAACGATTACTAATGGCTATTTCAGCAATCTTTTGCAAATCTTTATCTGTGTTTTTTAACTGTCGTTGCGGATACAAAATTAAAACAGCAATTCCTAACACTTCTAACGTCCCAATAATTGCCCCCAATTGCGAGCCATTAAAATCTGGTAAAAATAAGCTGCCATTACCTTGCTCAATTAACTTTCGGGCAACCATTGCATCGCGATCGGCTAAATAATAACGGCCAATGGTGAGAAAATAATGAAGGCGTAGTTGTTGATACCATCCGCCATCATCTAAAGCAACTAATTGCGGCGTAACTGGCAGGCAATAGCGACGTTGTAAGTCATATTTTCTCAAAGCACGGCGTTGAGAAAGGGTTTTAAACAAACATTTTTTTAAGTGCCGATAATCACTATCAGTTAACTCAATAGCAGCCGCGATCGCTTCACATTCGGCTTGATAGTTTTGCGCTCTAACTTCATTAATAACCTCCGTCAATTGGTTTTGGCTTTTGACGTTTTGTTCTCGGCTCTCATTATTATCTTGAATTCTCACTTCAATCAAATGATTTTCTGCTCGCAGAATCCCTAAAATGGCTTCTCGATAATTAATCATTGAGCTATTAACACGGACAGCCATCTTAGCCCAACACAGTAAAGATTCTGCTTGAAATCCAGTATCAATATCGTCAAGTGCTTCTAAATCAGATTGTTGCAATAATCGGATATTTAATTGCGTTAAACGGTGTCCCGAAGTCAGTAAACCCGGTATAGAAGTTGAACCGTTACCCACTTGATTGAAGCCATAAGCAGCCACCCAAAGATAGCGAGGAATATTCTCTCGAATGCGACTCAAAGATTGACAGACAGAAGTGGCAGTTTGTACCCCTTGCGCGATGCACCAAACTGATGTAAAGTGTCCTTTAAGATCGATGCTCACTCCTGTTTCTATTGAAGGACTTGCCAAGACAATATCATAGTTTTTCAAAACATCATTGAGGTGGTTGATGCAGTTGTGAGCGGGGTGGCTGGGTTCAGCCAAAGATTCCGAATCAATGCGAAGAACTTTAGCATCAGGAAACTGTTTTTTTAAATAGGATTCAAGGGTCTGCGTTCCCCACTGACTCATTAATTTTTGCGCCGAAAGACAGACAAAAGGCTTGCCGCCTTGACGGATATGTTTGACCAAATCTTTGATTAAACGTTTGGGACTAGTTTCGAGATAAGGGTTAACTGTCCAAGCTTCTTTAACACTCGGTTTCCAGTCGTTTTGAACGATAAAAGGTTCTAGATAAATGCCAGATAAAGAGATTAAATACTCTAACGAAACATCACTGAGATCGGCATCAGCTACAAATACTTTTCCCTCTCCCTCTAAAACATTTTGCATTAACGTTTTGAGAGATTTCAAAATAGCTACGCGCTGATTTTTACAGGTATCCGAGTTGAGCGCGTGCCAGAGAACTTGCTCGACTTCATCAATAATAACAATGCCATCTGACCAATTGGCGGCGTTAAACTGGGCTTGAGAGTTGGCATGGAGCGAGTCAATACACAAGCCGTAACCAAAGACTTGATAGGGTTGGTTACTATTAACTTGAGTGATATAAGGCAATCCAAATCGCTGACAAAGTTCCTCGACTAACCTAACGCGATGCCCGATGACAAGTACCCATTGCTGCCGTGCAATTGCCTGTTGGACAATTTGCTCTAGTACCTTGGTTTTGCCTGTTCCTTTGGGCGATTTAATACCAATTAATTTAGCAGTTTCGGGGATGGCAATTTCACTTAAGTAGCGGGAATGGCATTGAATATCTGGGGTATAGGTAAGATGGCTTAAACTTTGGGCTTTCCAAATATCTAGAGGGATAGCTTGAGTAAAAGCCTCCTCAAACGCTTCTTGTCCCCGATAAGCGATGAAATCGTCAACCCCTTTGCCCCATCCGGGTTGCCAGGTAATGACTTTAACGCGGCATCCGGCTTGGCTGAGGAGATAGCCCAACTGACGGATAGCAACGTTGACCGCTTGCACGGTTTTGGGATTGCTATCTTGATCGAAGGCGATATAAATTTCTCTCCCCTGCATGGCAAGTTTTTGCAGTTGAGGGATAAGGCGAGACTTGCCGATGCGGTTTCCCTGTGCGTCTTTGGGGGTTCGGTAGCCGTTGTTGATGCCAGGGAGGGCAATGGCAGCAAAGCCTGCTGTTAGTAGCGCACCTGCTTTTTTCGCGCCTTCGGTGATACATAAGGGGACAGTCGGATGCTCTATCATCCACTGCCAAAAGTCGCGTGCTGCGAAGCCGTCCCCGAACTTGACCGAAGGGAAAGCTCCACAGGGATCGCTGTCTTGTGATACAATAGGAACCTTAAATCTTTGTCCAATGCGCCGCCAAAGATGAACCGGCACCTGCAAGGCAAAAATGCCTGTCGGGGTTTTGGGAGGATGTTCGTATTTGATGGGTTTGCCGCGATCGCTACTCAAACGAGGTTGATTGGGCTTAAAACAGCCCCAAAGATCCTTTTCTCCCGTTAAGACATCAATTCCCGAACACCACCAGCCACCTTGTTCGGTGTGTTCGTATTGTTTGAGGAACGCTTGGCTGATGCGCCCATCATTGCGCCGAGGGAGTGTGTCAGAATAAAGTAGGTATTCTGAAGGAGAAGATCCATTTAGGGCAGTGACATTGAGGTCGATGAGTTGTTCATCAACACAACTGGTTTGCCATTCCCGCAGATGGTTCATGGATTTTTCCCTCAAGCTTTTTGGTTTAAACCCTATATATAGAGTTTAAGTTCTCTAATTCTAGAGACAAGACCCTAAATATGGAAGATACAATTGAACTATTTCCGGCGAGAGATTAGTAGGATGCGCCATCGAACGCATCCTACATTAGACTATTTCTGGCTGGAGAAGGGGAGGGGCGATCGCGTTATAATTTTCTATAAAACATTGATAAACAAAGTCATGAATATTAATAATTAAATTTGTGAATTAAATCTTGCTCAAATTGACGTAAAGCAACACTCGATCCATTTTGCCAAGCCAATTCTACATATTTTGGTAAAATCGTTTTCACGTCAATTTCTCTAAAGATAAGGCTGGTTTGACTCTCTTGATAGTGTTCACCCTCCCAAAGATAAATCAACAACTCTCCTCGACGGTAAATCCAGAGTTCAGGAATCGCTAAGACTTGATAATCTGTCGCTTGGGTAGTCGAAGTTAGATCTACCTCAATGGCT
>JBGTNM010000158.1:0-11475 GCA_041743025.1 Microcystaceae cyanobacterium
CCCGCCAAACTTTGTAAGAGAGAGCCGAGGGTCATCCGGTTCTTAAAGCCAAGAGCCTCCGAAGCGATAGCTGGATTGTCTTGGAAGCCCACACTGTACTCGGTACTCCGAGTCAGTGATGGGAGTATGTCACGTTAGCTAGTCAGCTATCAGGTCAATCAACCGGGAGGCCAAGTCATTTGACGGCCCCCTAAAATATGTAAGTGTAGATGATCGACTGTCTGCCCTCCGTCGTTACCATTGTTAATGACGACGCGATAGCCATTATCTAAACCGACTTGTGCGGCGACTTTTTTAGCCGTTAACAGTAAATGTCCTAATAAATCTCGGTCTTCGTCAGTGGCATTTTCGAGTTGGGAAATAGGCTGTTTAGGAATGACTAAAATGTGAGTAGGAGCTTTCGGGGTGATGTCTGTAAAGGCAAGGGCTAAATCGTCTTCATAAACGATATTAGCAGGAATTTCTTTGCGGATAATTTTACCGAAGATAGTATCACTCATTACTTCAAACGTGAACTTTTTGTTCATTGCTTAAGGTTAATATTGGCATTCTTCACCTTTAGCCGGTGAAACTACCCTCATTTTTCTTCAATTCCCGAAACAGCCAGCGAATTTCAGCCTTATTCAATCGAAATTGACTGAGGGCGGCCGCCATTGCCCATGCTAGTATCGGTGTAGATAAAGGTGGTAAGTCCTTGCTTTTGTAACCAGCTTCTTAAGGGGTCTTCCGAGAGATTCAATCGCAACATTCCAGACACAAATCCACCCGCAAAAGCGAGAGGTTGTTGGAAAAATTCTTTGGCAATAGGTTGTAATTCTTCGAGAAACATTCAGTAACCTCCTGAGCAATCTATTATGTATTCTAATCAAATTTGCCAAAAAGTCCTAACTAGCTTTGCTTCCTATCTCATTTGAAAAGCGAATTTTGAGGTAATCCTCTTCCATTTTTGCCCCTACGGGTTTGAGGGATGCCAATGCTTGCGGTAACACCAGATTGCGCCGATGGTTGCCAATGCGAATGTTCAGTTCGTCCCCATTTTTATTGAGTTGAATTTGCTCTTTGGGAATTCCCGGCAGATACAATTCTAAACTGTAATCCTGACCTGCTGGCACGATGCGGACAGTATTTTCTTGGTAGTAAACCAAAGCCGGATCTTCATTGGGGTAGAGAATGTCTTTTAAGCGTTCTAACGCTTCAATCCCACACAATTCATCCGAAAAAAGCGGAACTTCTTTAATCGGTAGGGGATGGAAGTTATCATAAATTTCTTGCTTGTACACTCGCTGCATCTGCTTCCAACCTTGGAAAAAAGGGTCAGTCACGGCATCAGGTATGATACGATTGGCGATGACTAAATCGATAGAAATATTATACAAGCTCAAATAAGCATGAGCGCGTAAGGATTCTTTAATCACCATCTTTTCAGGATTGGTTACTAAACGTACCGAAGTTTGCGTATTATCAGTCAGAACCTTTTCTAAAGCTTCAATTTGCTCGTAAAATTCATAAGGCGCGTCCATAACTTCTTTATCTGGCAAGGAAAACCCCATAATGGGTTTAAAAATCGGTTCAAAAATGGGGCGTAGGGCGACTGAGACTCCTTGTAATGGTTTGTAAAAACGTCTCATGTACCATCCCCCCACTTCGGGAATGCTTAACAGACGCAGTGCTGTCCCCGTTGGGGCAGAGTCTATAATTAAAACTTCATATACCCCTTCATCGTAGTGACGCTTCATTCGTACCAGGGCAAAAATTTCGTCCATTCCAGGCAAAATTGCCAGTTCTTCAGCTTGAACGCCATCTAAACCACGCGCTTGTAAGACTTGGGTGATATATCGCTTGACTGCCCCCCAATTGCCTTCTAACTCCATGAGAGCATCCAATTCCGCCGCCCAAAGATTCGGGCGAATCTGTCGCGGTTCGTGCCCTAATTCTAGATCGAAGCTGTCAGCGAGCGAATGAGCAGGATCGGTACTCAAAACGAGGGTTTTATGCCCTAATTCCGCACAACGAAGTCCAGTAGCAGCAGCAACGGAGGTTTTTCCAACCCCTCCTTTTCCAGTCATGAGAATGACGCGCATGGTAGAGATTTCTTAAAAAAATTTACATTCCTTATTTTTATTATGAAGGATGCGAGAAGAAATGTTGCTTAATGACTTGCCAACGGGAACAATGCCAGTAGTCGATGTGGGAGACAATTAAGTTATCTTCGTTGAATGCTAACTCACTCCTACCAGGAACGGCAATGCGCGGTTGCCAAGGCACAGGTGTTGTCCAATTTAGCGTCCATTCGGTGTGAATCGTATTTTCATCGCGATAGATATTGTGCAAGTCTAGCTGAATATCTTTAAACCAAGTATTGAGAAAATGAATCATCGTCTGGTAGCGTTTGATTCCCCGAAATTCGTTTAAAGGATCTTTAAAATAAACATCTTCGGCATAAAGGGAATAGGTTTGGTTTTTGGGGAATTGTTGGTAGTCTGCTTTGATGATTTCGAGGATATCCATATTTAATACGATAAAGGTAGGAGTAGGGTGGGCACTGCTATTGAAAGAAAATTAGATTTTTGAAGCGTGGAACAAATTTTAGAACCCGTCAGTCATCTGATATGACCTTGTTAAATGATGTTAAATCTTGGCGATTACCATTATTAGCCCAACCCCAGGGCCAACCACCACAGAACGCATTCAAGAACTTATATTATCGCATCCTCAAGGCATTACTATCAAGGCATTGAGCTATCGCCTCAACCGTCCCGTTTCAATGGTGCAGCATTGTCTAAAATATTTAATATCGATCAGAGCAGTTAATGCTAAGTTGAGCAAAGATGGCAGGCAGTGGATTTATTATCCCGTTTCAACTCAAGCTTTTTGCGCCTAAAAGCGATTTTAAAATTCGTGTTAAATCTAGTTGCTGTTTTGGGTAAACTAGGAAAGGAAGTAGAGAAATGGGAGTCTTGAGATTATGCTGTCACTTGCAATTCAGCAGGAAATAAATAATTGTATTAATACAGGGCTATATCTTGAAACCATTTCGTTGTGCGAACAAGGGTTAGAAAATTTTCCGCAGGAAACTGTTTATTATTGGTATTTAGGAATTGCTCATCTTTTGCAAGGTGACGAAACAAACGCGCAAGAAATTTGGCTGTCAGTTTTCTGGCAGGGAACGCCGGAAGAAACTGAACAATGGACAGCAGAACTCATTCATTTACTAGACGAACAAATCAATCACAAGATCGAGCAAGATAATTTTAAAGTTGCTAAGAAAGTTTTTGATATTAGTCGGGAAATTGACTCTCAATATCAGAGTCAAAAATGGGAGCTTTATTTACAGAAAATTATTGCTGAATTAGTCCGAGAAGCGGAAGGATTTGCCTGGTCAAATAACTATCAAGCTGCTGCTGACGTTTATCAAAATATTTTGTCTTTAGATAACGCTCAAGCCGATATTTGGCATTCTCTCGGAATTATTTACTATCATCTCACCCAATATCAAAATGCCTATCAAGCAATTCTTACCGCGATAGAAATTGATGCTATTAGAGGAGACTATTTTTATAGCTTAGGAATTGTTCTAGAAAAAGTCAATCAAATTTCTGAAGCGATCGCAGCTTATCAAAAAGCCATTCAAATCGCTCCCTGTTCCGTAGATGCCTATAATAATTTAGGAAATATTTTCAAAAAACTGGAGCAGTTCGATTCGGCTCAATCAGTTTATCAGGAGGCGATTGAGAAGAACCCAAACCATTTTGGCAGTTACATGAACCTGGGAAATATTTTAGTTAAAAATAAACAATTGGATGCGGCAGTAGAAATTTATCAAAAAGCGATTCAGTTAAATGCTGAAAATCCGGACATTTGGTATAATTTAGGTCATGTTTACGAACTTAAGCAAGATATTCAAGCTGTTTTTTGCTATGGCTTTAGTGCCTACTATGAGGGTAATTACGAAGAGGCGATCGCGTACTTTAATGATTACTTATCAAAGAAAATTGGTAGTGTTAATTGCTATTTAACACTGGCTGAATGCCATAAAAATATTTATCAAATTGATCAAGCCATTACTGTTTGTCAAGAAGGCATTAAATACTATCCACAAGAGAATAAACTTTATTTATCTTTAATTCTACTTCATCAAAAAAATGACGAAATTCCAGAAGCAAGAGCGATCGCTGAACAAGCTCGTCAGCTATTCCCTCAAGATATAGCCTTTAAATATCTCAGCCGAACCAGCCTTCCCGTTGTTTATAAAAATGAAGGTGAAATTGATAAGTACCGACAGGATTTTTTGCAATGCTTAGATGAATTAACGGTGCAAACTTTTGTAAAAACTGAAATTGATCGCCAACGCGCATCTTACAGTATTGGGTTTATGGCGATGACTAGTTTTTTATTACCTTATCAAGCTCGCAACGATCTCGAACTTTTGAAAAAACAGGGCAATTTTGTCGCTCAAGTCATGCAGGAGATTTATCCTGAATGGAGTCGCCCAAAACCCTTATCAAACACTCGTTCTAAAATTCGGATTGGTTATATTTCTCGTCGGTTAAATAGCTTGGGAGATTTACATTTAGGATGGTTAAAGTATTGCGATCGCAGTAAATTTGAGATTTTTTGTTATAGTTTAGAAAATGTAACAAATGAACTGAGTAAAAAGTTTGAAATTTACAGTGACAGTTTTCGAGAATTGAATGATAACTTAACAGAAATCATCCAACAAATTGACGCTGATTGTCTTGACATCTTGATCTTTTTAGAAAGTGGTATCGATCCGACAATTATTCAACTTTCTGGACTGCGTTTAGCCCCCATTCAATGTACGACTTGGGGTAATCCAATTACATCTGGAATGCCGACAATTGATTACTTTTTGTCTAGCGAAGCAATGGAACCCCCTAACGCGGCGGAGCATTATTCAGAAACGCTCATTTGTCTGCCGAAATTAGGGATGTCATTTCCTAAACCGATATTACCTCAAACCGTCAAGTCTCGGTCTGAATTTGGCTTGCCTGATGAAGCAATTCTCTATTTCTGCTGTCAATCATTGTCTAAATATTTACCGCAGTATGACTATTTATTTCCGGCGATCGCTCAACAAAATCCTCAAGCCAAATTTCTCTTTTTTGAATCTCATACTAGTTCTAAAATCACTCAAAAGTTCCGCGAGCGACTCAAACGTGCTTTTGCTAATTATGAATTAGATAGTGACGCTTTTTGCCGATTTTTACCGACTCTTAGAAAAGAAGATTTTCTCAACCTCAACCTACTTTGTGATGTCTTTCTTGACACTGTCGGTTATTCTGGCGGATTTACGACCTTAGATGCGATCGCCTGTCAGTTACCCGTTGTTACCTATTCTGGCGAATTCATGCGAGGCCGTCAATCTGAGGGAATGTTAAACATTTTAGGCGTTACGGAAACCATTGCCCACCAGGAAGCTGAATATATCGACATTGCAGTCCGGTTGGGGTTAGATGCTGCTTGGCGGCAAGCGATCGCTCAAAAAATGGCCGATAATCAAGATAACCTTTTTGGCGATCACACTTGTATTGAGGCGTTAGAAAAATTTTTTACCAAAGTTGTAGAAGATAGAAGTTAATCGTTATTATTAAGTCCTATTACCTCAATTAAAAACGATGAGACTGCAAGGAAGTAGAAGTAGGAGAACTCATCTGTGTGAGGTTCCAATCGGGACGCAGATTGCAAGCCCCGCGCAAATAGGGATGGTACATTTCGACTTGCGGTTTAGGGGTGTTAACCTGAATTAAAAGCCGTATGCAGCGTTCTAAGCTTCCTTCAACCTGCATTTGTTGAACGTCGAGGAGAGGGACGTTTTCCCAGTGAGGGCGTTCGCGGGCGATTGCGGCGGGAAAGATAGCATCAAGGTCTTGCGTGGCTGTAAAAATCACGCTCACGATGTCTTCAGGATTGAGTCGGTTGCGGGTTTCAACGTCCTCTAACAATTCAATCACTGCTTCGCGTATGGCTTCTGCCGTATTTTCTGCGGCTGTGGTCGCTCCTCGAATCGCCCGCACTTTCCACTCCACGATAGGATTCCTCTGACACTCAATATCTCATTTTAGAGTGCGTTGCCCCTCCCTCATGCGAAATCTAAGATTTTTCGCTAAGGACGATACAACCACAAAGGCTGACCATTGGTCGCTAACTCAAATTCTACCCAATCAATGGCCGTTTTTAGGCGCGATCGCTGCTGATTTCGCGATAAAATCCGACTCCAAAGGGGTTTGGGTTCCTCAATCGTGTGGCATTGGGTTTTTTCAGGGTCGAGACCCGCTAATTCGGCACACCAACGTCGGGCATCTTCTTCGGTTCCCAAGCGGTCTACAACGCCCAAGGCGACTGCTTGCTGTCCGGTAAAAATGCGCCCGTCGGCAAAGTTTTTGACGGTTTCGACAGGCAATTTACGGCCTTCAGCGACGGTGGTGACGAATTGTTCGTAAGTGGTATCGATCATCTCTTGTAAGATCGCTTGTTCTTCGGCAGTTAGTCGGCGATCAAAGGAGAGAATGTCTTTATAAGGGCCAGATTTGATGACTTTAAAAGAAACACCGATTTTATCAAGCAAGCGTTCTAGATTATTGCCTCGCAAGATAACCCCAATGCTGCCAGTAATCGTCCCTGGATTGGCCATAATATGCTCTGCGCCCATACCGATATAAACGCCACCAGAAGCCGAAATATTGCCAAAACTTGCTACAATTTTGACTTTTTCTCGCAGTCGTTTAAGGGCTTCATAGATTTCTTGAGAATCTCCTACCGTGCCGCCAGGGGAATCGATTCGCAGTAATAGGGCGGGAAATTTTTTGTCTTTAACGGTTTCCAGGGCTTTGAGGACAGTTTTACGGGTATCTGAAGCAATAACCCCCGTAATTTCCAGGCGAGCAATTTGTTTGGTAGTTTTTCGTTTAAAAGGCCAGATCATAGAAAGGAGGCAGAATTAGAAGTTGGTATCTTTCTACACTCTAGTGTGTCTGATTGGGGAATGGGTAAACAGGTCAGTCTGAATTGTTGCTGTCTTGAGGCGTTAATCGGTCAAGAATATCAGTCAAACGGTCATCTATTCTTTCAACATGGTGAAGATAATCTGCTTGCACTTCATAGAAATCTGCTTGCGCCGCCGCTAACCTGGACATCCATTCAAAGACACGACGGCGGTCTTGTTGCCATTCTTTCCGGTCTTGTCGCCATTGTTCTCGGTCTTGTCGCCCTTCTTCGCATAGTGCTTGAATCGACTTGGCTTTAGAATTAGCGATCGCTTTGGTTTCTTGTAGTCCTTCCTTGGTTTCTTGTAATCCTTCCTTGGTTTCCTGAAGTCCTGCCCTGAGTTCTTGTAATCCTTCCTTGGTTTCCTGAAGTCCTGCCAAAATCACTTCAGCTAACATTTCTAACCTATCTAGTCTACTGGGTTCGCTGTTACTCATTTTTCTGGACATTTACTCATTTATTCACAATCGTAGCAAAAAGCCTAGGGATTAGTTTTGTGATATTACTTTCCCCCTTCTGTTTACAAAACTACACAATTGGTTAACATGGATTAAGTATTGTTAACAGAGGGTTATCAAAATCCCTCTCAGCCATGATCAACCTCAACGCCAGCAAATCTAAATCTTTTTGGTCATCTGTGCTACTAATTGCCCCGTTTTTTCTCTGGGGAACGGCAATGGTAGCCATGAAAGGAGTCATCCCTCAGACAACTCCCTTGTTTATGGCAGGAATTCGCCTGGTTCCTGCCGGAATTTTGGTTTTAATGGCTGCTGGGTTTTTAAAACGCCAACAACCGAATAATTTTAAGGCATGGCTGTGGATTGGGATTTTTGCCTTATTAGATGGAACGATGTTTCAAGGGTTTTTGGCGGAAGGGTTAGAAAGAACTGGGGCAGGATTAGGATCGGTGATTATTGACTCACAACCGCTTGCAGTGGCGTTGATGTCGAGTTGGTTGTTTGGGGAAATTATTGGAATTTGGGGCTGGATAGGGCTGACAATCGGCATTTTAGGCATTAGTTGTATCGGACTGCCGCAGGCATGGTTTAACCAGATAGGGGATATTCAAGCGGTAGCTTCCTCAGTTAGCTGGCAAGCACTATTCAATAGTGGAGAATTGTTGATGCTGCTAGCATCGCTATCAATGGCGGCGGGAACCGTTTGTATTCGCTATGTCTGCCGTCACACCGATCCCATTGTGGCGACAGGTTGGCACATGATTTTAGGCGGAATTCCTTTATTTTTTGCTTCAAGTATGTGGGAATCTCACCAATGGCAGCAAATTAATCTACAAGGATGGCTATCTCTAACGTATGCGATAGTATTTGGTAGCGCGATCGCTTATGGTATTTTCTTTTTTATCGCCTCTAAAGGAAATTTAACCAGTTTCAGTTCTCTAACTTTTCTTACGCCTGTTTTTGCCCTATCTTTTGGCAATTTTTTACTCTCAGAAGTGCTTACGCCGTTTCAGTGGATGGGCGTTTGTCTGACGTTAGTGAGTATTTATTTGATTAACCAACGCGAGAAAATTACACAACAAGTGCGTTCTGTGTTAACGGTCAATACTTATCTCAAAACTAAAATTGGCCAAGCGATGAGTAACGAATGACTTTTGACTTTTAGAGTAAGCCAAGTAAAGATGTTTGACAAGTTCAACCGCTAAAACTCAGGAATAGTCAGCGTTTTCCTTGTGCTTTCTGCCCCTGGCTATAGTATGCCATTTTTTCACTGTACATCCGTGCATCAGCCAATTGCACCGTTTTATAAGGGGTGTTTCCCGTTTCTCGGAGGGTGGCAATCCCAACACTCGCACTAATGCTCGAAAAACCATGAGCCTGAACTTGTTCAGTGACGCAATCGAGACGTTGTTTGAGTTTCGGCATATCTACTATCCTTGCCCCAGGTAAGATCAGCGCAAACTCATCACCACCAAAACGGTAGGCACTATCTCCTTGGCGCAGATTGGCTTGCAACGCCACAGCAAACTGTCGCAGGAGTGTATCGCCCATATCATGACCGTGATTGTCATTAATCGCTTTGAGTCCATTGAGGTCAATCATTGCCAACGCCGCATCACCATCTTGTTGGTTAATCAGGTTGAGTTGCCGTCGCAATTCGCTGTCGAACGCTCGTCGATTACTCAATCCTGTGAGAATATCAGTATTAGCAAGACGCTCTGCTTGCGATAAGGCTTCTACAGCTTGTAGGCGAGCCATTCTTTCTGACTGTACCGTTTTTCTGGCTGCTAATCGTAATTCTAGCTCACTCATGACGATCGCAGCTAAATCTTGTAAGGTTAGCTTTTCCTCATCACTCAACTGACGAGGCTGTTTGTCGATAATACAGATCGTACCCAAATGAAAGCCATCGGCGGTCTTGAGGGGAGCGCCTGCATAAAATCGAAGTCCAAAATCGCTAGCGACCAAAGGATTCGCTAAAACACAGGGGTCAGTTTTCGCATCTACAATTAACCAAACATCGTCTTGCAAAATGGCTGAGGCACACAATCCAGGGTCGCGTCCAATTTCGCTGGCATCCAGTCCCACGTACGACTTAAACCAAATGCGATCGCTGTCTACAATTGAAACAATAGAAATGGGTACTTTAAAGAGGCGCACAGCCATTGCTGTCAGGCGATCAAACGCTCTATCGGGGGGAGTATCGAGAATGTCGTAGCGTCGGAGTGCTGCTAAACGTTCTGCCTCATTGGCGTTAATAAGCTTAGGTGATACTGCCATCGTTACGTATCTTGCTGACAGATTAGAGGGGCTATTATTTATGTTACACTTTGGGCGCAAGCATTGCGTCCCGACAAGATCGATGTCTCAAGAACAACCCTCAAACCAAATTCCAGAAAATAGACTGTCACAAGCTCAATTAGTCGTTCTGCTGCAACAAACCATTGCTCAACTCGATAGGATCGTACAGCAACTTAGCTTAGATTCAGTTGAGACGTTACCCCCTAAAGCGACAGTAGAAAGCTTAGTCAGTGCTGCCGAAGCGATCGCGTCTGTGCTTAATTCTCCCATACCCTCAACACTACCCAATGCTGAAATAAGGGTAGGCGAGGATTTTACCCTAACAGAACCCGAAGCAGAAGCAATGGAAGCAGATAGAAAGGGGATTGATCGCGTCTTACCCAGCTTCAATCGTTTAGAAAGTTGGTGGGATCGTGTTTTAGCAAAAATTCGCTCCATTCTTCCGGTTTCACTCAGTGAAAAACTCTCAGACTGGGCAATAACTAGCATTTTAGCGGGGACAGTCGTTACTGTTCTGTTAGTGTCGGTGTTACTGTTTCCCCAATCCCCGACAGAAATTGCTCAAAAACCCAATCAACTGCCTCAACCTAAAATTATTGAAACACCGCCAGAATTGATCGCTCCCAAACCGCCTCAGACGGTTGAAATTGTGCCACCTCCCGAACCTGAATTAACGCCAGAACAGAGTTTAATTGCCGCTATTCAACAGGAAGTGACGAATTTAACGAGTCAATATCCAGCCGGGTTGATCGCCTCTATTGAAGCCAATTTTCCCGGCAGTCGCTTAATGGTGACAGTGGACGATCAATGGTATCAACTCAATGCTAAACGACAGGACGCGATCGGTAATGCCATTTTAAAGCGATCGCAAAAACTTGATTTTCGCAAATTAGAAATGCTTGATCCTCAAGGAACGCTCATTGCCCGCAGTCCGGTCGTGGGAGATGAGATAATTATCGTGCAGCGACAGATATAGTAGGTAATAGTTAATAGTTCTATTCACTGTTCACTATTCACTATTCACTGTTCACTGCTCACTAATAAAATGCCAGATTCAATCATGTATCAAGAGGATACTTATGTCGTCCTCGAAGCTGATCGTCCCGAACAATTTCTTACCCCAGAAGAATTGTTAGAAAAGTTGAAAGGAGCTTTACTAAATCGCTTAGATGACCTGCCGAGAGAATTGCAAAAATTTGATACAATTGAAGAAAAAGCAAAATATTTAATGGAAAATTATTGTGAATTAGATGTAGGAAAAGATAATTACTTGCAGTGGTACGTCGTGCGGTTAGAGAAATAAGATTAGTTATTCGCTAGCTGGTAACTCATCTAAATCATTATCATCATCTTTTTCAACTTGAAGTTGTGCGAGCAAGTTTGCTATAATTTGACGAGTTTTTGGGGCAGTAAAAATCTTTTTCAAAATCTCCATAAATTCAGTCTCTGACCCGGCTAAAATGTCTTTTTGAAAATTACTTTGAAAATTACCAAGAACTTCTTTGCTAAGATTAGAATCTGGTCTAACAGCTACAGGATATAACTCGATTGTATGGTAAAAATCAAACAGATCGTATTGATAATTTATGGGAGACGCGTATAAAGAGAATCTATATAGCAAGCCTAAATCATTTGAATAAAGTAATTTCTGGATGTAAAATAAAAAGAGCAACTTAAAATCAGCAAAAAAAGGGGGATAGAGTCAGATGCA
>JBGTNM010000159.1:0-47073 GCA_041743025.1 Microcystaceae cyanobacterium
TTGTGAACCTTCTTTAGCTTGCCACGCACTGAATACTTTTTTTCTTAAATCAAGAGAATATACTGTTGGCATACTTAATCATTTTTTGTTGCTTTTCTATTTTACAATGCATGTAGCTTAATAGATCTCAATTTGCTGTAAAACCCAACCACCAGAAATCAACATTCCTAACTTGCTTACATTTTTACCAATAATTTTTAATGTCAATCGTTTATCTATTTCGCTAAAGCCATTCGATAATTTAAAAGAAAATGACAATTCTCGTTCAATTTTTTTATCTAAGAGATTGACATTGTTATTGACATATTCAATTAGTCGGGCTTGCAATGCATTACTTATTTTAGGTAGATGACGGCACGATTTTATTGCAATTTCACTAATCCAACCATTATTTAAACTTAATGCGAGAACAACTGCTTCATCTAGATCTTCATCTTTCAACAGTCCAACTGCTTCAACAGCAAACTTTTTCAACAACAGATTCTCCTGATTTTGAATAGTATTTTTAACAAAGCTAGCTAAATCATTTCTAAAATCCTCTATGCAATCTACTCTTGCTCTAAAAGCTTCTTTAAGAAACCGCAGACAATGAAGCATCCGAAGAAGCTGAGGATCGCGCATATCTACATTACCGCCGATTACTTTCTCAATTTCTGACCAACAGAAATTAGCAATTTTTTTCGCCTCAATTTCATCAGCAACTTCGCAATATAAAACCAGTACATCTCGCCAACGAGAGTCAGTAGGAATTGCCTCTTCAGGAACTCTTTCAGGCTGTTCAATTAGCCGTTGAACGACAAAATACTCATTAAATCGGCGATGTACTAAACTAAATCTTTTGTCATCACCTGTTCCTATTCTTCCTAGTTTTATATGACTCAAAATATCGATGACTTCTTCAATAGCATGAAAAGGCAAATTCTGTTTTAGAATTCTAATCGGTGCTTCAAGACCAAAATTTTGCGCTGTCAACATTGTATCAGCAATATCAATTGAGCATTGAATCACCTGTTCTTGAGTTAACCCTTTAGTTTCTAGTTTTTCTCGACACGAATCTAGTTTTTTATTAATGTAGTGATAATATAAATCAGCTTGTGTTTGTGGAAGATTATTATCGCAATCTTTGGCGTAGCTAATGATTAAAGAAGCAGTAAAAGGATTTCTAGCAACCGGAACTAAATCAGGACGTTCTTTAAAAAGGCGTTGCACTAACACCTCATCAAAAGACAGGTATTTTCTAAAGGTTTCGATAATCTTATCTTCTGTAAAAGGACGAACTTCTAAAACAGTTTTGACATCAAAATTATCGGTTGGTCTTCTAAAAATTCGTGAGGCTAATATTCCGCGTGACTGATTAGCACCTGCCAGAAATCGGTAAATTACATCCGATAACTTATCAATCAACCAAGAACTTTCACTTACATCCAAAACCGACGGGATTTCGTCAAATGAATCTAAGATAAAAAAGAGCCTTCCATGATCGAACATTCGCTTAAAGTATAAATCAATAAAATCATTGACAAAAACATCTCCCCGTAATTTTAAATTAGCAATCACAAAACCATATAACGCTTCAACAGTGGGAGGATTGTCTTCTGTCCATTCTTGTTCAATTTGCCATTCTCGCAGATTGATATAGAGAGGAACTTTCCCCGTTCTCTCGCTTTCTTTGAGTAATTCTCGACATAACTTTCTCAAGGCGACACTCTTGCCAGAACCCGGATCGCCAATCACTAGAAAAACCTTACTTTTTTGGTCAGAACGAATTGCCGTAAGGAGATCGGTTACTCGTTTCAAGCGTTTATTGCCTGACTGAACTTCAACTTCTGCATCGAGTGGCGTAAAATATTCTGCACTCCAATTCGTTTCGCGATCAATCTTGTTTAAATCTTCTCTTAACAAATCACAAAATGATTTAAAACGTTGTGGGTAATTTTTTTCAGGAAATTCTTGATCAATGGGAACAGAATGCTCTTGCATTGCTGTGTTATCCCGCATCATCCAAAAGACACCAAAAATCACAATAACGCCGAGTGGTAAAACGATTAGAGAAGGAATATTACTAATCGGCGATACGACATCAGGAGAAATGCCAAGAGGTTCTAGAATCGGTTCGAGAAACTGATTAAATTCTGATTTCCATTGAGGTTGTCCAATAGCTAAAAGATAAAAAAATCCTAGTGCCGCTAGAGCAACTTTCGCTTTAATATCATCTCTAGAAGCCAAAATATCTGGGATTTTTTGCCAGATGATAATAAGAGTTCCTGATAAAATTAAAACAGCTAGTGGGTCACCAGTTGTCAACCAAGCAATAATGATTGCCATAACAGAGATAACTACCAGGATAACTAATAGTTTCCCCGTCTCTGACAAGCCTCGGCATATTTCAGTAAAATTGTGCATTAGTTTAAGTACCTGAGCATCATTAAACGTAGAATGGGTATTGCTCTTACCGAAGGCACACGAAGCGACCAAAACTCTAAAATCTTAACCTGAAGGCATTGGTGGGCATTGCCCACCTACTTTCTTACGGTTTTATCTGCCATAATAGCTTAGGATTGGCGGTATCAATGTCTTTTTACAAAAGAAAAAGGCGATCGCTTGAACTTCTGTTCAGTTATCTAACATTAGATGCAGTTGCCTATAACTTAAAAGCCAATTGGCTGCGGTAGCGCGGCGCGTTTGCCTCGGCCCAAATTCACCAACTTTATAGCCTTTAAATCCTAATTTTTCTTTTAAAAGTTGTTTATTTTCCGCTGAAATTGAACGAGTTAATTTGACTGTTGGTGGGCGATTTTCAATAAAATCAGGAGGTTCGGGATATTCCGATCGCCAGCTTTCATCGACTTGCGTATTCTCCCAAGCTTGCGCTGTTTCGTTATAACGATAGCCAAGATAGTACCAGACTAATTGATTGATCACAGCATCTTCAATTTCATCATTGAGAATTGCCCAGATGGTATCTGTGGTGAGAGGCGGTAGATTAATCATAATGTTAGGCTTCTTCATCAGGTAAATACTCAGGATTGAGAATATCTTCGACAGAGAAAGGGAGTATGTCAGGAAAAGTATTTTTATTTAATCCTGTCTCTCTAGAAGTAAGCAATCGAGCATTTTGATAGCACTCGTCAAGAACTTCTTCAAAGTATCGTTTGAGACTGGGACTATTTTTGAATGCTTTTAAAACTCTCAAACAATGCTCAGTAATAGAATATTGCCAGCTATTAGAACGCTTAGAGGGTTGATACCTCCATTTAAGAAGGTGCATTAATAATTGTTCAAGATTACTTTCTAAAGCATTTCTTTCACTCCTGCCCATCGCTTCAATTTCTTCAATTAAATTGTCATAATCAAGCTGGTCTAATTGGCGATCGCGTAAAAGTTTCGCCGTCATTTCTAACCACAAACAAAAATCTTGCTCGTAAAATGCCGAGATAGAATGCTTATCTAAATTAATGGGGAGTGTCATTTCGACTTTGGATTTTTTCTTCTATCTTACTAGGCGTTGCGATCGCAGTGATGGGGAATCAGGATTAAATTGTTACAATCTGTCTAGGATTCCCTAAAGTTGTTTTATGCATCACAATCCCATTGCTATTTATAATCTCTGCTATACCTATCCCGACGGCACGCAAGCACTCAAAAATATTAGCCTATCGATTCAGGCTAACGAACGAGTTGCCCTAATTGGGGCTAATGGTTCGGGAAAGTCCACCCTACAGCTTCATCTCAACGGAATCTTTCTACCCCAAACTGGACAAATCCGAGTGGGACAATGGGAAGTTAACGGTAGGAATTTGCGAGAAATCCGCAATTTTGTCGGTTTAGTTTTTCAAAACCCTGACAATCAGTTATTTATGCCGACAGTGTGGGAAGATGTGTCATTCGGCCCGATGAATGCAGGATTGAGAGGCCATGAGTTGCAACAGTGTACGATCGCAGCGATGGAAGCGGTGAGTATCGATCCCCACGCCTACGGACATCGCAATCCTGATAACTTGTCTGGGGGAGAAAAAAAACGCGTAGCGATCGCTGGCGTTCTAGCGATGCAACCTCAGATCTTGGTGTTAGACGAACCGTCAGCCCAATTAGATCCCCGTTCTCGCCGTCAATTAATCGATTTACTGCACCAACTTTCTCTGACGCAACTCATAGCCACCCACGATCTCGATTTAGCCTTAGAATTATGCGATCGCACCCTTGTTCTCAACCAAGGAGAAATTGTCTACGATGGCGAAACCGAAAGCGTCATGAGCGATCGTGATTTTTTAGAACAACACTCCCTAGAATCACCCCTCTCTTACCGCCGTCCCTATTGTCATCTCTCTGACGCGCCCCACTTAAATTAAATCTTCTTCGTGTCTTTGTGTCTTTGTGGTTCATATAAAATTTCTTACAACTTTTTAACTGCGCTGTCCCCTCAGAGAAACAATCACTAACAGTAAAGAAACCAACAAAATCAACGTTGAAACCGCGTTAATCGCTGGTGTAACCGAAAATTTAATCATTCCGTAAACGTATAACGGCAAAGTTGTCGCACCAATTCCCGTCGTAAAAAAAGCAATGACGAAATCATCTAACGAAAGCGTAAAGGCAAGTAATGCTCCACTCAAAATGCCAGGAGCAATTAACGGTAACATAATGCGGCGCAACGTCTGCCATTCATTTGCCCCCAAGTCCCAGGCAGCTTCTTCAAGGACGGGTTCAATTTCAGCAATGCGCCCTCGGACAGTCACCGCCACAAAAGAGATATTAAAAGTGATGTGACCGATAATCACCGTCGGCAGTCCTAAAACTAAGTGAATGCCTGTCAGCGACTCCCAAAGTTGAAAAAATAGACTAAAAAACACTAATAAGGAAATCCCCATCGCAATATCGGGGATGATGATGGGCAGAAATAATAATCCTTCAATGACACTGCGACCTGGAAAACGAAAGCGTTCCAACGCTAATGCTAGCATTGTCCCCAAAATCGTCGCAATAAACGTAGAAATAGCTGCTACCAACAGGCTGTTCCTGACCGCATCCCACAGCATCAGATCGGTAATGGGGGCCCTCCCATCTGTTATGCCTGTCAGCAAGCTGCGGTACCACTGCAACGTAAACCCGCGCCAGACGGCATTAAAACGCGAAGCATTAAACGAATAAATCACTAAAATGGCGATGGGCAGGTAGAGAAAAATTAACCCGCCAATCGTACTGACCCATAGTCCTACCCGACCGAGAGAACGAACGAATAAATCGACTTGATACTGTTGTTGCTTCACTACCGCTTTGTCTGAAAACGTCCTTGATTATACCAAGCAAACCCTTATATAATACAACGCTAAAAAATATCTGCTGGATCAGCATCTTTTAACTTACGGATAGCCATCATTCCTGCAATAAAACACATCAAAATTGTTAAAATTAAAACAAAATAAGAACGAGGCTGACTCATTACAACAGGTAAAAGCGTAGCATTTCTTGCCAAGTAATATAATGTTGAAGAAATTAAAAACCCAGGAATATAACCTAAAATGGCTAAAAAAATAGCTTCTTGAAAAACAACAGATAAAAAATAAAAATGACGATATCCCATTGCCTTTAAAGTCGCATATTCCCTTAAATGATCGGCAACATCTGTATAGAGAATTTGATAAACGATCACAACGCCGACAATTAATCCCATTCCTACTCCCAAGCTAAAAATAAAACCAATAGCTGTACTACTCATCCAATATTCTTTTTCGGCATTTATCCATTCTTGTTTAGAAAAAACTTTAACATCTGGAGGGAGATAGTTTTTGATTTTTTCTTTAACTCGATCAACATCATTTCTAGAATTAACTTTAATTAAGCCTACATCAATCAATCCTGGCTGACGATGGGCAAAAATCCGTAAAAAATTTAAGTGGCTAGTAATGAGATTCCCATCGATGCCAAAAGATGTTCCTAACTGAAATAACCCAATTACAGTCACTTTTCGAGTTCCAGAAATAATACTGTCAATTTCGGTTATGACTGGTTTAGCTTGTTCAAATCGAGTCTTAATTGCGCCAAATTCGGGTCTAGATGCTTGATCAAATAAAATAGTATCTTGTCGTGGTAGTTGCTCAAGATTATTTTTAACCCCAACTAAATTAAAAATAGAATATCTAATATCAAAACCAATAATATGAATATTACGCCAATACTTAGGATTATCTGGATTTTGCCATTGAACAAAGCCTAAATAAATAGGACAAACATACTCAACTTCCTTAAAATTTAGAGACTGATATAAACGACGTTCTGAAAAACTTTTCATCCCAATTAAAGAAGTTGAACGGGTACTAATTAAAAAAATATCTCCTTCTAAACTCTTATGAATATAAACAGCACTATCAAACAACGCTGCCTGAAAACCGAGTTGCATAAATATTAAAACAACTGCAAAACTAATACCGGCGATCGCAACAAGTAAACGTATTTTTTTATACTTCAGTTGTAACCAGGCTAGAGATATTTTTAAAAGCATTCTTTAATAAGAATTGGTCAGGGAAGAACTGATATCAATCGTAACATTAACTTGTAAATTAGTTAAACTTTTAACTTTTTGACTAGCGTCTGCATCGAGGCGTATTTTTACTTCGACAACTCGTGCATCTGCATCAGCCGCCGGATCGGTACCGAGAACATCTTTTTTACCAATTTGTAAGCCAATTTCATCGACAATTCCTGATAATTTACTCATGAATCCTGTACTGATAACAGTGGCTTTTTGACCGATACGAACATGATGAATCTCCGTTTCATAAACTTCTGCGATCGCGTACATTTGCTCGGTTTGTCCCAGTTCTACAATTCCTTTTTCTCCGATAATTTCCCCTGGAAAAGCATGAATTTTGAGGATTTGTCCCGCTTTAGGACTTCGGACAGAGACAAGGCTGAGGTTGGCTTGAGCTTGCTGTACGGCAGCTTGTGCATCTTCTAATTCTGCTGTGGCAATGGCGATATCTACAGGACGAACTTCGGCAATTTCATCTAAAGTGGCTTTTGCTTGACTTGACTGCTGAATAAGAGTGGCAAGGGTGCGATCGCGGTTAGCTATAGCTTCTGCAAGCTGTTCATTGACGGTATCTTCCTTCAAGCAAATATTATCTCGTTCAGACGCAGAAATCGCCCCATTACGATAGAGCATTTGATACCGCCTGCATTCAGTTTGAGCATTATTTAATTCGGCTTTAATACGCTTAATCGTCGCCTCTTGGGTGGCAATTTGTCCGGTTAATTCCGCCTCTAGTTGTTTAATTGTCGCTTTTTGACTCTGAATGGCTCCCGCTTTTGCGCCTGCTTTTATCTTGTCTAAACGGGTTTGAGCAATCCGAACCCCTGTTTTAGCGCGTTTAAAGGCAGCTTGCAGGCGATCGCGGCTATCAAGAAGGGCAATCACTTGTCCTGCCTCAACTTTATCCCCCAGTTTCACTAGCAGTTGCTCTACTTTAGCACCTTCTAAAAAATAGGAAGCCGAAACGTTAATGACTTCTCCTTGCGGTTCTAAACGTCCTAATGCGGCAACTTGAGTCAGGGTGTTTTCCCTAATCGGATTCGCTACTTTTGGGGCAGTTTTTGGGGAAGTGAGTAAGCGGTAAACGATTACCCCTGTCATCGCTGAAGAGGCGATAATAGCGACTGTAACAATCAATCCAGTCGTCAGCCAAGATACTTGAGAACGAGAAAAAGGGAATTTAGCCATCTCATTAGTCCCTAGTCCCTATTTCATTAAATTATGAAGAAAAGTTAATTTAGGTTTTGTTTTCAAGGATGTGATCTAAAATATTAGCAAAAATCACCTTAATAACATAAGCTTATGAAATTTACTCCATATTTCAATAGGGTAGCACCCATACTGACAGCTACCGCTTTAAGTGCAGTTGCTTTTTAGGAATGCCAGAATCTGCTCAAGCAGCAGGAGATTGTGGACTATCTGAGGGAAGATTTGCTCAAGGTTCCGATTGGGTATCCCAATGTCCTCCAGGACTTGACCGCTTACGTAACACTTGGGTAAACCTCAATTTAGAGATAATCGATCCAGTGACAGGCGTTCCTAGTATTTTGAACAATCAAATGTTTGGGGGGGATGCTTTTGTCTGGAGGGAAGCAGGGGACAATGGCGTGATTGTCACAGAGCTAACCCATCGTCTGATAGGAGATATTCCTGGGTTGGGTCAGGTGATCCTACAAGTCGGTGATGGCGACCCCAACGGACAAAATCAGGGAGATCTCTTTTCCTCTGGGCAAATTATTGATACCAATGGAGATGGTTTCGCCAGCAGTTTCTTTGATGTTTTCTTTGAAATTGAAGTTCCTTCAGGGGAGCGTTGGCGTAACTCTACTGCTTTAACAATTTACGGCGATCGCCCTTTACTCGGTGTTCCCCCAAATGTCATTATGCCTGCTGAACCGAATAGCGCTCCCAACGATATTCTAATTCCTCCCTTAGTATGTATAGAAGTGCCACCAGTTGCTATTAACTATTGTGGTACAGGTGTTCCGACTTCCTTCTTTTCTGCTGGAGATGATGGAGAGTTTGGAACACCCGATGATATTTTGAGAGGTCGAATATTAGCTGAAACTCATACCATTCATCCTCGTACTCCTGAACCTTCTGCTTTACTCGCTCTTATGGGATTAGGAGCAATGTTGGGATGGACAAAAAAGCGAAGGGCACTCAAATAATTAACTCCATAACTGGCTCTCCCCCATTAGGGTGATAAGCAGGGTTTATCTAAGCATAGGGCGTATGCGATAAGCTCCTACCGTAACGCCTTTTTTTCCCCAATGTAGGGGACTGACACAGCTAAAATAGGGCAATAGAAGTGTGTTGCGTAGCACTGGCGTAGCCAGACCATCTTGCTCACTAGGGGAAAAATTAGCGAGCAAGATGCTCGCACTCTCATCAATCTAACGCACCGTTTTAACTGAGACAGTCCAGTAGGGGCGAATAGCGTTTGCCTAAAATTTAACATGAGCGAACACTTTACCCCATTCAGTTTTGTGCAAAACCTTTGTCAGTTTTGTGCAAAACATTGAGCAACCAAAAAACTAAAATAAAGGGCGTGAAGGCACTAAATTAATAATCTTTTTAAATCAAAAATGAAACAATCATCTTTGACAAAAAACATAAGTCGGACTACCCCCCTTTTGGGAGGGACAATATTAGGTGCGATCGCCTTTTTGAGTCTTGAGTCACTGCCTTATCCTATGTTAACAAAATCATCAACTCAGTCCTACCCAAAAGCTACGGAAAAATCGCCTCATGGTAAAGTCATCCCGACTTCCCTCGGCGGATGGTTACGCCAGCGACTTTTGGGAATCCCTCTGCAAGAAGCAACGGTTAACCGACGAGGATTTAAAGTCAGTCATCCTCAGATTCAGCAGCGATTAGAAACTATCGGCAAAACTTTCTTGCAAGGCTATCATGCCGCTATTGGCAACCCTCACCCAGAAGCCCTGATTGCTCACCTCGATTTAACGCCATCCGAGTACCGAGGATTTGCCTACGAAGGGGCAGCAATGGGACTGGCTTTATTAGATTATTTTACCCCTTGGCAAGCCCAACGAGTTCAGGGGTTTCTCCAAGGAGCCGGAGCCAATCATGTCTATATGGCGTATGTGGGAGTCGGCTGGGCGCTAGCTAGATTGCCTTTTGCCCTAAAACACTATCTAGCTCAACTGGACTCAGCAACATTAGACCCAAAAGTTATACCACTACGCGAATTTATTAGAACAACTCAGGAAAATTGTCATTCCCGCGAAAGCGGGAATCCACTGGCTCTATGTTTTACCAAACACGAGTATTGCTATATCGATCCGCTATTGGGGTGGTTAGCCATCGATGGTTATGGCTTCCATCAAGGATACTTTTACTGGCGCAAATATGTGAATAGGATTGCCATCCCCCAAGCATTATCGGGTTATAGCACTCAGGTATTTGATCAGGGGTTGGGGCGCAGTCTCTGGTTCGTGCGGGGAGCAGATATTGCCCATATTTCCCAAACTATCCAAAACTTCCAGCCTGACAGACGAGGGGATTTGTGGAGTGGGGTGGGATTAGCTTGCGCCTATGCTGGAGGGGTTACTGCTGACGAAATGAAAGCCTTACCAAAAGTAGCTAAGGGATATCTAACTGAGATAGCCCAGGGAGTAGCTTTTGCGGCTAAAGCACGGCTAAAAGCGCTTAATCTGACTGAACATACCGAAATCGCCTGTCAGATACTCTGTGGCATAGGGGCTGAGGCTGCCGCATCCCTAACCGATTTAGCCTTAGTCGGATTATCGGGTGATAGCACTGTTCCCGTCTATGAAGTTTGGCGAAAACGCATTAGAGAGCATTTTTCAGCGTTGGAGGACAGCCAATGAGTCTAATTATCAAGGGGATGGGGCAGTCTTTAAAGCGATTAGTTGCCATTGCGCTAATTGTCTGTTTATTCCTGTTTACGCGGTTGCCGAGTGTATCAGCCCAAGAAAGAAACGCGATCGCAAGTCGCTTCGGGTTTACTCGGTTTTCCTTACCTGAATTAACAGAAAAGCCTTATCAATCGATGCGTTCTGTCCATCCCAGTTTAGAGAAGCATTCAGGTTGGATCTCGGCGGTTGGAGCATCAATTGCCCTCAATGATCTAGATGCGGATGGGTTAGCCAATGATGCCTGTTATGTCGATACTCGCATTGACGAAGTGATCGTTGCCCCTGTACCTGGAACGGGTGAGCGATATCAACCTTTTACCCTAAAGCCTTCTCAACTTGTTTATGATGCTACCACAACGGCCCCGATGGGTTGTCTGCCTGGAGATGTCAACGAAGATGGGTTGATGGATCTTCTCGTATATTACTGGGGACGGACACCTGTGGTTTTTCTCGCTCAAAAGACTGCGGTGGGTTACGCTACCGCTAACCCGCCCTACCTGCCACAAGAATTAAGCCTAAAACCCCAAAAATGGTACACCAATGCGGCAACGTTTACTGATTTAGATGGGGATGGTCATAACGATTTAATTATCGGCAATTACTTCCAAGATGGGGCGGATATTCTCAATGTTAACGCCACCAACCCAGAACAGATGCAAGATTCGATGACTCGTGCCTTTAATGGAGGCAAAAATCGCTTCTTTTTGTGGACGGGAGCCACCGAAGACAGTATTAGTTTTCAGGAAGTAGAGGATGCTCTAGAAGATAAGATGGCAATGGGCTGGACGTTGGCAGTAGGAACAGCCGATTTAGACGGGGATTTATTACCGGAGATTTATTTTGCCAATGATTTTGGCCCTGATCGCTTATTACATAATCGTTCACAACCAGGGAAATTGCAATTTGCGCTGTTAGAAGGAGAAAAACACCTCACCACACCTAACTCTAAAGTGCTGGGACATGATGGCTTTAAAGGGATGGGGATTGACTTTGGCGATATCAACCAAGATGGGTTACTCGATATTTATGTGAGTAATATTGCGGCGGAATACGCACTCGAAGAAAGTCACTTTCTCTTTGTCAGTACCGGGAAAGTAGAACAGATGCAACAGGGAATTGCGCCCTATGTTGATCGTAGCGAAGCTTTAGGGGTTTCTCGCAGTGGTTGGGGTTGGGAGACGAAATTTGGTGATTTTGACAACGACGGAGAACTAGAGGCATTACAAGCAACAGGATTTAGCAAAGGAAAGGTCAATCGCTGGCCAGAATTGCATGAATTAGCACTCAGTAATGATGAATTGCTTAAATTTCCGAGAAGTTGGTTTAAACTGCAAGACAGTGACGATTTAAGCGGACATAATCCCAATCCCTTCTTTGTCAGAGCTTCAGATGGTCGCTACTACGATTTTGCCCAAGAATTAGGCTTAGATGACCCCTTCGTGACTCGTGGGATTGCTACAGCAGACGTGGATGGGGATGGAGATTTAGATTTTGCTATTGCCAATCAGTGGGATACCTCCTATTTCTATCGCAATGATAGTCCCAATTCTGGAGCGTTTTTAGGGTTAAAACTCTTACGATCCCCCCTTACCCCCCTTCAAAAAAGGGGGGATGATGGAATCGGTTCACCTGCGATCGTTGCAGTCGCTACAGTACAGCTTCCCGATGGTCGGCAATTAATCGCTCAGGTTGACGGCGGAAATGGACATTCAGGGGAGAGAAGTCCTGAATTGCACTTTGGGTTAGGAGAGGTGAGTAAGGAAGTATCCTTACCTGTCCAGGTGCAATGGCGCGATACATCAGGACAAGTCCACCAAAAAAGTTTGTTTTTTTCACCTGGTTGGCATACCGTGCTACTGGGTGAAGAGGCAAAAGTCGCTTCTAGCTGACACTAGAAGCAAAAACCAAGCTCTGCAATAAGAGCTTGGACTGAAGTTGATTACATCAAGGAGTATAACTCATGACTTGGTTAAATTCATCGAAATTAGTCACCACTACCGTAGTTGGAGCATTTGGATTAAGTGCGATCGCACTTTTAGGCGTTCCAAAACCGGCGATTGCTGCCAATATTCTGGCTGGTTCAGATTATTGGTATACAGGCGATGGAACTCAATTTGATTTCGGTAATGGCATTGGTATAGTGCAATTCCAAGGAATTCCAATTTTACCAGGAGGCACTGATACCAAGGTTGCGCGAATCGAAAACTGCGATTTTGCAGTAGGTTGTAACGACATTGCTCTAGTCATGGAATCGCTCAATTTGATGAGCGTAGCTCCTGTCAATCTGGGTGGAGACTTATACAATATTTCTGTGATGATCGATCCTGATCGTGTCTCAACAGGCAGTATGTCGATAAGCCATGAATTCGCCGATGACAATACCGCAGCCCCAGAAGGAACCTTTGACTCTGTCCTGAATGTCGCTTTTAAAGCACTTTTTGCACCTATATTGCCAGGGAATGGACAAAGCTTTGAGATCAGGGACTCTTTACGGCTGACGACTAAGAATGCTGCTTGGAGTCACGATCCCTTATCAGGCACAGCAATTGTAGAAGGTGACGTAGGAGACCTCAACGCCAATCTTCACCGCCCCCCGCTTCCGAATGGTTTCCGCGATTTCTCCGTCGTTGGCAGTTTCAGAGGCCAAAAGTTCATCTCTAACTTTGTGCGAGAGCGGCATCCTGGCAAGGGGCAGCATAACACTTGTACGCGTCAACCCTGCCCTCCCGATCCTGGCGAACCGATGAGCGTTCCCGAATCCTCGACAGTATTAGTCTCCATCGGCATGCTAGGGGCTATGTGGGTAGTGAGAAAGAACCGACAAGCTAGTAACTGAATTGCTTGACAGCCAATAGGATGCGCTCGCTAACGCATCCTAACCTACATCGCGCAGTTGGGACTGATAAATTCCTAAATACAGTCCTAACTGTCCTTCCCAAAAAGACATGATACGCCCCAAAAATCCTTTGTTTCTCATTCTAACTCGACTTCGATGACTCAAAATACCGCCTGTTCATCCAATCGTCTCGCTGGTTTGCGTCGCTTTGCCATTGCGATTACGGTTTTAAATCTATTAGGACATACCGTTTTAGGCTTCGAGCAATCTTGGGCGCAACCGCTTGTTGCCTTAGCCACGACTTATAGCGTAGAACTCCTACTAGAAGGAATTGATGCTTGGACTAACCGATATACACCTCGTTTTTGGGGCAATTGGCAAAAATTCATTGATTTTCTACTTCCTGCTCATATTACAGCGTTAGCCGTCGCTATGCTGCTGTATGCCAATGAACGGATAATGCCGATCGCTTTTGCGGCGGCGGTGGCGATCGCCTCGAAAGCCTTATTCCGCGTACCAGTTAACCAAGGATCTCGACACTTCTTTAACCCTTCCAACTTTGGCATCACGGCGACGTTACTGTTATTTCCTTGGGTGGGGATTGCTCCTCCCTATCAATTTACAGAAAATTTAACAGGATGGGCAGATTGGATTTTACCCCTGTTGATTATTTGTACAGGAACCTTTCTTAATGCTCGTTTTACCCGGAAATTGCCTTTAATTACAGGTTGGGTTGGCGGTTTTATGCTGCAAGCTGTTATTAGAAGCTACATTTTCGGAACGCCTTTAATTCCGGCTTTATTACCCATGACAGGAGTCGCATTTGTTTTGTTTACCTTCTATATGGTGACCGATCCAGGCACAACGCCTAGTCATCCCTATAACCAATTCATTTTCGGTACATCGGTTGCTGCCTCCTATGGCGTATTAATGACGTGTCATATCGTCTTTGGTATGTTTTTTGGCTTGACCCTTATTTGTTTGTTACGAGGATTAAGTATCTATGCTCAAGAGTTGATCGCTAAAGTACGACTGCAAGAAATTTATCTGCCGACGACAACAAAAAGTTATGTCCAGGTACTTAAACAATGAAGTATGATTCGATTAAAGACGGAATTGCGATCATTGGCATGGCCTGTCGTTATGCTGATGCGCGATCGCCTCAAGAACTTTGGGAAAATGTTCTGTCCAAACGTCAAGCCTTTCGCCGTATTCCGCCCCAAAGATTATCTTTAGAGGACTATTATCAGAACGATCGCACGATCCCGGATTCTATCTATTCTACCCAAGCAGCATTAATCGAAGGCTACGAATTTGATCGCGTCCGCTTCCGCATCGTTGGCGAGACTTTCCGTTCAGCCGATTTAGCCCATTGGTTAGCGTTAGATATGGCTTGGGAGGCTTTAGGCGATGCTGGATTTGAGGAGGGAAAAGGACTACCCAAGCAAACAACTGGGGTTTTACTGGGCAATACTTTAACCGGAGAATTTTCTAGGGCCAATACCCTACGGTTGCGCTGGCCTTATGTGCGTCGAGTGGTAGAAGGGCAACTCAAACAGCAGGGAATGTCACCTCAAGATCGTCAAGCTTTCTTAGGAGACTTAGAAACCCAATTTAAAGCTCCATTCTCTCCTATTGATGAAGAATCTTTAGCGGGAAATCTTTCTAATACCATTGCTGGGAGAATCTGCAATTATTTTGACCTCCAAGGCGGAGGATATACCATTGATGGGGCCTGTAGTTCTTCTTTGCTTGCCGTTGCCCATGCCTGTTCTGCCTTAGTTGCAGGGGATCTCGATGTAGCGATCGCAGGCGGAATTGATATTAGTTTAGATCCTTTTGAATTAGTGGGTTTTGCTAAAGCGGGAGCGCTAGCTCAAGGAGAAATGCGAGTCTATGATAGGGGATCAGACGGTTTTATCCCTGGAGAAGGCTGTGGGTTTGTTGTCTTAATGCGCTATCAAGATGCGTTAGCACAGCACAAACTAGTTTACAGTATCATTCGTGGTTGGGGGATTTCTTCAGATGGTCATGGTGGCATCACTCGCCCTGAAGTAGACGGTCAGCTTTTAGCCCTGAAACGTGCTTATCATCGTGCCGGATGGGGCATCGATACCGTAGCTTATTTTGAGGGACATGGAACAGGAACGAGGGTAGGAGATGACACAGAATTAGAAGCTTTATCCCGCGCCCGTACCGAGCAAGGAACGTCTTTCCCGCTTGCTGTACTTGGCTCAATTAAAGCGAATATTGGTCACACTAAAGCGGCTGCTGGAGTGGCTGGACTGATTAAAGCAACAATGGCACTGCACACACAAATCTTACCCCCCATAACAGGATGCGAACATCCTCATCCTAAACTGACTCAAATAGATCCTGCTTTGCAAGTTCTAAAAGAGGGTCAACAGTGGTCGGAAATACAACCGCTTCGGGCGGGAGTTAGTGCGATGGGATTTGGGGGGATTAATACTCATCTTGTTTTAGAGGGAGTCAGTCTAAAACGCCGTCAAACGCTGACTCAAAAGGAACAGGATTTACTTTCTACGCCTCAAGATGCAGAATTGATCCTGATAACGGCTGCCAATTGGGAGCAATTAAGGCAAAAAGTTCAACAATTACTCAACATAGTCCCTCAATTATCAAAAGCTGAAATGACCGATTTAGCGGTTAATTTAGGAACAACGCTCGATCCTCAATTACCAATTCGTGCGGCTATTGTTGCCAGCAATCCCCAAGAATTAACTGACTTTTTAGAAACTTTACTTAAGCAAATAGGGAACAGGGAACAGGGAACAGGGGAGGTCGCGATACTTGAATGCGATTCAAGTATTTTAGCGACCGTGAACAGGGGAGTCCCCGATTCTGGAGGTTTCCTCCAGAATTTAAGGGGACGTGAACAGGGAATTTTTCTAGGGAATAGAGAACAGGGAACGGGAAATAAGCCCAAAATTGGTTTTCTTTTCCCTGGACAAGCTTCTCCTGTCTATCTTGATGGCGGAGTATGGCAACGCCGTTTTCCTTTTTTAAAAAACTTATATGCAACAGCAAGTTTACCGAGAGAAGAAGATAACACATCAACCGCGATCGCTCAACCGGCAATTATCACTGCTTCGGTGGCCGGATTGCAAGTTCTCCATTATTTGGGTATAGAAGCTGATGTAGCAGTAGGACACAGTTTAGGAGAACTTTGTGCCTTGCATTGGGGTGGGGCGATGGATGCAACCGCTTTAATCGGTCTTGCTAGAGTTCGAGGCCAGATGATGTCTACATTAAGCCATGAGAATGGAACAATGGCCAGTATTGGGGCAGATGAAGACATCGTTAAAAGCTTGCTCAATGGTCATATTGTAGCGATCGCTGGCTTAAATTCACCTACGCAAACGGTGATTTCGGGAGAAGCAACCGCCGTCAATGAAATTGTCAAAAAAGCGCAAGTTCAAGGACTAAAAGCGGTTCATTTACCTGTTTCTGCTGCTTTCCATTCTCCGCTTGTCGCTGATACTATTGCCCCTTTAAGGGAATATTTGCGTCAGGAAACCTTTTATCCCCTGCAAAAAACCGTTATTTCTACTGTAACCGGATCTCCCCTAGACAAGCAGGAAGATTTGCGAGCGCTCCTTTGTCAACAGATTACCTCTCCTGTGCGTTTTATGGAGGCGGTTTCTCAGGCGGGGAAGGCGGTTGATTTATTCATAGAAGTGGGAACTGGCGGCATCTTAAGTCGATTAGTCGGGGAATTTCTTGATATTCCTGTCGTTGCCTTAGATGCAGGCGGAAATTCCTTGAAAGGGTTACTCCAAGCGGTGGGATCTGCTTTTGCTCTCGGCGTTTCCTTTAATTATCATGCCCTATTTGAGAGACGTTTTAGTCGCCCCTTGAGTTTAGATTGGCAACCTCAGTTTTTTAGCAATCCCTGTGAATCGAACAGGGAACAAGAGAAGGCAGGAGGCAGGAGGCAAGAGGCAAGAGGCGGCAAGCCGGACAGAATTGAGGAGGAAAATACCTTACTTTTAAAGTCAGGCAAGATACCTAACCTACAACCGCTCACCCCTTTACTTTTAAAGTCAGGCAAGATGCCTGACCTACAATCTCTTACTCCAATTGATTGTGTGCGTCAATTGGTTGCCCAACGCACCGAACTTCCGCTTGAAACGATTCAAGATAATCATCGACTTTTAGGGGATTTACATCTAAATTCTATCACAGTCAGCCAATTAGTTATTGATGCTGCTCGTAGCTTAGGTTTATCTCCTCCTCTCTCTCCCACAGATTATGCAGGAGCAACCGTTGCCCAAGTGGCCCAAGCATTAGAAGAACTCTCATCTACCCATAAGCCAACCTTAGTTGAATTGATGCCGTCAGGGGTTGATTCTTGGATACGCACCTATACGGTTGAACTGGTTGAATCCCTTCTTCCTACTTCATCTTCTCCTGCTTTAACTTCTTCTGGTTGGTGTGTCCTGACAAGGGAGGATTATCCTTTAAAAACCCTGGTGGAAAAAGCGTTTACTCAATGCGGCGGAACGGGTGTCGTTGTCTGTCTTCCACCTAACCTTGATGAAGATTGTATCGATCTTTTGTTAGCAGCATCTCAGGCAATCTTAGCCCGATACGAACCAGAAACTTCTAAATTTGTCTTAGTGCAGCATGGGGGTGGCGGTGCGTCTTTTGGGCGGACATTCCATTTAGAACATCCCTCTATAACGACTTGGATTGTTGATGTTCCCCTCAATTATCCTCAATCCGTCCAATGGATTGTGACTGAAGCGACCCTAGCTAAAGGATATGGAGAAGCTTACTATGATGAGACTGGTAAACGACGATCACCTAGCTTGCGTCTATTGCCTCTTTTAACTGACATCTCCCCCATTCCTCTGACGGCGGATGATGTTCTCCTCGTCACGGGTGGGGGTAAAGGAATTGCCGCCGAATGCGCTTTGTCTGTTGCCAGGGAAACAGGAGTTAAATTAGCGCTATTAGGACGCTCAAAACCGGATACCGATGCAGAACTTGCCCAAAATCTCTCTCGATTGCGAGATCGCAACATCCCTACCCTCTATATTGCTGCTGATGTGAGCGATGCCGAAGCGGTTAAAGAAGCAGTTTGTCAAATTGAAGCTAAATGGGGTAAAATTACGGCGGTTATTCACGGTGCTGGGGTCAATCCGCCTAAATTAATTGAAAATCTTGACAAAAATGATTTTTTAGGCACATTAGCACCCAAGGTTAAAGGATTACAAAATCTTTTTGCTGCCCTTAACCCCCAGAACTTGAAGCTGCTGGTGACGTTTGGCTCGATTATTGCCCGGACGGGATTGCCAGGAGAAGCGCATTATGGATTGGCGAATGACTGGTTAGGTTGTCTGGTGGCACAATTTCAAGTCGAACATCCTCTGTGTCGCTGCCTGAACCTGGAATGGTCGGTCTGGTCTGGAGTCGGCATGGGAGAACGTTTAGGACGCGTGGATGCGCTGATGGGACAGGGGATTACCCCCATTCCACCTGATACCGGAATTAACCTACTGCTGCGTCTGCTGGCTCAACCCCTGCCGACTGCTTCTGTGGTCATTACAGGACGATTTGGCAACCCTCCAACGCTTAAAGCAGAACAGCCCCAGTTACCTTTCCTGCGTTTCTTAGAAGAACCCAGAGTTTACTATCGAGGCGTAGAATTAATCGTTGATGCCCAACTTTCAACCGCAACCGATCCCTATTTAAATGACCACATTTATCAAGGAGAGCGCATTTTTCCAGGGGTCATGGGATTAGAAGCGATGGCGCAAGTCGGGATGGCCTTATTAGAAACATCGGAATTACCGCTATTTGAAGACGTAAAATTTGTTCGCCCGATCATCGTTTCCCAAAACTCTCCTCTGAAGATTCGCATCGCAGCATTGAGGCAAGAATCTGGCAAGGTTGATGTTGTCATCCGCAGCGAACAAACCGGATTTGTTGTCGATCATTTTCGGGCTATTTTAACGATAAAAACGAGGGAACAGCCGGAAACTAAACTTTTAGGCATAAAATCTAATCATTTTATGCCTGCAACAGCTTTTTATGGCAATCTTCTCTTTCAGGGTGGACGTTTTCAACGGTTGCAAGGATACCGCTATTTAAGGGCAACAGAATGTATCGCAGACATAGCAGTAGAAAGGGTTACACCGTGGTTTAGCCACTATTTACCTGATGAGTTAATTTTAGGCGATCCTGGCGCAAGAGATGCGGTAATTCATGCGCTGCAAGCTTGTGTTCCCCAGGCGACGATTTTGCCGACTGGAATCGAACGATTAACCCTTTATTCGGTTAATTTATCGGACAATCAGTTTGTTTCGGCTAAGGAACGGCAACACCTGGGAGATACCTTTATTTATGACTTAGAGGTGTTTGATAGTGAGGGGAATTTATTAGAAACCTGGGAAGGGTTAGAATTACGGGTGATTAAACTCAAAGATCCCCAAGATCCTTGGATTTCTGCCCTTTTACCTCCCTATATGGAACGTCAGATTAAGGAAGTTATCCCTAATGCAGATTTAACCCTAGTTATCGATCACGATGCAACCGTTGAAAGGAGGGTAAGAAGCGATCGCAGCCTGTTCAAAAGTCAGAATTTAACTGTCATTCGTCGTCCTGATGGTAAGCCGGAATTGAATAATGGACAAGGGGTTTCGGTTTCCCATGCAGGGGATTTAACGCTGGTGGTGATGGGTTCCCCAGGCTGTGATGTTGAACCTGTGGTATCTCGTGAGGTGGAGATTTGGCGGGATTTATTGGGGGTAAAACATTTTGATTTAGCACAAGTTATTACTCAAGAAATAGGCGAGGATTTGGCTGTATCGGCTACCCGTGTTTGGTGTGCTAAAGAAAGCCTCAAAAAAGCAGAGGCAAGCATTGATATACCGCTAACTTTGCTGAATTATCCTTCTCTATCGCCAATAAAATCTTTATGGCTAGCGTCGGGAGAACGGATGATTGCGACTTTCGTGGTTTCGGTGCGGGAGTTTGAGTCGCCGTTAGTGTTTGCGGTGTTGGTGGAGGGGGTGAAAGGTTCAACCCTACCGTTCCGTTCATTTATCTCATCCTGATTCCAAATTTAAACTTTCTAATTTAGGAGCAATTTACTATGACACTGGACAGAAGTTATCCCAGAAACCCAATTTCATCCGCCATGCGCTCCCTTATTCATGCCTTAAACGGACGCTGGCACAAACTCGCCATGATGATTTTTATGGTAATAATCCTCGCTCATTTATCTGAACACATCGCCCAGGTGGTTCAACTGTGGGTACTGGGATGGTCTCGTAAAGAATCTATGGGGTTACTCGGATTAGCTTATCCTTGGATGATGAAATCCGAAGCTTTACACTACGGACACGCTCTTTTTATGTTAGTCGGGTTGGCAGTTTTGCGTCCGGCGATCGTGGTGGGTCAAGCGCTACTGTGGTGGAATATTGCTTTCGCTATCCAATTTTGGCATCACCTGGAACACGCTTTACTATTTGGACAGGCTATCATTCACAACAATCTGAATGAGTTTGCTGCACCTGTCAGTATTGCTCAATTGGTTGCTCAATACTTCAGTGGTCAACCGTTTGCAGGTCAACCTTGGCTTCCCCGTATTGAACTGCATCTGTTTTACAACCTAATTGTTCTCATTCCGATGCTCGTTGCTTTATATTATCATCGTTTTCCACCCACTAGAAAGGGAATGATTTAATTACAGCCGTTGGCGAGTTTATGACATCAAATCCGGGTAAATCACCCACATATCCGTAGGGGCATGGCAATGCCATGCCCCTGCGTAGATTAATGTGTTCCATAATATTTATAGAAATAAAAATGAAAGCTTACGAATACCATCACATTGTTAGCTTTGAAGAAACCAATTTAGTTGGCAATGTCTACTATGCTAACCACATCCGTTGGCAAGGTCGCTGCCGAGAAATGTTTTTGCGAGATCATACTCCTGAAATTCTCGCCCAACTTTCTAGAGGACTGGCTCTTGCTACAGTTCGGGTTTCCTGCGAATATTATCAGGAACTCTACGCTTTTGATCGTATTATCATCCGAATGAGCCTTGGGTCACTTACCCAAAATAAGATTACGATGCTCTTTGAATACTGGCGCATTGCTGACGAGGGAGAAACCTTGGTTGCTAGAGGTGAGCAACAAGCAGCTTGCATGTACAGAGAGGGCGAAAAATTAGTGCCGACACCCGTACCGGAAGATTTAAGGGAAGCATTACGTCTCTATGTGAAGGACTCTACCGACAGTTGACCGACGATAATGTAGAGACGTTGCCTGCAACGTTTCTACAAGAGGGATTATGTGAACCGGATTTGGTATGACTCGCTTGGCTAAGCGATCTTTTAGGCTTCAAATAGACTTTAATTTACTTTCTACTAAACTGGGGTGGGGTTATGTTTATGCCACTCCCAATCTTTTTTTCTATAGCCATCAGCCATCAGTTTTATGCAAAACTTTTGTCAGAATAGTGTCTGAAAGTTTTTTTTATATTTAGTATATTGTTAATTGTGCAACTTAATAAGAAAAGGAGCAACAAAGACAATTAATTAATAGCACAGAAAAAAAACTTAACTCTCTCAACCTATAAAAAGGGTAAGAAGCGATCGCAGCCTGTTAAGAAGTCAGAAGTTGACTGTCATTCGTCAAGAAAGCAGAGGTAAGCATTGATATACCGCTAACTTTGCTGAATTATCCTTCTCTATCGCCAACAAAATCCCTATGGCTAGAGTCGGGAGAACGGATGATTGCGACTTGCGTGGTTTCGGTGCGGGAGTTTAATCAGCCGTTCATGTTTGCGGTTTTGGTGAGGAGAGAAAAGAAAAAAAACACAATTCAAACAGCTTACAATGACTCAACTACTATCAGTAAAAATAGGAGGTAACAATGAAGATTAAACCTAAAAACAGCCTAAAAGTATTATTTCCAATTTTCACAGTTAGCTTGATTGGATCGGTAATTTTACCCGTAAAAGCAGCAGACTTATTACCAATTCCTCAAGGGGAATTTCCTAGAGATGGAATTGGCCCAGTGATAAGACTTCCCGGTGGAGATAGGGTTCGTGACCGTTCTATGGATATGAGAAGTTTTACGCCTGGGTTCATGGCATGGACTAAGGTTGAAAGAAAACCTATCAAACATATAGGAGTTGGTGGCAATAATAATTTAATGATGGCAATGAACGGGTGGCCTGATGCTGATGGTGCCGATAATGTGGCCGGAAATGCTGATGATCGATGGATGCTTATGCCTGGTGCTGCTTTACCTGGAACTTTCACGCCAGAAGCCTATCGTGCAAGAAGTGGTTTTAGTGCTAACCGTCCTAATCTAACGCCAGAACAAAATAGGTTGGGGCATCATATAAGTGGTGGTGCTGATTTAGTCTTAGCCTATCGAGATGGGATGCCGGGTGCCATGAGACCAAACGGACTAAGATGGATTCAAACGATTATTACTAACAAACCTGCACCACTGGCACAAGTTCAACCCAATGTTCCTTATATCGATCCGCCACCAGGTACTCCACGTGCAGGAGACAATCTACCTTTTTTCGATCCAGAGGGAAACCTATTAGGATCAGTTTCTAATATTCAGCCCGATATTGAGTTTTTATTTCGAGATTTTCCAGCGCGACAAGCATGGGGGGAAATCGATCCAGCAACACGCCGCCCAACAACTATGCATGCTGATTGGACGGCACAATTGTGGGCAGTGACGTGGGATGGCGTTGAACCAGCAGCAGGAATAAAAGGAGGGATAACAGTTCACGACGGTATAGAATGGGGGTTTTCTGTGTGGCCAAAAGAACATGAACGTTTACAAAGAGATTCTAAGAGTCATGGTAGTGGCGACAAGGGAAGCGATCTCCCTTCTGTAAGTCCTAGTATGACTTATGATGGCCAAGACAAGCTATCTTTTAACGATCTGAGCATTACCTCGCTACAACTAACCGGAGGGCTGCCGAGTCTTGGAGATCCCTTCCTCGGAGCAACAGTTCTGATCGGCGACACCTCACTAGCAGACTTTCCTAGTATTGATGCCGATCATGAAGGGGATGGCGGTACAACGATTACTGACAATATGACCCTTGAAGACTTTTGGTATTTTGAAGACACGACGCTTGAAATCAGAGTCGGCTCAACTACGGTTTTGACGGCTGATTTAGTTGATAACTTTTTGTATATTGGTGGCGGCGATCATCCTGAATTTGACAGCGAATTTCAAAGTCAACTACTAAATATTAGTATCAACAACACAATTGGTTCAAACTACCTTAATGATTTACAAAGCTATATCGATCAGGGTGGATTAAGTCATTGGTCTTTCTTTAGCAACATTTTGTCTGCAAGCAACAATTTGCAGCAGGATTTGAGTTCTCCTGTTTCTTCAGATGGTATATTCTGGATTGACGGGACTGCTAGAGTTCGAGTTCCCGAACCCTCTTCTGTATTAGGTTTATTAGCCTTTGGTGCTTTAGGTGCAGGTTCGGCACTGAAACGGAAGAGTTTTAAAAAGTATAAGCAAGGCAAGACAAAAGCATAAGTTCGTTTATACATTTAAATTACGTTATCGGGATCGTTAGAACGATTGTAGGGCGAGCATCTTGCTCGCTATTCATCTGTCGTTTAGATGCATCTTAGCTTAAACAGGCGCGATCGCTCGTCATTTCTCTTAACTAAGGATGTCTCAGAAAGAAAACTAACTTTTTTTAATTTGGATAAAGTTGTGTGACAGTCGATTAACTGTCATATAAGCAACCAGTTCTATAGGTATCCTTGTTAATATACTCTTGTGTGTGAGGAGTAAGAGTGATAAGAAAAGCCTTCGGAGTCGAAACACGGCAAGACGCCCGAAGGCTTTTCTTTTTTGTTTTTTAGAACAGTCTGGACAAAATTAACCCCAAACTGAGCAGCATTCCACTAATAAAGTGAAAATTAACCGCGAGAAATTTACAACTGCTAACGAGTTGTGGCTGCTCGTGGTATTGGTGTACGTAAGTTACGAGTTTGAAGGCTAAAGGCAAGCTTAAAAAAATTAACAGCGTCTGGATTGGCGAGATTCCCAACGCGACAAATATCCCCGTTAGAACAAAAATACTCCCCGTCAGCCACGTCAAAATTTGAGAACCCAACTTCGTTCCTAAGCGAACAATAGGCGATCGCTTGCCTGCTGCCAAATCGTCGGCAACTTGGTGAAAGTGGGAACAAAAGAGAATGAGGGAAGTGGTTAACCCGATCAAGGTAGCGGGTGCTAAACTCTCTAGAGAGAAGCGTTGTGCTTGAGCATAGTAAGCCGCCGCGATCGCTAGGGGGCCAAAGGTCAAAAAACAAATAAATTCGCCCAATCCCTGATATCCTAGTCTAAAAGGGGGGCCTTGGTAAGTGTAGCCTAACGCGCAACAGAGCAAAACCACAGCCAAAACCATTGCATCTTGTTGCTGCCAAGCGATGGAAACAATACCTAAGATTCCCAATGCCAGAAATAAATTGCTTGTCCAAAAAACGAGAAATTTATTTCCCGTTAAATTGACAACCGAATGCGCTTTGTTTTGATCGATGCCGGTTTCCGCATCAAAAACATCATTGCTGAGATTCAGCCAAGCAATAATTGAGATCGCTGACAGCAAAAACGTGATAAAAATGGTGAGATTAAAGCTGCCAATTTCCCCAAAAGCGGCGGCTGTCCCGACGGTGATCGGCACGATCGCAACGCTATACATGGGTAGTTTGATGGCTGCCAACCACAATTTTCGTTTTGCAGGAATTTCTAAACCCGTTGTCACCATAAGATTTAATTGAGAATTGATACAGCACTCGTATAAGCGATCGCCTAGTTGTCTGAGGTATCTGCCGCTAGGCTTGAGGACTCTGCTGACAGACGAAAAGTCTCCTAACGAGAAATGCCTTTCTCCGATACTATAGTTTAAGGATAAGTTGTTTCAATCGGCTGTCCTTGCGGAAGCACTTTCCTAGAAACAGACACCCAATCAAACCTTAAGGACGCGCACGAGCAATATTTAAGACATATCATGAAGATCAGTCCAAGGTGGAGAAAATTATAAATAACTTTACGATGTCTGTCGCAGTCCCAGCCATCTCCCATCGCGCTAATTTCGGGTATGACGAAAGCGAATTGTACCAGGAAATTTTCGCCTATCAAAAAAAGTTACGAAACAACCACCATTTTTTGATCCTAAGTTTTGCTCAAGAAATCACAGCGCTCAATCCGTTAAGTATCCTGTCAGCTATCACGGTAGAAAATTGTCAAGCATCAGCCTCTCATACCCTCTCTTTTTATTGGGAAAATCCTCAAAAACATGAAGCAATTTTGGGTCATGGGGTGATTCAATCGTTGTCACTCAATAGTCCCGATCGCTTCCGTCAATCTCAACAATTTATCGATCAATGTTTTCAAAATATCATTAGAATTGGCAGACAAGATATTGAAGGTTCGTCGCCTCATATATTTTGTGGCTTTACTTTTTTTTCAGATGACAACTATTTAAACTCCCCTTTTCCTTCTGCCTTGCTTTTCTTGCCTGAAATCCAAGTTGTAAAAAGAAACAATCAGTGTGTTGTAACGCTCAATTTTTTGCTTTCCAAAGCGGTTAATATAAAGCTTTTAATCCAAGATATCAATAGAAAAATTTTAGCTTTGGCTTTAGTTGAGCCAGATACTTATAGTTCGACAGTCAATCCTAGAAAAAATAACAAACAGGCTCAATTTTATACTAAACAAAACTTTGAAAAATCAGTCGCTTCAGCCCTAGAATCTATTCAATCGAAGCGATTTAGTAAATTAGTGCTTGCCCATACTTTGGATCTAGTTATACCTTCTAATTTTGAGCAAATTGATTGTTTAAATAATCTCCGCAATCGGCACTTTGACTGTTATATTTTTTCGCTTGGTAATGGGAAAGGTCAATATTTTCTAGGGGCGAGTCCTGAGCGGCTAATCAGTATTAAAAATCGACAATTAGTCACTGATGCTCTGGCGGGTTCAGCACCGAGAGGAAATACGCCGATTGAGGATGCTAAATTATCCCAAGCTCTCCTCCAAAGTAGCAAAGAAAGACGAGAACATCAAGCCGTTATTGAATTTATAACTCAACGCTTAAAACAGCTTGGATTAAGCCCCCAACTTTCTCCTCTCAGAGTCCTGCAACTATCAAATATTCAACATCTTTGGACACCCATTTACGCTCAATTAAATTCGCAAATTCATCCGTTGGAGATCGTTGCTCAACTCCACCCTACCCCCGCCGTTGCAGGCGTTCCCACCGACATCGCCTGTGAAGAAATTCGCCGCTATGAATCGTTCGAGCGATCGCTTTATGCTGCGCCGTTAGGATGGATAGATTGTAACGGCAATAGTGAGTTTATTGTGGGAATTCGTTCTGCGTTGATTTCCGGCAATCAAGCGCGATTGTATGCGGGGGCTGGCATTGTGGAAGGCTCGTTTCCTGATAAAGAATTAGCTGAAATTCAACTAAAATTTCAAGCTCTTTTGCAAGCTTTATTAACGTGAGTTCGACGGGAAAAAAGTAGCCAAAAGGAAGGCTGAAAGGTAAACTTCAGAATGCCGTTCAGAAGACCATCTCAGCCATGACAGTCATTATATCTCGCCTTGACTTAACCCAAATCTTCGGTGATGTAAATAATTTTTACCAGTATTTTCACAAAAATAGGAAAAATCAGCCTCAATTGTCCTCAGATGACCAACAAACTCACGTAATAACCTAAGTTGCTAGTGACTTTGAATTGCTGCTAAATGTTTAGCTGTGTGGAGAATGGATTGACAAAATGATTGGCTACCAGGTAATCCATTTTTGATTGACACAATAATTGAGGCAGGAGGAATTACATATTCAACGGGTGCAAGATAGCTAATTTGGTAAATTTGCAAGGGAGGCAAACGGGTACGAAAGCTTTGAAGTTCTTGCCAAAGGTTTTCCATATTCTCTGTTTGTTCTGCTTGCTGGCGTTCTTGAGTGTCTCGCTTATTTAATTCCCGTAGATAATGTTGCCACAATTTTTTAAGCGTCTTTCCTACTTCTGGATTGCCTACCCAAAGATTAGGGGGAATTTCTTCTCTAGAAAACTGTTTAATTGATACAGCCGCTTCTTGATACTGTCGATCTAACCAATTTAGGTTTTTTGCTATCAATGAAGGTTCTTTTAAGGATTCAATTACTTGATTCTGCTGGCTATTTATTAGTTTAACAGAAGTAAATGTTTCTGTTATCAAGGCTTGCAGATTTTCGACGCGCCAATTTAGGCGCTGATCTTGTAGTTTTACGACTAAAATCAACCAAAGAAGCCAATCTTCGGGTTTTATATCAGCTTTTTGGAGTATTTTGTTGCCGTCTGAATGTTGGACAAAGGGAGGTATCCGCAGTCCATCTATTTCTAGCACCCAAACGCAGAAATCAACCATCAAATTAAAACTGTAGGAAAATCCCCAAGGAAATTTTTTATCTAAGTTAATCATTTGAGTCAAGGAAAAGGGAATGTTATTAGTGTAATTCTTCGTCTAAAATTATTGGAACTTTCTATAAGGTCATCTCTGACATCAAGGAAGATATAGCAACCCGCAATACTAATTCTCAAAGCATTCCTGAACCTTCTCCAAAATCAGGTTTATTTATGCTTTGTCTTGGAGGAATGTTTCACACACTGATAAAGCTTAAAAGGTAATTTAGCAACCTTAAATCATAGAACAATAAACAATTAATAAATGAATAGATAAGTAGGGTGGGCATTGCCCACCTTACCCTTCCTGACATTAACAAAATAGAGCGAGTGTTGCTCGCCCTAACGTGCTAATTAACTAAATACCTATGAGAAATCAAGCAACTATTTAGTAAGCGCTGCGGCGTGCAAATCCACCACTATTGCGGGAATTGCCTGCACTATTGCGTTTATTGCTACTACCTTCATCATCGCGAGGTCTTGCCTTGTTTACCTTAAGATTACGTCCCATCCACTGTGCGCCATCTAAAGCTTCAATCGCGACGTTTTCTTCTTCGTCACTCGCCATCTCAACAAAACCAAAACCGCGCATGCGTCCAGTTTCACGATCGGTGGGCAAGTAAACTCGCGACACAGTACCATATTCAGCAAAAACTCCTGTGAGATCCTCTTGAGTGACCTCGTAAACTAAATTACCAACGTAAATTGCCATGAAATGTCTCCAAAATTAAAAAGAAGCAACGAGAGGAATCAATAGAATTTCGGAAACACATCAGGCAAGATTTGCAGGAAAACCCGTCAATATTCATAACCAATGCTGCGACCGAACCGAACCGAACTCTCAATACTTTAATACCCTAGCATAGCGAGGGGGATCTCAGGCTAGAGGTTTGCAGCAATTTTTAACAAATCATCAAGTTAAGGTGTAACCTCATTAGGGACAAGCAGAAAGTTTTTTTTGTTCGTGAGGGCGGCTGATTAAATAGTCATTTAGCCACTGACATCCCTGTGCCAAAAGAGAATTTAAATGAGCCAATGCTTCTTGAACTGCCCAAATGCGGACAGTTCCATCTCTGGCGACACTGATTAATTGTGAACTGTCACGACTAAATTGCAGGGCGAAGATAGCGTCTTGATGATGTTCTCGACGTTGATTCAAAAGGTTGCCCTGGAAGTCCCAAAGTCTAATCATGCCATCGCGTGAAGCAGTAGCAATGTAGCTGGGGCTGACACTTACCTCGGTGAGAGGAAACAGGTCATATTCTCGATTGAGGGTCTTTAATAACCTTCCCTGAATGTTCCACAATTTGGCGGTTTTATCACTCGAAGCCGTCACCAAATAGCGTCCGTCGGGGCTGAAACTCAAAGCGATAATCCAGTCTTGATGTCCGACAAACTCAGCTTGCAGTTTTCCGCTTAGATCCCACAGCTTAGCCATTTTATCGCTCGAAGCCGTAGCAATGCGTTGACCGTCGGGACTGAAACTGAGGGCATAAATCGGGGCTTTGTGTGCAGCAAAGTCTTTGATCAATTGGGGTGAGGTTCCCTGAATATCCCATAGCTCCACTTGACCGTCAAAGGTAGCAACGGCCAAAATGCGCCCGTCAGGACTAAAACTAACCGCTTTTGCCTGTACTGAAGGCTTTAAGCTCTCGGCCAAGGGTTTTCCTGGCCAGTTCCACAATTGAACGGTTCCACTGCGAGTAACAATCGCCAGATGTTGTGCGTCAGGACTGAAACTGAGACTTTGGGGATAGGCATCAAGGTCGAGAGACGGCTTCAGTTTTTGTCCGCGAGCGTTCCATAAAGAGATATTGCCATCTTCAGAAGCGATCGCTATTATCTGACCCTCGGCGGCAATGCTAGTACTGGCAATCCGTTTGTTGGCAGTGCTGAACCCTTTTTCGGGTTTTTGCTGCACGTCCCAAACTTTGATTGTCTTGTCATTAGAAGCCGTAATGACGCGCTGACCGTTCCTGCTGACTGCCACGCCGTAAACGAGGTCTTGGTGGCCGCGTAAAACCGCCATTTCAATTCCTTGAAGGTTCCACACCCTAGCCGTTCCATCTCCTGAAGCGGTAACTATCCATTTTCCATCCGCGCTAAAGTCTACGCGGTTGACCAACTCTTGGTGTCCTTTTAAGGTTTGCAACGGCTGGCCTTGTCTGTCCCAAATTCTCACCGTTCCATCTTTGGCCGCTACTGCTATACGCTGACCATCGGGACTAAAACGAATACTGTAAAACCCTTGAGAAGTTTGGGGAAAAGTCTTAATCAACTGTCCCTTGGTGTCCCACAATTTAGCCGTGCCGTCACGCGAAGCGGTGACGATGAATTGACCGTCAGGACTGAAGCTGGCATCATCAATGGGGCGACTGTGACCTCTCAATACAGCTAATGGCTTGCCCTGTAAGCTCCAAAGGCGAGCAGTTTTGTCGCTTGAGGTGGTCACTAACTGTTGACCATCAGGACTGAAGCTGACGCTGTAGACTGTCCCTTGATGACCGTTGAAGGTCGCTAGAACTTGTCCCTGTAAATTCCAAACTTTGGCAGTGCGATCGCCTGAAGCCGTTGCTACTAGCTTGCCGTCAGGACTAAAAGCAATACTATAAACAGCGTCTTGATGGCCCATCAGATCCCTTTTTTCGCGGCCCCACAATTTAGCTGTTTTATCACTCGAAGCCGAGGCAATAAGTTGTCCGTCGGGAGACAAGCTAACACTGTTGACGGCTTCTTGATGACCCTTGAGTTGATTTTTTTCTTGAATGCGATCAAGAATTTGCTCTAGGGTTAAAATGGCGCTGGTAGTAGGATAGGTTTGCAGTGGCCGTCCGTCATCGACAATCTCTTGCAACTGCTGTCCAGAGCGCATGGCCGAAACCAACCCTTCGAGGGCTTCAAATTCAAATTGCCGTAAAGCTTCATCGCTGCTTTGTTCTAATTGAATGCCAAGCCGAGCTTCCTGCAATTGGAAGAAAGAAAAAATAGCCCCCAACAACGAGAAAACCAGGAAAGCAGCACCAATCCTGATTCTATGTCTGGCTCGGCGATTGGCTTGGGTGAGAATTTCATTGGCTTGTTTTTGGGTCGCTAAATTGGCATCTTGAGAAGCACTCAAAAACTTGTAGTCAATATTGTCGAGGCTTTTATCGGCTGCCCAACTGAGGGCATCTTGCAGTGCTTGACCTCGCAAAAGGCGAGACTCATCTTGATAATCGGTAGCAGTCCAAGCGGCAATTGCTTCGGAGTAAGGGCGAATTTTTGCTAATTCTTTGGCAACCCACTGACGATTAAAAACTTCTTGATAAATGCGATTGTAAGCAACTAATTGACCGTCTCGTTTGACGACCAATCCTGAAAGCCGCAGTTCACTTTGTTCGGGACTATCATCGGCTTCAATTGAAGCTTGTTGCAGAATTTGTTGGTACAATCCTAACAGCCGTCCCGCTTTTTTTTCCTGTCGAAAGAGGCGATCGCGAATCGTTTTTAAGTGAACGGGTTCATCTTGTGATTCCCAATGTTTAATAATGGCACAACGAGCCGTTTTTTCGACCCAACTGGCTTCTTGCTCGGCGGGAATCGTGGGTTGGGAATTAATTAATAACTGGCAGAGCTTTTGCGTCAAAAAAGGCTGCCCACCTGTCCAGTCGAGAACAGATGCTAAGACTGCTTGCGGGCAATCGGCGAGAGTTTGAAACCCAGCCGCGAGCGGACTAATTTCGGCTGGGGTAAATCCGGTTAATTCAATCGGCTGGCCGATGTTAAACGGGGTTTGTGTTTTATCTCGAATTAAATTGGAGGGCGTTGCCACGCCAAAGAGGGCAAAAACTAAGCGTTCAAACTGAGGGTTTTCAGCGCGTTGATTGTAACAATAACGAATTAAAGTAAAGAAGTCATCTAGAGAAAAATTGAGACTGAGAACTTTATCAATTTCATCAATAAAAATATAAATCTTTTCTCCTGGACAATTAACCAAAATAACTTCTTCTAAAAAATAGCTTAATTTCTGAACGGGAGATAACCTATCTCGCTCTCGCAACCAATGTTTTAAATTGACTTTGCCAGCCAAATGAAACCCTAAAAATAATTGCGTAATGATACCACTATACCACTGCTGCTGGCTGATATCACTGCCTAAGCTACTAATATCAATTGAGACACAACTCATTGCTTCTGCTTGAAGTTGATGCATTACCCTCACTCTCAGACTCGATTTTCCCATCTGACGGCAGTTGAAAACATAACAAAATTTGCCTGCTCTGAGTGCATTGAGTAAGTCTCTATCTGCCTGACGTTCGACATAAGTAGGGTGATCGAAAGCGAGGCTTCCACCGACTTTATAGGGATAAGGTTGATTAGCTATTGTGTTCATCATTCGTCAGCGAACAACAGATTAGTTTTAGTGTAGGCGATCGCGGCAACCGTTGAATTGTTCTGACTGACAGAATTAAAAATGGCACTGATCTTATAAAATGAAAGTAGTTAATAGGATTGACTTTGATTATGACCCTTGCCAAAATTCAGCCGCGTTCTCCAGCCAAAACACTACGCTCTCGTCTCTGGTTTGAAAAGATAATGGCTCTTTTGGTACTCGCTAATTATAGCTTAGTAATTTTTAATCTAACTTTCATTCCTCTGCGAGATTTTTGGTTACAAGGAAGAGTACAGTTTTTGATTAAAATAGGTGCATTTGAGCGAGAAATTCCCAAGAAACCAATTAAAGTTTTACCATTTAATGTCGCTTATTGGTATGACTGGGTAAAAGGAATTGAACCTTATCGAGAGACAGAAAACTATTTACAAACAGTTGACAAATTAAATCAAGAACTCAATCAGAATGCCTTGCAAGACCCTGCTCAAAATTCTGTAAGCAATCAGAAGAATATCGATATAATTCTCGCTAACTTGCAACAGCAAAGCCTAGAGATGATTGATGATAATCCATTCCAAGTTTCTAATAAAACAGGAACGTTTGAACGGATTAAAAATAAAATGCGTGAACATATTTTTGGAACAAGAGATGCTTCTTCTAAAGAGGCTTTTGAAGTTTTTTGGAGTCGCCAATCTCTCAGCGAACGTGGAGTTCGTCAGGAACTTAATTTCTTTGATCGCGAAATTCGTCCCTTACTAGAAACCAATTATTTTCGTCCTGTCGGGGAAAATGGAGAGCCTGTTAATAATTTCGGACTGCTCGATTTTCCTTTCTTTTTAATCTTTTTAAGCGAATTTTTGCTGCGAACTTGGTATATCAGCCGCCGTCATATAGGAGTCAGTTGGTTTGATGCTATGTTGTGGCGTTGGTACGATATTTTTCTACTCATTCCGCTTTGGCGATGGTTGAGAATTATTCCGTTGATCATTCGCTTACATCAAGCACAACTGATCGATCTCAAAGCTGTCAAAAAGCAAGCTAGTCAGGGATTTGTCGCTAATATTGCTCAAGATATCACTCAAGTTGTTATCGTACAAGCGATCGATCAAGTTCAAAATTCCATCAAAGATGGCAGTCTTCGCAAGCTAATAACTCAGCATCAAGTCAATCCCTACATTGATATTAATGACACCAATGAAACGGTTGAAATTACTTGGATGATGGCTCAATTAATCATTGAAAAAGTGCTTCCTCAAATTCGTCCTGAAGCGGAAGCATTTTTAAACTATAATATTGAAAAAGCCCTTACTCAAACGCCAGCTTATCAAGGATTGCAATACTTACCAGGATTTAAAAATTTACAGCTTCAATTGACCGAGCAACTCGTTTCTAGACTGTATCAAGGTTTTGCTGAAGGACTCCAAAACCTGTTACAAGAAGATCCAGTATTTAATGAATTAATGAAAAACCTCGTTGATAAATTTCGTCAAACGATGGGTTCGGAATTACAAAACCAAAAAAGTATTGATCGCTTAGAATTTCTATTGACTGATTTACTCGAAGAAATTAAAATAAATTATGTCGAGCGTCTTTCTACTGAAGATATTGAGGTTATTTTGGAACAGACGAGAGCCTTGCGCCAAGCAGTTAAAACAACTGTGCAATAAGGAAATTCTCTGGTTCTATTTGGGTACGTTAACAATAACGAGATTCTGACGGGTGTATGAAAAAAACAATTGGCTGTTTGGCTGGCTTTTCTCTTGTCTGTACGAGTGTTCTGTCTCTCTCTCCAGCTAGTGCCTATTCTGTCAACTTCAACGGCTCAGTAACAATAGATTTTAGCAGCGACCCCAATTTTGGCGCTCTAATGGGAACCAGAACCTTAACCATCAACAAGCTACTAGAAGTGCCTTATGCTCAAGATGCCCTCCTGCTGAGTTTGGCAGACGGCGATACGAGCCTTCCTGCTTCGCTATTACTCAATAATTTCTTTCCGCAAACGGTCATTCCTGGGTTAACCTTCAATAGCATCGCGATTGCTTCATTTTCTGGTTCGGGGTCTGCTGTTTCGGCATCAGGAGATACGACCAACTTTAATTTTCACTTCAATCCAACTGACCCTGTTCTCGGAATTCCTGTGGTTGAAGTGACCGATTTCAATCAAAATTTATCTCAATGCGTGACTAGCTCTTGCCATTTTACCAGCTTGGCTCCTGGAACGCTCAGTGCTGCATTCGGCATCACTTATCTAGGAATACCTGCCATTGTTAACATTACGTCCGCTTCTACTGCCTTTGCTTTACAAACTACGCCTATTCCTGAACCTTCAACACTCGTTGGACTTCTCTTGATGATAGGTTTGAGTGCGTTTGATTTTAAACGCCATCATCGTTGAATTCAAAGCGTTACAGCCGGATTCATCAAGGTTTTCTGATTACTTGCGAAAAACAGCAGTGATAATTACGGTGATAGTAGCGCTGGCAATTAGTGTGAAAGCCAGTTGAACAACCCACTGAGTTGCTTGTCTATACTCGGCGAATCGCTCGTCAATCTTTTTAACCTCGGCGGAAAATTCATCAATTTTTTTGATGACATCGAAGAGCGTGGGTTCAGGGGTGGGAGAGTTGGTCATTTTTAAGTCTTGTAGAGCAACCGTTCCATTTTCAAAAATCTTGCTTCCTTGGGTCAGAGTAATAATAGGTTGATCGCTCATATCAGTTATTACCTTAGAGGTTGTTTATAAAGTAAACCTTAAACTCCTATTGATTGAGTAAGATAAGTATTTGTGATAAATTAACAATATTGGAAAAAAACTATGTCACAAGCAAAACTGGGTGATACTGTAAGCGTTCACTACACGGGTAAATTAGAGGATGGTACGGTCTTTGATTCGTCAACCGACCGCGATCCTTTAGAATTTTCTTTAGGAGACGGAAATGTGATTGCTGGTTTTGAGGAGGCAGTCATAGGAATGAATTTGGGAGACGCCAAAACCGTAAACATCCCATCTGCTCAAGCCTACGGCCCCTATCAACCTGAATTAGTCATGGTGGTTGAGCGAGAACAGTTTCCCTCGGATTTAGCCGTTGAGATCGGACAGCCTTTACAAATTCGCCATACGAGCGGTCAAATTATTCCGGTGCTTGTGGCAGATGTCTCTGAGGAAGATATCACGCTAGATGCCAATCACCCGTTAGCAGGACAAGATTTAATCTTTGACATTGAATTAATCGGCATTCGTTAAGCCAAAAAATTGACACATCGATTCCAAACTTGGGAAAAATAAACATAGAAGTTGCTACATCGCTAAAACTAATAGCAAACAAATGGGAATGAATTCTGTCAAAAATAGTCTGGAACTTGAACAAACTGCCCAACCTATGCCAGTCGTGCAGGCATGGAATTTAGCGAAAATTTATCGCACGGGTTTTTGGCTCAATCAGAAGTTACAATCGCTCAAAGACTGTTCTCTGTCGGTATATGAAGGAGAAACCTTCGGATTGCTTGGCCCCAATGGCGCGGGGAAAACCACTCTCCTCAAAATTTTACTGGGAATTGTTCGTCCGAGTTCTGGACGTGCCGTTTTGTTGGGCCATCCTATAGGGACTCGTTCTGTCAAGCAACGAGTCGGTTATCTGCCAGAAAACGCTTATTTTTACGATTATCTGAGTGCGTGGGAGTTTTTACAGTTTGTGGCGGGTTTATTTCAAATTCCTGCCAAACTGCAAAAGCAGCGTATTCCTCAATTGCTCGACTTGGTGGGATTGGCGCAAAGCACTGCCCGCAAAAAGCAACTGCGCCAGTATTCTAAAGGGATGTTACAACGGGTCGGTATGGCTCAGGCGTTAATTAACGATCCAGAACTAGTGTTCTTAGACGAACCCATGTCGGGACTTGACCCGCTAGGACGCTATCAGGTACGCGAAATTATTCTCTCCCTCAAAGCTCAGGGAAAAACTATTTTTTTTAACTCTCACATTCTGACCGATGTTGAGCAAATCTGCGATCGCATCGCCATTCTCGCACGCGGAGAGTTGCTCTGTGTCGGTTCGTTGGAAGGCATTCTCGGTCGTTCTGATGTCTATCAGGTCACAGTTCAAGGGGGGACGGAGAAAGATTTATCGCCTTGGATGGTAGGATTGACCAAGACGGATAATTGCTGGCACGGACAGCTTAAAGGCGAGCCTCAACCTTTTGTCAATTCCTTAAGCGAAATGGACGCTCAATTACTGACCCTCAACCGCACCCGTGCTTCCTTAGAAGAATTTTTTGTGCGTCAGTTGCGCGAGCGAGGGATTACCTCTAGTCAATAAGCTGAAAGCAGCTATAAATCTTCTTCTGACAATTGCGCTATTTTCATCAGTGCTGTCAGCGTACCTATCTTCAAATCTTGATTGCGATGCACGGGAATTGATAAAATCTTGTTTTCTCTCGGTTTTTCGTAAATGTAGTGGCTGCCTGTAACTCTTTTGAGAATCCAACCTTTTGTCTCGACAATCTTACCTAACTTTTTTCCTGAAATCGATTTCATATTGCTATTTCAACAACTCGGTCGCAGGAGTCTAATGGCTGGCTTTCATTGGCTACCTCAAGCCATCCTTGAATGGCATCTTCAAGATTACTCGTGACTTCTTCGATTGAGTCCCCTTCGGTAATACAGCCAGGTAAAGCAGGAACCTCAGCCCAGTAGCCTCCTTCTTCTGCTGGATGAATAATAGCTTTAATTTTCATGGCATTAGTTTTTAGTGAACTCTTTTTAATTGTATGCAAAAATCAGAAGCAGGCAATCTCAATTTTGTCTCTTTAACTTAAATCATCAAATGTCTACACAAATCTGGTTAGGTATCGATCCAGGACTAGCCATCTTAGGTTGGGCTATTTTACAAGAAAAAGAATCAGAACAGCCGCTATTAATTGATTACGGAACGATTGAAACCGATAAAACTTGCTCGACTCCCAAGCGATTATCGGAAATTGAGCGAGATCTTATTTGCTTAGTCCAAGAATTTCATCCCGATGGTATCGCTGTCGAAATGCCTTATTTTAGCCGTCAAATTAAAGCAGCAGGCGGCGTGATGCAAGCGTTGGGAATTGTTAGTTTAGTCAGCTATCGAGACGCAAAAATTAACCCGATTTTCTTGCATCAATCTAGTTGGAAATGTCATCTCGGCAATGGCAAAGCCACTAAAGAAGAAGTCGCTGAAATGGTTAAACATTTGTTTGACATAGAAACGTTGCCGGTTGATGACAGTGTAGACGCGATCGCGATCGCTTATGCTGGTTTGTGCGGATTGACCAATCAGATTCGATAAAGGTTTCAAATCGTCTACTTGTTTATATCTAGTTGAAGTTACTAATTGACAGCAAAAGAATTTGATTGTTATATAGTAATTGTAACATTTCTAAATTCTCTCAACATGACTAGCAAAGCAGATTTAATTAAAGAAGTTGCTCAGGACTTAGGTTATAGTCAAGAAGATATAAAGCGAGCCATTCAGCATTTTGGTGGTAAAGCTTCTACAAAAGCAGAAATTCATTCCTGTTTATTACGCTGGTCAGGTTATGAGTTAGAGTATAGAAACCGTCAAATCGGTGGTTATAAAGGAGCAATTACCAGGAAAAATAAAGAAATAAATAAATTGAACAATGAAAATTCCCTGTTGAAGACACTTTTAAGTGCAGCCAAGCAAGTTAAAAGTGTAAGTCAGCGTGTAGGCAGAAGAGATTGAAACTAAACTGAATTTTTCAATAAATTACACTGATTGAGAAGTTTTCCGTAACCTTTCTCGACGTTGCTCTCTTAAATCTGCTTCAATCATCGCAATCAAATCATCTAACGCTAAATTTAATTCATCTAGCATTCGATTACTAGCGCGAATTTGTGCTAATTCTCGTTTTCTTGTTTCTTCATCAGGAATTTTGTATTCTTTAGTCATAATAAATCCCAATTCCTTTTAATTTCTAACACACTTGCTTGAGAAGCATCAGCCGTTGACTGTGCTTGTTCTATTGTTTGTAACAGTAAGTTTAATATAGCATTAGGCGCAGTGGGTTGATATTCTGCCACTCGTAACACTAAGTTACTCAGTCTTGAATAAGATAACGTTAAACGTTCTCTAGCATTTTGTGCTTCTTCTAACTCAGGTAGGGTTTCTAGTGTTTCGCCAAACATGCACAAAAATTATTTGTTCAGTTTCTCCTGCTTCATTAATGAGTTTAATTAATCGTCTTTGTAACTGAAAAATTGTTGTTAAAGTATCTGATGGAAGTTTTGCCATTGTTAAGTACCTAAGCAAAATTAATTACCCATTTTCCACCGAGAACTGAAATCGCTGTATTTCTTTTCTGTTCCCTGTTCCCTGTTCCCTGTTCCCTGTTCCCTGTCTCAACTCGGAAATTTATTTTGCACTACTACTTACTTGATATTTTACAAATTTCCTTTAAGCCTAAGCAGGTTTAGAGATTTAGTACTAACTTTCTTCATCATTTTTCCCGCAGCCTGATATTTTCAGAAAATTTTGGGGAATTCTATAACTGTAGCCCAAATAGGATTCAGTCTAACCAGTGGGCGAAATACCATTCTAAAGGGGGAAACAGCCTTGGATCAGCAGAAAATACTCGGCTATTTTATTGAAGAAGCCAAAGAACACCTAGAAACTTTAGAAAGCGGCATTTTAGAGTTATCTTCTGTCGTAGGTGATCAAGAGAGAGTCAATGAAATGTTTCGGGCTGCCCATTCTATCAAGGGAGGAGCCGCCATGTTAGGCTATGGCAGCATCCAAAAAATCTCCCACCGCCTAGAAGATGCGTTCAAAATTCTGCGAGAACACAAAATAACCGTCGATCAAAAACTAGAATCCCTCTTTTTTAAGGGATACGATGTTTTACAAGATTTAGTCGAAAAGTTGCAAAGTCCCTTCGGGTTGCAAGCAGAAGAAGCAGATGTGGTGGTTGAAAAAGCTCAACCCACCTTTGTCGAACTGCAAGCCTACCTAAACCAACTGCTCGAAGGCGGCATACCTGGCACTGAGTCAGTCGCAACAGGCGTACCTGCCCAAGTCAGAAGCCTGCTTAAACAGATGTTAGCTGTCTTCAAACAGCCATCCACACCCGACAGCCGCCAATCCCTCCAGCAATTGTGCCAGCAATTAGCTAAGTTAGTTCCCCAAGAACCCAACTGGCAAACCCTGGTTAAAGTCGCTCAAACAGCGATCGCTAATCCGTTACATTCTTACCGCACCCTTGCCCCAGTGGTGATCAAAAATCTTAAGCAAGGCAGCGATTTAATGGAGTTGGGTAGGGCAAAAGAAATTGCTCCTAGCCAAGGACTACAACAACTTGCTACTACCAAACTTCCCCAAATGCTCGTTTCCGTTGAACCATCCGCCCTCGTGGCTGCCTTACGACAAGTATTTAACCCGAAACAACTTTCTCAAGTGATTAAATTATTAGGGGCAAATTCTTAATTATTTCCTGATGTAAGGGCAATTCATGAATTGCCCTTGTCAAATATAGAGTTCATAGTTGTCAGTTATCAGAAGTGTTGAATGTTAGAAAAAAGCTTCAAAAAAAGCTGTCAAAGATGATAAAATAAAATGTAAAAACTAAAATTATCAATTGTGATTCTAAGAAATTTTTCCAAGGTCATCAAGGATATCTTGAAGCCGCTCCCCAAAAAAGATTATCCAGTTCTCAATACATTTTTATTTGTCTCCTGTTGGTTGGAGTATGTAATGGATAAAAGTGTAGTCAGTATGCAAGATTTATTTAAAAGATTAAATAATCAAGGAATAGACTTAAAAATATCCAACTTCTCCAAAGCGAGCAAAAAGAGAGATACTCAAGTTTTTCTAGACATAATTAATCACTTAAAAAAAGAATTAACTCAGAAAAAAGGTAAAAGCAAAACCCGCTCTTTATTTCCCATAGATTCAACCATTATTAGTCTGACAAGTAAATTATTATGGAGTCAAGGATATCATCAAGTTAAATTGTTTTGTGGGTTAGATAGTTGGACATCAGAAGTTGGGGGAATCGTCATTCATTTTGGGCAAGGACATGATCATAAATATGGACAAGAAACGGTAGAAGAAATTCCCGAAAAGGGAGTGGGAATAATGGATAGAGGTTTTGCTTCTAGTGAAAGAATTAGAGAATTAAAAGAGCAGACAAATAAGGCATTTGTCTTGAGAATCAAAAATAATGTAACTCTAGAAATGTGGGAGAATGGGAATTGTAAAGTAGGCAAAGATGAAAGAGAAGTAGAAATCAGAGTAGTCGCATTTTGTGATTTAGAAGAAAAAACAGAATTCCGGTTGGCAACTAATTTGCCAGAGTCAGGAGATGAGGGAGTAAAAAATGAAGAAATAGCCGATATATATGTACAAAGATGGCAGATAGAGTTGCTATGGAAATTCTTAAAAATGCACCTGAAATTAGATAGATTAATGACCAAAAATGAGAATGGGATTCGGATTCAAATCTATAGCTGCTTAATCGCTTATTTAATCTTACAACTAATAGATATACCCCAAGAATTTGGCAAAACTATATTAGATAAACTTCGTTATCTTCAAGCCTATATGTGTCAGGAAATCAGCTATGTACATTGGTTCAGAAAACTAATTTGGTTAAGATAAAAAATAGCCATTATAGGGTTAGAGTGATTCAATATGTAAAGTTTTATTACGACATTCAACATTTCTGGTCAGTTATGTAAGTCCTGTCATCAATAAAATCAGACTATGCAATCATTATTTGATGGATTGTTAATCAGTTCAATCGTATTGACGATTAGTGGGACAACTTCTCTCGCTTTATTTCCTAAAAATGCTGGAGCAGTATTAGTAGGATTAGTTAGCGGAACCGTTAGCGGAACTGTCGGAACTTTGCTGGTTAATAAACGGCAAAAAAGTCAAGAAATTACGGAAGCACAACTAAGATTTATCCTGCAAGAAGAAATCAAAGATATATACGAACTTTATCAGTCTAATGCCTCGGCTAATACCCAAGATTACAGGATTAACCATCAATCGCTTTTGCCCAATCCCCAGGAGCAAGATTGTGTCGATTTAAACGACCTTCAAACGCAAACTATTTCTCAAGATCTAAAACTAATTGTTAACAATCTAAATCAGAAGAATATTAGCGTAGAAACCGATTTTATTTCTCATACAAATGATGAAACTTTAAATAAAGTTGTTGATTATGAACAAGTTTGCGCTGATTCAACCTCTATTGAAATGCAAGCGCTTGTTCAAGAACTTAACTCACCGACAGGTAAAATCATCACTTGGCTAAAACAGAAGAATATTATTGTAGAAAAATATTATACTTCCAGCACCAATGATGAGGTATTGAATCATGTCGCTCAAGTTTTAGGAAAATACTATAATAGACTTGCTAATTTACACAAAGCGATTAAAACAAGTTCATCTTCCAAGTCAGAATTTATATTAAATCTAGCTGACTGCGAATCACAAGTAATAGTCAATGGCTGCAATCAATTTTGTAAATTATTAGTTAAAGCTGGTTTGTTATCTGATTATCATTATGATTCATCCCAAAAAATTATTAAGGGAAAGCTTAAATTTAATTATCCTGGAATAGGAGGTTTTTTTGATGGAAGATGGTTTGAAAGATATATTTTTCAAGAAATTTCTGAAGCTTTACACAAACAAAGCATCGAATATCAATCTTTGAGAAATGCTCGCCTAAAGTTTCCTGGAGGTGAAAGAGTTGAAACAGATTTACTATTTTTAGTAAATGATAATTTACTGTGGATTGAATGTAAAGCAGGCAGAGGTTATGCTCAGTACATTCCTAAATATTCCCAGTATAAAAAGGTATTCGGCATCGATAAAGATAGAACTTTCCTAGTCAAGCTTGGACTCGCCATTCCTGAAACAGAAAAATTAACCAATTCTTCTGATATTACTGTTGTAAATGAAATGCAATTGTTAGAAAAGATTGGCTCAATTAGTTAATAGTGAATAATTATCAGTGGGGAAGCTGTTCGCGAAATTGTGGCTGTAGGTGCTAGTATTAATCAAATGGAACCAACAGAAGCTCAATAAATTTAAAAAAGAACCCCCTGAAGGGGGCAATTTTTCTAGAAAAGCTTGTCCGAATTATCGTCGTCCAAACTGCTTTTTAGCGTCCGCTAAGATAACCTCACTGGCTTTCTCGCTAATCATATAAATTGGCGTGAGAATGAAATAGCCAGGGATGCGGGGGAAAATCGAAGCGTCTACGATGCGAAGGTTGCGCGTACCGTGAACGCGGAAATTGTTGTCAACTACCGCCATCGGATCTTCTCGCGGCCCCATCTTGTTAGTACAGGAAGCATGATGTCCCCAGGCTTGACTGGCCACGTATTTGGCGATCGCTTCGCGCGAAGAAGAATCACCATGTACCGCCGGATCTGGGCAAATCTCCTCAACTGTAATATCCTTGACGTGCTGGTTCGCGTTAAAACGTCGCACAATTTCCACCCCATCAACCACAGAGGAGAGATCTTCGCCTTCGGTGTCGCTGCCTTCGGCAAAATAACGGAAGTTGATGATGGGAGTGTCTCGCGGGTCTTTTGAGCGCAACGTGACTGTTCCGGCATTATTGAGGGTATGTGCTTTGAGAATCGCCCAGGTGTGTTTGTCCCTTTCTCCAAAGCGCTGGGAGTAACCTTCGTGATAGCCGGTAAATGGCAAGGGGGCATGAAAGATGAAAAGGTCGGGATCGGGCCGTCCTTTAGCTTGTGCTGTCTTGGACTTAAGATACATGACGTTAAGGACACCCGTATTGGTGTAGAGTCCCTTGTTCTGGAACCAATCAGCAGCACAGGGATCGTCGCCATTGAAAAAGGTACATTGTTGGGCGAAGGTAAAATCCGATTTAAGCTTGGTGATAACTGTAATCTCGTAACGGTCTTGGAGGTTCTTGCCGACTCCTGGCAGGTTGACAATTTGCGGGATACCGTGTTTGGCGAGTTCGTCTGCTGGGCCGATGCCAGAAAGCATCAGGGTTTGGGGGCTATTGAAACACCCTGCCGACAGAATAACTTCACGAGTCACCATCATCGTTTCTTTATTCGCCAAACCGTTAGGATCGGGGTTGGGATTAGGATCGGCGCGGTAGAGGCGAGGATTGGTGACGTATTCAACACCGATCGCTGTCTTATCCTTAAACAGCACTCGTGTCACTAAGCTGTTAGTTTTGATAATCAGGTTATTGGGAAGGGCAGCTTTTGTCTCCCGAATCAGTTGCCGCGGCCCGTACCGATGGCCATTGCGCGTGTAGAGGGTGAGGTTGTAGAGGCCGTCTCTTTTATCGATAACACGCCAATCGTTGGGATCGAGTTTCCCTTGACTGAGGAGTTCAAACACTCCAGGAGCGCCGATTTCCTCAGCGATCGCTTTGCGGACACTTTGAATATTGGGGTCGTTATCGAAAACGATGGGATCGGGAATTTCCGCAGGCTGCCAGCCGTCAAATCCGTGACGTGACGGCCCGTTTCCCTCATTTCCTGGGCGCTGAACGTAGCGGCACTGCTCGAAGCGCTCGAAGTACTTCCGCATATTGTCAGCTTTCCAACTGGGATCTTTGGTGATCTTGGCGATGTCATCCCAATCAGAATTGCTCGGATACATTTCGACCATCAGACTGTGTATCGTGCATCCTCCCAGTGCGCCAACTCGCGGATACCACACGCCGTCTTTTACCGGGTCGTAATTGGGATCGCGGCGTTGCTGCTCGTCGTTGGCATAGTGCCGCACGAAATAGCCCCATGATATCCGGGGATCGTCAGCGATGCTGGCACCAGAAAAAGGTACCTCGGCAGGGAAATCTGTTTGGGGATCGTCGTCGCCTGCTTCAATCAGAACCACTTTATGCCCAGCTTTGGCGAGATTGCAGGCCAGCGGCCCGCCACCAGCACCGGAACCAACTACAATGTATTCGACGGGCGCGTCTGGGCCTAAATGCACTGGAGATGCGTTGGCCGAATCGAACCAGTTAGGAGTTTGAGTATTCATAGCGTTTCCATAACAGGATTGCAGTTAACTTCTTTGGATCAATACAGTACGCTTACAGAAAGTGTCTAAAAAGGGTTTGCAATTATTGCAAAAATTTTGTTTTATTATTGTTGCAATGCTTGCCCTTATAGTCTTTTCGGCATGGACAAGAAGGAAGTTTAACCTAACTCATCAAGCCACAGCAAATCCACTTCTACTTCGCTATAAAGAAAATTAAGCTACTTTAGAAGAAGTGCCGTAAAGCTTTATTGAGGTTGCTTTTAGCTTTCTTGATTTTGTCTAAAAAGGAGAGAAACTAAGCAACGTTATTAAGTTAGGATAAATACCTTCTTTGAGAACAACATTTCTCTTATTTTACGCCAGCCTTTGTCATTAGTTAAGGACTGCTCACCAGAATTTACGAATCTTAACTTCAGTTACTCTGATTAACTTCTGTTTAGACTAGCGTAAAGAATGTGCCAGTTGGTGCTAAGTTAAAATTTGCCTGTTATCGTAGGAAATGAAAAATTAATCAATTTTATCTGAATCAGGAATGTTACTGCGACCGGAACAACGAACTAAGTTAGACGATGGTAATGATACGGCTTTTTATGCTTTTCCCCGTTTTGTTACCCACGTTGATGAAGAGTTTATCGAGCAGTTGACTCATCTCTATCGAGAACGCCTCAAACCCTATACCCGCATTCTCGACTTGATGAGTAGTTGGGTGTCTCATCTGCCGGATGAGATGAAATTCGCCCATGTTGAAGGCCATGGGATGAATGAAGAAGAATTGGCAAAAAACCCGCATCTCGATCACTATTTTGCCCAAAATCTCAATCAAAACCCCAAATTATCCTTGACAGACAACGATTTTGACGCAGTTCTCATCGCTGTATCGGTGCAATATTTACAATATCCTGAAGCGGTGTTTTCGGAGATTGAGCGCCTTCTCAAACCGGGTGGAATCGTCATTGTTAGCTTTTCTAATCGAATGTTTTATCAAAAAGCAATCGCTGCTTGGCGCGAAGGAACAGACACCAGCCGCCTACAATTGGTTAAAAATTACTTTCAAGCCATTTCAGGATTTAAGGAGCCAGAAATCATTACTTATCCGGCAAAAATCCCCAGTTTCTTGCAAATGCTAGGAATAATGGGGGCCGATCCCTTTTATGCCGTTATCGCCACTAAACAGGAAGAATCCCCCACTTGATTCGGTGGGAGCGTCAGAGAGACCTCGGCGCTGCATTGCCGAGGCTTCCTCTGACTTCGTCAAGATCATAATAAAACGCAATTCGCGATCGCTCGATTGGACGGGTGTACCATGACAGGACAGGAATTACACCAATTATTGCTCAGAAAATGGGGATGTTCCTACGATATCCGGCTGCGTCGAGTTAAAGACAGAATATTTTTTCAAGTAATGTGGAAATATCTCGAACAAGCTTCTTTTCCCCTGTCAGAACAAGAATATGGCGAGCATCTCAATGCTATCGCCCACTATCTTAATGCTTGGGGAAGTACCGCTCAGGTGATGGCTTATATCCGGCGAACCCGTGAACGTCCCCGTCTCGGCAAAGCAGTCAGTTTTCCGCTCAATTTGGGCGATCGCAGCTCAGAATGGATTTTAGATGATGTTTAACTTGAGTTTATTAAATACCATCTGCCAGGCTAAGCGAGCGGCTCCTACCATGCCTGCTTGATTGCCCAACTCGGCACTCAGTAGTTGCAATCGGTGACGAGAGGACGGTAGTACTCGCCGTTCAATTTCAGCCAGCGTCGCTGGGAAGAAAAATTTAGCACTAGCACTGATTCCTCCTCCAATCACCACCGCTTCAGGGGTCAAGACGTAAATGTGACTGGCTAGACCCGCGCCTAAAAATCGGCCGTAGCTGTCCCAAAATTCTAACGCCTCGCGATCGCCTTGTTCGGCTAAAGTCCCTAATTCGACAGGTTCTTTGCCCGTCAGACGACGAATCGCTCGGACGGAAACATATTGTTCTAAAGAGCCTTGATTGCCACTATTGCAAGGTGGCCCGTCAGGGTTGAGGGTAATTAATCCCAACTCGCCGGCTGCCCCCAAGTGTCCGGTAAAGAGATGACCGTTGAGGACAATTGCCCCACCGACTCCTGTTCCGAGCGTTAATAAAATAAGATGGTTAAATGACCTGCCAGCCCCCAGCCAAGCTTCTCCTAGTCCCGCGCAATTGGCATCATTGGCTAAAATGGTGGGCAGGCCGGTTTCTTTTTCTAGCCAATCGGCGAGGGGAATTTCGTGCCACCCGGACAGGTTGATGGCGACTTTGGCAATGCGTCTGCTGGCATCGACTGGCCCAGGTGTGCCGACTCCCAAAGCGATACTGTTTTTTTCGACATTGAGTTGATGGACGGCGGCGACTGTCTTGGCTAAAACAGCCGTTGGGGTTGCGGGTTGAGGCGTAGCAATCGTCAGCGAGTCCAAACACGTTCCATCTGCGAGAAACCGTCCCAACTTAATGGCTGTTCCCCCCAAATCAATGCCGATCGTTTCTGAGCGGTTCATATTTAACCCAAGATGGAGTATAAATCATTGTTAGACCGACAAGCGATCGCGTAATATACTGGCACTATCTGCTAAAATCTATCATCGTATAAAGAGGATTCACTAAAACGCACTTAGATATATGACTAATCTACTGACAGAAGCTTTCAGAAAAGCACAAGATTTACCAGATTATTTGCAGAATGAAATTGCTGAACAGCTAATCGAAGATATTGAAAATGAAATAAAGTGGCAGCAACTATTATCTCAACCACAGAATATGAAGTTGGAAGAGTTGGCGGCAAAGGCTCTCAGTGATTCCATGAAGGGTAAGACTAGGGAAATAGGTTTTGATGAACTATGAAGTCAGAATTGACCGATGAGTTTATCAAATGCTTTGCTGATTTGCCCGA